>NZ_DATELG010000310.1:0-17599 GCF_035276905.1 Phenylobacterium sp. | reverse complement strand
AAGGCCGCCCTGGAACTTCTGCACCACCTCGGTCGGCGTCTCGTCGTCCTCGAACGCGGCCGCGGGCGCCTCGAAGTCGCGCGGACTGGCCAGGCCGTTGGAGCCGATCGGCCCCAGGTCCGGCAGGCGAAAGGCCGCGCCATAGTTCTCGCAGACGTAGCCGCGGGCCGGGCCGTCGGTCAGTTCCACGCGGAAGCGGACTCCGCGCGGGATCACGGCGATCATCCCGGGCGCCACGTCGAGGCGGCCGAACTCGGTGGCGAGGCCAAGCCGGCCCTGCTGCGGCACGATCAGCATCTCGCCGTCGGAGTTCTGGAACACCCGTCCGCGCATCGACCGGCCGGCCAGGAATTCGTGCACCGCCATGCCGGCGCCCTGGCCCACGTCGCCGTTGCCGCCGAAGGTGAAGAGGCCGTCGATGAAGTCCCCGTCGGCCAGTCCGAGCGGCAGGGGATCCCAGCGCAGGCGGTTCGGCGTGACCGGCCCGTCGCCGAACGGGGCCGAACGCAGCCGATGCGTCGCGGGGTAGGGGGCGTAGGCGCCGTGGCCGGCGGTCGGGCGCAGGCGGTAGAGCCACGCGCGACGGTTCTCGCGCCGCGGCGCGGTGAAGGCCGTGCCGGACAGCTGCTCGGCGTAGAGGCCGAACGGGACGCGCTGCGGCGAGTTGCGCCCGATGGGCAGGGCGCCCGGGATCGCCTCGCTGGCGAAGCTGTTGCCGAAGCCGCTCAAATAGCGTCCAGCGGCGGAATGATCCGAAGCGTTCATCCTCACGGTCTCCGCATTGGAAACGCTCGAACGGGGGCGGAAGCTATTCCGCCAGCATGTCGCGGGTGATCCCGGCCACCGAGGTCACCCCCGTCAGCGCCATGGCCACGCGCATCTCCGCCTCTATCAGCCGCAGCATGTGGGCGACGCCGGCCTGGCCGCCGCCGGCCAGGGCATAGGCCCAGGCGCGGCCGAGCAGCACGCCCTTGGCGCCCAGCGCCAGCATACGCACCACGTCGAGACCCGAGCGCACGCCGCCGTCGACAAGCACGGTGATCCGGTCGCCGACAGCCTCTGCGATCGGCGGCAGCGCGCGTGCGGTCGAGAGCACGCCGTCAAGCTGGCGGCCGCCATGGTTCGACACCACCAGACCGTCAGCCCCCAGCTTCACCGTCTCGCGCGCGTCCTCGACGTCCAGCACGCCCTTGATGATCAGCGGCCCCTTCCACTCGGCGCGAAGGAACTCCAGGTCCTTCCAGGAGATGCTCGGGTCGAAGTTGGCGCCTACCCAGCCGAAGAGGTCGCCGAAGCCCATCTTGCCCTTCAGCACGGGGGCGACATTGCCCAGGACGTGCGGCCGGCCGTTCAAGCCCACGTCCCAAGCCCAGGCCGGATGCTGCGCGGCCTGCCAGAAGCGCCAGAGCGTCCCCATGAGACCCGGCGCTCCGTTGAAGCCGGTCCGGTAATCCCGGTAGCGCGCCCCCGGCACCGGCATGTCGACGGTGAAGACCAGCGCCGAACAGTTCAGCTCGCGCGCCTTGGCCAGCAGGTCGCGCATGAAGGCGCGGTCGCGGATCATATAGAGCTGGAACCAGAACGGCTTGGTGACCCCGCGCGCCACCTCGTCCAGCGGGCAGGCCGAGACGGTCGAGAGGCAGAACGGAACGCCTGCGGCTTCGGCGGCGCGGGCAGCCTGCACCTCGCCGCGCCGAGCGTACATGCCCGAAAGGCCCACCGGCGAGAGCGCCACCGGCAAGGCGAGCTTCTGACCAAACAGCTCGGTCGTGACGTCGAGCGCGGAGACGTCGTGCAGCACCCGCTGGCGCAGCGCGATCCGTTCGAGATCCTCGACGTTGCGCCTGAGCGTCACCTCGGCGTAGGCGCCGCCGTCGATGTACTCGAAGAGGAAGGGCGGCAGCCTTCGGCGCGCGAGCTCCCGGTAGTCGAGGATCGAGGCGGCCTTCATCCCGCCCGCTCCGTGCGGATTACGCAGCAGGCCGGCCTGTCTCGATTGTCGTTCATCGAAACCTCCCGCGGTTCGACGTCGTCAGCGCGGTTGCCGGGGCGCCGCCGCCTTAAAAGTTATAGCTTATTCCGACCGAGCCGAGGTTGTCGTGCGAGCGGTCGCCGTAGCGGCCCTCGTACTCCACCTGCGCGCGGAAGCCGGCCCCAAGGTCGGCGCCCAGCCTGGCCGTGACCTCGCCCCAGTCCTTCTCGGGCGCGTAGCCCGGCATGTCGAACTCGCCGTTCAGGGTCACGAGCCCCGCCGTCACGGAATTGCGGTCGGCCTTGAAGTCGTGGCCATAGGCCACCGTCAGGCTGGGCTGCACTCCGATTCCGCCCCAGGTCCAGTCGGCCTCCAGCTTCCAGCCGAGCTTGGCGATCAGCGCCTCGCGACTCTGGGCGGCGAACCACATGGCGGTGGCGTCGGAGCCTTGCTCGACGATGTCGTTGACGCGCGTGTGGTCGTAGCTCAGGGCGGCGAACGGTCCATATCGGCCGCCGGCGGCCGTGAACCAGCGCCCGCCCTCGAGCGCGACGCCGTAGACGCTCGCTTCGCCCGTGGAGAGCTCGAAGCGCTGCGCCGCGCCGATCGTGAACGTGCGTTGGACGTCGTCGAGGTCGACATTGCCGACGTTGGCCTCGGCCGTCAGCCAGCCACCGTGCGAGAAGCGGTACTGGCCATAGACCTCGCCCAGCACGCCCTGAGGCTTGAACTGGCCGACGCCGCCGCTCAGCCGGGTCACGCTTTGCGATGTCGTGACGGCGGCGCCGACGGAGAGGTCGTCCAGGCGCGTCATCAGGCCGAAGGTCGCCGACTGGTCGTCGCTGCGGGCCTTGGGCGCGTAAAGGTCGCCGTCGACGTGGCGCCGCCCGGCGCGGCTGACGACGTAGAGGCGCACGCCGTCCTGGGCGCCGGGGCGCATCTCGGCGTCCAGTTCGCCGGCGACCGCCGCGCGCTGGTCGCGGGCGAAGGCCAGCGGGGCGGCGGACAGCAGCGACATCTGACCGGGCGCCGTCAGCTCGGAGACGATCGCCTGGGCGAAGGCCAGGTGGGTGGCGCTCGTCGGGTGGACGTCGTCGGCGAAGACGTAGGTCGAGCCCGCGCCCGGCTCGACCAGGGTCGAAGGCGTGCAGGTGAAGGCGCTGTCGCTCGTGCAGGCCGGCGTCGTGGCGTTGACGAAGCCGTAGCGCGCCGGATCGGCGACCACCTCGCGCAGCAGCAGGAAGGTGTTGACCGGAACCACGCCCTTGCGGCCGGCGAGGCCGGCGTTGATCTGGGCGTCGTAGGCGGCGGACACGGCCGCCGAGAGAGCCTGAACCTGGGCGCCGGCGGCGTTGGCGGCTGGCGTCAGGCCGAGGTCGGGGACGTTGACCACCAGGATGCGGGTCGCCCCCGCCGCCTGCAGCCGGTTGATGATCGAAAGCTCCGCCTGCGCCGAGGCTGTCGCGCCCTGCATGGCCTGGTCGGACGTCTCGACCGAGGCGACGCCGGCGATGGCTGCGATCTGGCCGCGGATCTGAGCCGCCACCGTCGCCGCAGCGCTCGGCGACAGGCCCGCCGTGGCCTGGGCGATCAACTGGTCGGCCACCTGCCCCGCGCCGGCGGCGGTGATGTGGTAGAAGAGGTCGTTGGAGCCGCCGAACACGGCGTAGAGCGTCCGCGAATCGAGCGCGGCATGAGCGGCGAGGTAGCTGTTCGCCTGGCTGCTGATCGTCACCGTCTGCGGCAGGGCGTCCGGCGAGTTCTGCAGCACGCCCGCTCCGCCATAGGCGAAGTCGGTTCCGCCGGCGAGGGACGGGGCCAGCGTCAGGCCATAGCGGGCGGCGACGTTCTCGAGCGCGACCGTGCCCGGATTGGTCGTGAACCGCATGACCTGCGGCGCGCCGATGGCGATCGACAGGTTGCCGCTGTCGCTCAGACTGTCGCCGAAAACCACCACGCTGTCGAACGGACTGGAGGCCGCCAGCGTCGTCGCGGGCGCGAGCGCCACGGCCAGGCTGATCGCGATCAGGGCGTTCCGCGGCATCTCGACCTCCCCCGGGCGCGGCCGGAAAGGGCGACCGCGCGGCGCGACTATGGCGGAGATTCGGCCGCGGAGCCGGGGTTGGAAAGGCCGTCGGCGGAAAGTTTTGCCGACCGTGTCCTTAGAGCGCCGGTTCGGGGGCCGCCAGCATGCCGGCCAACCGTCCACGGATGATCTGCTCGGCGTCGCGGACGATCCGCTTGACCAGCTGGTCGCAGGTCGGGATGTCGTGGATCAGGCCCTGGATCTGGCCGGCCCAGACGAGGCCTGCATCGATGTCGCCGGTCTCCAGCGCAACCCGGCCCTTGGCGCCGGAGACATAGTCGCGGATGTCCTCGAACACCGCTTCCGGACGGGCGGAGATCTCCACCACCCTGTCGGAGATCGCGTTCTTCGCCACCCGGCCGGTATTGTGGAACTTGCGGAAGATCAGGTTGGTCGACCGCTCGTCGTTGGCGACCAGGAATTCCTTGATCTTCCGGTGGATCGGGGCCTCGGCGGTGGCGCAGAAGCGGGTGCCCATGTTGATCCCGTCCGCCCCCAGAGCCAGCGCCGCGGCCAGGCCGCGGCCGTCGCCGAAGCCGCCCGAGGCGATCATCGGGATCTTCACCTTGTCGGCCGCCGCCGGGATCAGGATCAGGCCCGGGATGTCGTCCTCGCCGGGGTGGCCGGCGCATTCGAAGCCGTCGATCGAAATGGCGTCCACGCCCATCCGCTCGGCCGAGAGCGCGTGGCGGACCGCGGTGCACTTGTGCACGACCTTGATGCCGCGGGCCTTGAAATCGTCGACGTGCTCCTGCGGCTTGTGGCCGGCGGTCTCGACGATCTTCACGCCGGAGTCGATGATCGCCTTGCGGTACTGCGCGTAGGGTGGCGGGTTGACCGAGGGCAGGATGGTCAGGTTGACGCCGAACGGCTTGTCGGTCATCGATCGGCAGCGGTCGATCTCGCGCCGCAGGTCGTCGGGCGAGGGCTGGGTCAGGGCGGTGAGGATGCCGAGGCCGCCCGCGTTGGACACCGCCGCCGCCAGCTCGGCGCGGCCGACCCACATCATGCCTCCCTGGACGATCGGATGCTCGATGCCCACCAGCTCAGTGAAGCGCGTGCGGAGAGCCATGTCGGAAATCCTTTGAGAGAACTCGACGGTCAGTAAGTTACTGGCGAGTAGATAGTCGCCGTCCGGCTTGTCAACCGAACATGGGCGCGCGGAATAGACATCACCTGGGCGCCAGGCCGCGCATGAGGATGTCGACCATCCGGGTTGCGACCTCCTCAGGCGTGAGCCGTCCGTCCGGCTTGTGCCAGCGGGCCGGCCAGTTCAGGGCGCCGGCCAGGGTGAAGCCGGCCAGCTTGACGTCGGTGGGGGCGATCGAGCCGTCGGCGATCCCCTCGGCGATCAGCCCCTGCATCGCTTTGTCGACATCGCGCTTCAGCGCGCGGAAGCGGAGCGAGCTCTCCTCGGAGAGCTGCTCGTGGTCGGTGCGGATTACGCAGCGGCCGAAATCGTCCATGATGATCTCGGCGTAGCGGCGCAGATACTCGCCCAGCCGGTCGAAGCCGGTCCCGGGCACGGCCCGCACGGCGTCGGCGGCCGCGCGCAGCTGCTCGACGCCGCGGGTCACGCACTCCAGCAGCACCTGATCCTTGTTGCCGAGGTAGTGGTAGATGGTGGGCTTGCTGACGCCGAGGCTCGCGGCCACGTCGTCGAGCGAGGTGGTGTGGAAGCCGCGGCTGTTGAACATCGCCACGGCCGCGCGCAGCACCGCCTCGCGTTTCTGCTCGCGCTCGGCCTGGCGTTCGGCGGCGGTGCGGAAAGGCGAGTGGTTCACGTCAGGGGTTCACTTTGGGGCTTCGGCTCCGGACTTTCGTCCAGGTCGATTGACCCGGCCGACGGACGGACAATATACTCATCAGTAACCCGCCGACCAGCCGGTTTCAGAACATCCCTGTGGAGCTCTTCCCATGACCGCCGCTGATGCTGCTGATCCCGTCGTCATCGCCGGCTACGCCCGCACGCCGATGGGCGGCTTCCAGGGCGACTTCACGGGCGTGAAGGCGACCGACCTCGGCGCGGTCTGCGTGCGCGCCGCCGTCGAGCGGGCCAAGGTGGATCCGGCCGCGGTCGAGCGGATCTTCATGGGCTGCGTGCTGCCCGCGGGTCTGGGCCAGGCCCCGGCGCGCCAGGCGGGCCTCGGCGGCGGCCTGTCGATCAACGCCCAGGCCACCACCGTCAACAAGATGTGCGGCTCGGGCATGCAGGCCGCGATCATGGCCTACGACGCGCTCGCCGCCGGCAGCGCCGACGTCATCGTCGCGGGCGGCATGGAGAGCATGACCAACGCCCCCTACGCCCTGCCGAAGCACCGCGGCGGCGCCCGCATTGGCCACGACACCATCGTCGACACCATGATGATGGACGGCCTGGAAGACGCCTACACGCCTGGCAAGGCCATGGGCGCCTTCGCCGAGGACGCGGTGCGAATGTACCAGTTCACCCGCGAGGACCAGGACAGGTACGCCCTGGGCTCGCTGTCCAAGGCCAAGGCGGCGATCGAGAGCGGCGCCTTCAAGCGCGAGATCGCTCCGGTCACCGTGAAGGGCCGCGCGGGCGAGGTGGTGATCGACACCGACGAGCAGCCGGGCAAGGCCAAGCCGGAGAAGATCCCGTCGCTGAAGCCGGCCTTCGTCAAGGACGGCACCATCACCCCGGCCAACTCGTCCTCGATCTCGGACGGCGCGGCGGCGCTGGTCATGACCCGCCAGAGCGTGGCCATGAAGCTCGGCATGCCGATCGTCGCCAAGGTCGTCGGCCACGAGGCCCACGCCCACGAGCCCGGCCTCTTCACCACCGCGCCCGTGCCGGCGATGCAGAAGCTGCTGAAGAAGGTCGGCTGGACCGTCGAGGACGTCGACCTGTTCGAGGTCAACGAGGCCTTCGCCGTGGTCGCCATGATCGCCCAGCGCGAGCTGCAGATCCCGGAAGAGAAGCTGAACGTCAACGGCGGCGCCTGCGCGCTCGGCCACCCGATCGGCGCCAGCGGCGCGCGGATCCTGGCGACCCTGATCGCCGCCCTGGAAAACCGCGGCCTGAAGCGCGGCCTCGCCAGTCTGTGCATCGGCGGTGGTGAAGCCACCGCGATGGCGGTGGAGCTGGTCTGAGGATTGGCGGGGAGAGGCGGTCTGCGGAAATGCGCACGAACGCCCCTTCGCATCTGATCCTCCCCCCTCGGGGCAGGTGGCCCGTAGGGCCGGAGGGGGCTTCCGCTCAGATGCAGTCCGCTGCAAATTCTGAGCGGAAGCCCCCTCAGTCAGCTCCGCTGGCAGCTCCCCCAAAGGGGGAGCATCTATTACGTCCCCGTGAAGTTCGGCTTGCGCTTTTCCTTCAGCGCCTGGATCGCCTCACGATGGTCGGCGCCGCGCACGGAGAGAGTCTCGTAGGCGATGCCGGCGTCCATCAGGGCGTGGGCGGTGCGCTTCAGCTCGAGGTTGGTCAGGATCTTGGTGTAGCGGATCGCGCGCGTCGCCCCGTTCAGCAGCTTCTGGCAGAAGGCGTCGACCTGGGCGTCCAGCTCCTCGGGCGGGACGCAGTGGTTGATCAGGCCGATCTCCTCGGCGCGCTTCGCGGTCAGGAGGTCGCCGGTCAGCAGGTATTCCTTGGCCCGCGTCAGGCCGATGCGGTGCGCCCAGAGGATCGCGCCGCCGTCGCCGGCCACCAGGCCGACATTGACGTGCGGGTCGCCGATCTTGGCGCCGTCGGCGGCGAAGATGACGTCGCAGAGCAGGGCCAGCGTCGCGCCCAGGCCGACCGCGTGGCCGTTCATCCGGCAGACCACAGGCTTTTCGATGTCGAGCAGGGTGAAGACGATACGCTTGGCGGCACGGGCCTCCTGGTCGAACAGCTCCGGATTGGCGGCGTTGCGCGCCAGGTGATCGAGGTCTCCGCCGGCGGAGAAGGCGCGTCCGGCGCCGGTGAGGAGCAGCACGTCGGAGTCCAGGTCGGCGGCCGCGAACTGCAGGACCTCGATCAGCTCCTCGTGCATGTCGAAGTTGACCGCGTTCAGGGTCTCGGGCCGGTTGAGGATGATCGTCAGCAGGCGGCCTTGGCGGCTCAGCGCGATCGTCTTGAACTGGGGCAGGTTGCTGGCCGTCGTCATCTCGTCGCTCCAAGCCGCGCACAATTGTTTGCACCGCTCCTGGATACGCCTGAGGTCGCCGTCGATGGCAAGTCGCCGCGTCGGGGATTTATCCGCCCGGCAGGACGACGTATCCACGCCGCAAGAGACGTATCCACGCCGCAAGATTCGCTCGCGCGTTTGCGTACGGTGTTGCTTGTTTTCCAGCCCGCCGCGTAGGCGGGCGCCTGACCAGCCCTAAAAGGAGTGCTCTCATGGATTTGAAAGGGATTGCCGCCATCGTCACGGGCGGCGCTTCGGGGCTGGGCGGCGCGACCGCGAAGATGCTGGCCGACGCCGGCGCCAAGGTCACGATCTTCGACCTCAACGAGGAAGTCGGCCAGGCGCACGCCAAGGACATCGGCGCGAGCTTTCGGAAGGTCAACGTCGCCGACGAGGCGAACGTGGCCGCGGCTCTCGACGCCGCCCAGGCCGCCAACGGCGTGGCCCGGGTGCTGGTCAACTGCGCCGGCGTCGCCCCGGCCGTGAAGACCGTCGGCCGCGAGAACGTGCCGCACTCCGCCGAGATCTTCCGCAAGACGATCGAGGTCAACCTGCTCGGCAGCTTCACCATGATCGCCCAGTTCGCCGCCCGCCTGGCGCAGGCCGAGCCGATCGGCGAGGAGCGGGGCGTGATCATCAACACCGCTTCGGTCGCCGCCTATGACGGCCAGATCGGCCAGGCGGCCTATTCGGCGTCCAAGGGCGGCGTGGTCGGCATGACCCTGCCGATCGCGCGCGACCTGTCGCAGCATCTGATCCGCGTCATGACCATCGCCCCGGGCATCTTCCTGACGCCGATGCTGCTCGGCCTGCCGCAGCCCGCCCAGGACAGCCTCGGCAAGATGGTGCCGCATCCGAGCCGGCTCGGTAAGCCGGAGGAGTATGCCAAGCTCGCCGCCGCCATCATCGACAACCCGATGCTGAACGGCGAGGTCATCCGCCTTGACGGCGCCATCCGCATGGCTCCGAAATAAGATGGCTAACGGCGTCCTCTTCGAGGTCGACGGGCCGGTCGCGACGATCACCCTGAACCGGCCGGAGGTCGGCAACGCGCTCGACATCCCGATGTCGCGCGAGCTGATGGAGCTGGCCATCCGCTGCGAGGGGGACGCCGCGATCCGCTGCGTCGTGCTCACCGGCGCGGGCAAGCTGTTCTGCGGCGGGGGCGACATGGCCGCCTTCGCCGCGGCCGGCGAAGCCCTGCCGGAGTTCCTGCGCGAGATCACCACCTACCTGCATTCGGCGATCTCGGTGTTCGCGCGGATGGACAAGCCGCTGGTGACGGCGATCAACGGCTCGACCGCGGGCGCGGGCATCGGCCTGGCGATCCTCGGCGACATAGCGCTCGCCGAGCCGACCGCCAGCTTCAGCCTCGCCTACACCGGCATCGGCCTCACGCCCGACGGCGGCGCGACCTGGCTGCTCCCGCGGCTGATCGGCCTGCGCCGCGCCCAGGAACTGTGCCTCACCAACCGCAAGGTGCGGGCGGAAGAGGCCGCGAGCCTCGGCCTCGTCACCCGCGTGGTCGAGGCCGGAACGCTCGCGGCGGAGACCGCCAAGGTCGCCGGCGACCTGGCCAAGGGCGCGACCGCTGCGCTGGGCGCGACCCGCAAGATGCTGGTCGAGAGCACCTCCAACACCCTGGAGAGCCAGCTCCAGCTGGAAAGCCGGGTGATCTCCGACCAGTCCCGCAACTACGAGGGCCAGGAGGGCGTGACCGCCTTCCTCGAAAAGCGCGCGCCTCGGTTCCTGAAGGAAGATTGAAAATGGCGGAAGCTTACATTGCAGCGGCAGTCCGTAGCGCAGGGGGGCGTCGCAAGGGCTCGCTGATCGGCGTGCACCCGGCCGATCTCGGCGGCGCGGTCCTGAGCGCGCTCGTCGAGCGGGCGGGCGTCGATCCGGCGGCGATCGACGACGTCATCGTCGGCTGCGTCACCAACGGCGGCGAGCAGAGCTTCGCCTTCGCCCGCAACGTGGTGCTGGCCTCCAGCCTGCCGCAGAGCGTGCCGGCGGTGACCGTCGACCGCCAGTGCGGCTCCTCGCAGCAGGCGCTGCAGTTCGCGGCCCAGGCGGTGATGTCGGGAACCCAGGACATGGTGGTGGCCATGGGTGTCGAGCACATGAGCCGCGCGCCGATGGGCGGCAACATCAAGTTCTTCGCCGACGCCGGCGTCGGCGCCGCGCCCTGGAGCGAGGCGATCCAGAAGCGGGTCGGGGCGCCGGAGCCCAGCCAGTTCGTCGGCGCCCAGATGATCGCCGACAAGTACGGCTTCACCCGCGAGCAGATGGACGCGTTCGCGCTCACCAGCCACCAGCGCGCCGCGGCGGCGATAAAGGCGGGCGTCTTCAAGGGCGAGATCGTGCCGATCACCACCCCGGACGGCGTCTTCGACACCGATGAGGGCGTGCGCTACGACGCCTCGCTGGAGACCATGGCCACCCTGAAACCGGTGACCGAGGGCGGCTCGGTCACCGCCGGCAACGCCAGCCAGATGACCGACGGCTCGGCCGCCCTGCTGGTGGTCAACGAAAAGACCCTGAAGCAGCACAACCTGACGCCGTTGGCTCGCGTGCACGCCATGGCGGTGACGGCCGGCGATCCGGTGATCATGCTGGAGGAGCCGGCGCCGGCGACCAGGAAGGTGCTGGAGCGGGCGGGCATGAAGCTCGACGACATCGACTTGTTCGAGGTCAACGAGGCCTTCGCCGCCGTGGCGCTGTCGTGGCTGAAGAACACCGGCGCCGACCACGCCAAGATGAACGTCAACGGCGGCGCCATCGCGCTGGGCCACCCGCTCGGCGCGAGCGGCGCCAAGCTGATGACCCAGCTAATCCACGCCCTGCGCAACCAGAAGAAGCGCTACGGCCTGCAGGTGATGTGCGAAGGCGGCGGCGTCGCCAACGCGACTATCGTCGAGGCGCTCTGAACACCGCCTGGCATCGCCGGAGGCGCGGGGGCGTCTCCGGCGACCTGCCGTCTGGCGAGCGCGGCCTCGGGGGCCGGCTGCCGGCGACCTAGCTGTCGGCTAGTACCGTGGCTGAGCGTCCTTGGCCGCCGCGTTGGCCTGGCCCGTGGCGTCCTTGGCGGCGTCGGCGGCCTGGTCGGCGTGCTTGGCCGCATCCTGGGCGCTGTTCGCAGCCGCCTGCGGCATCGCAGCGGCCTTGCTGGCGTCGGCCGCGGCCTGGGCTGCGGCGGCGTCCTGGGTCGCCGTGCTGGCGCTTTCTTCAGCCTTCTGGGCGTGGGACGCCTTGTTGCAGGCGGCGCTGGACAGGGCGAGGGCGGCGATGGCCGCGGCGGTGATGATCCGCATCCGAGGTGCTCCCTTGAAAGCCGGATCGAGGTGTCCGGCGGGGCGGGTAACGCCCTCGTGAGCCCACGGTTCTCGCGAGCTCAATGATAGCGGCGGATCAGGCCGACCAGCTTGCCCTGCACGGCCACCTGGTCGGGGCCGAAGATCCGCGTCTCATAGGCCGGGTTGGCGGCCTCCAGCGCGATCGAGGCGCCCTTGCGGCGCAGGCGCTTCAGGGTGGCTTCCTCGCCCATCACCAGGGCCACCACGATGTCGCCGGAGTTGGCCGCGTCGGTGCGGCGGATGACCACGAAGTCGCCGTCGAGGATGCCGGCGTTGATCATCGAGTCGCCCTGGACCTCCAGCACGAAGTGTTCGCCCGCGCCCAGCATGGCCTCCGGCACCGGCAGGCGGTCGCGCTCCTGCTGGATCGCCTCGATCGGCGTGCCCGCGGCGATGCGGCCGAGGATCGGCAACTCGCGGCTGTCGTTGGCGGCCGTCGACATCGGCTGGCTGGTCTCGACCAGCTGCGGCTTGAACGGCGCGCGGCCCTTGGGCGGCGCGGCGGCGGTGGCCTGCTGCGGCAGTTTCACCACCTCCAGCGCCCGGGCGCGATGCGGCAGGCGACGCAGGAAGCCCCGCTCCTCCAGCGCGGTGATCAGCCGGTGGATGCCCGACTTCGACGCCAGATCGAGCGCTTCCTTCATCTCGTCGAAGGAGGGGGAGACCCCGGTCTCCTTGATCCGCTCATGGATGAACATAAGCAATTCGTGCTGCTTGCGGGTGAGCATGGCGACGACACCTTACGACCGGGCGCTCCGAGAACAAAGCGCTAACGTTGTAAAATGTTCTCTAAGCGTTCCTGGTTAATGTCAAGTTACCGCGGCCGCTGCCCCCAGATAGGGGATAAGGCTTTGAGTTTGTTAACATTTGTCGCGATCGGCCAAGGCGGAGCCGCGAGCGCCGCCGAATCGCGGCGCCGGTTCTAGGCCGCCGGGGCGAGCAGCGCCCGAGTCGCCGCCGTGACGTCCGGCTGGCGCATCAGGCTCTCGCCGACCAGCATGGCGCGGGCGCCGCAGCGCTCGAGGCGGGCGGCGTCGGCGGCGGTGAAGATGCCGCTCTCGGTGACCAGGAGCGCGTTCCTCGGCGCGCGCGCCGCCAGCCGCTCGGTGACCGCCAGGTCGGTCACGAAGCTGCGCAGGTCGCGGTTGTTGACGCCGACGAGGTCGGCGCCCAGGCCGCCGGCGCGGGTCATCTCGGCCTCGTCGTGGACCTCGACCAGCGCATCCATGCCGAACCGCTTGGCCTCCGAGATCAGGGCGCCGGCCACGGCGTCGTCGACCATGGCCAGGATGACCAGGATGGCGTCGGCGCCCAAGGCGCGGGACTCCGCCACCTGCCAGGGATCGACCAGGAAGTCCTTGCGGATGCAGGGCAGGGCGACCGCCGCGCGGGCGGCGGCGAGGTAGTCGTCCGCCCCCTGGAAGCTCGGCGCATCGGTCAGCACCGACAGGCAGGCTGCGCCCCCCGCCTCATAGGCGCGGGCCAGCGCCGGCGGGTCGAAGTCCTCGCGGATCAGTCCCTTGGACGGCGAGGCCTTCTTGATCTCGGCGATCAGCGCGAGCCGTCCCGGCGCATGCGCCCGCGCCAGCGCTGCGCGAAATCCGCGGGGCGGGGAGGCGGCGCGGGCGGCGGCCTCGACCTCCGCGGCCGCGCGTGCGCGCTTGCGCTCGGCGACCTCGCCGGCCTTGTAGGCGGCGATCTTGGCGAGGACGTCGCTCATGCGGGCTCCGCGGCCTTGGTGGTTTCGATCAGCCGCGCGAGCGCGGCCGCCGCCCGGCCGTCGTCGATCACCGCGCCGGCGAGCTCCACGCCCTCGCGTAGGGTCTCGACCTTGTCGGCGACGAGGAAGGCGGCCGCGGCGTTGAGCAGCACGATGTCGCGGTAGGGCCCTTTGGCGCCCGCCAGCAGCTCCTTCAGCGCCTTGGCGTTCTCCGCCGGCGGGCCGCCGGTGAGATCGGCGAGCGCCGCGCGCGGCAACCCCACGGCTTCCGGCGTGATGCGGAACAGCCGCACCTGGCCGTCGCGCCACTCGGCGACCTGGGTCTCGCCCGTGGTGGTGATCTCGTCCATGCCCTGGCCGTGCACCGTCCAGGCCCGCTCGGCGCCGAGCGCGCCCAGCACGCGGGCGAGCGGCTCGACCCAGCGGGTGTCGTAGACGCCCAGCAGCTGGCGCTTGGCGCCGGCCGGATTGGTCAGCGGCCCCAGCAGGTTGAAGATCGTCCGGTAGCCGAGCTCGGCGCGGATCGGCGTCACATGCCGCATCGCCCCGTGGTGCGCCGGCGCGAACATGAAGCAGATGCCGGCCTCGTCCAGCGCCTTCAGCTGCAGGGCAGGGGCCGCGGCGATGTTGACGCCGAGCGCCGCCAGAACGTCGGCCGCGCCGGACTTCGACGACACTGCCCGGTTGCCGTGCTTGGCGACCTTCAGCCCGGCGCCGGCCGCCACGAAGGCCACGGCGGTGGAGACGTTCAGCGTGTGCAGGCCGTCGCCGCCGGTGCCGCAGACGTCGATGGTCTCGAACGGCTGGTCGAGCATGACCGCCGCGCGGCGCATGACCCGGGCGCAGGCGGTGATCTCGCCGACGGTCTCGCCACGCATGCGCATGGCGGTCACAGCGGCGGCGACCTGGGCGGGCGTCGGCTCCCCGCGCAGGCAGGCGGCGAAGAACTCGCCGGCGTCCTCCTCGGAGAGGGTCGCGCCGTCGGCGAGGCGGCTGAGCAGCGGCTTGAAGGCGTCGGACATGGCGGCCTGGTTCAGACCCCCGCCAGGCGCCTCACGCCGGCGAGGTCGAGGAAGTTGGCGAGCAGCTCGTGGCCGCACTCGGTGGCGATGGATTCCGGGTGGAACTGCACCCCGTGGATCGGCCGTGTTCTGTGCTGCACGCCCATGATCTCGCCGTCGTCGGTCCAGGCGGTGACCTCCAGGACGTCCGGGGCGGTCTCCTTCTCGATGCAGAGGCTGTGGTAGCGCGTCGCCGTAAAGGGGTTCTTCAGGCCCGCGAAGACGCCCTTGCCGGTGTGGTGGATCGGGCTGGTCTTGCCGTGCATCAGCTGGCGGGCGCGGATCACCTTGCCGCCGAAGGCCTGGCCCATCGCCTGGTGGCCCAGGCAGACGCCGAGGATCGGCAGGTCCTCCGGCGCGGCGGCCAGCAGGTCGAGGCAGATGCCGGCCTCGTTCGGGGTGCAGGGCCCCGGGGACAGCAGCACGCCTTGCGGCTTCAGCGCCAGCGCCTGCTCGACGCTGATCGCGTCGTTGCGGTGGACGAGCGTCTCCGCCCCCAGCTCGTTCAGGTAGTGGACGAGGTTGTAGGTGAAGCTGTCGTAGTTATCGATCACCAGGATCATGCGGGTTCTCTAGAGCATTTTTCGCCGAAATGGAGGCCGGTTCGACGCAAAAAATGCTCCACTTTGAAATCCCCGAGCATGGCCCAAGGCCATGCTCGGGGCATTCCGGGCGCCAGAGCCAAGGGCGCCGTGGCGCGCGGCTCCGGTTGGCGCGATCCTGCCGAGATGGCGATGACCGATTCTGCGCTCAAGCCCGACGAGACCGCGCGCATCCGGGCGCTGCTGAGGCCCCGGCGCAAGAAGGAGCGGATGTGGCCGGTGCTGTCCGCGGCCCTGCTCGCGGCGGTCTCGGCGCTGGCGTTCGCGACCGCGATGATCCTGGCCCCGCCGGTCGTCAGCCAGCATGTGGTGCAGAGCGAGCCTTGAGAATCTAGTCTCGAGGCGGCGCGGTTGCAGCCAGGCCGTCGATCCATGCGAAGATCTGGGGCCAGACCGTCGCCCGGGCGCGGAGGCCGATCAGCAGGGCGAGGTGTTGGAGGGCCACGCCGGTTTCGCCCGGGTATACGACAATCTGCGTCCTGGCCGGCGAGGCCGCGAGGAACTCCTCTACCGCCGCGAGCGGCACGACCCCGTCGCCCGCGTCGACGGCCGCTAGCGTTGGCGTGGTGAGATTGCGTGGTCCCAGGCCGCGTCCCTTGACGGGCAGGACGCCGCGGCGAAAGCGATCTTCGCGGTAAAGCCACGCCAGCACCTGTCCCATGAAATGTCCGGGGAGGGCGACCTCGTCGAGCGCCCACCGCTCGACCCGCAGATGAGTCTCCAGGGCTTGAGCATCGAGCCTGCTCAAGGCCGCGTCCGTAAGCCGCGACCAGACGAAATCCGCGGGCGCGGCCAGGGCGCTCGCATGACCGAGAAGCGATCCCGGGACCAGTTCGCTCGGCGCGGGCGCGGAACCTGGAAGTGCGGCGACCGCGTCGCGAAACCGGCTCGTGCCCGCACCGAAGCATAGCGGGGCCCCCAGCAGGACCAGCCCCGCCACGGATGCCGGATCGAGGGCGACGAAGACGGCTGCGAGCGTGCCGCCGAGCGAATGGCCGAGCAGGATCGGCATGGCGGCGCCGACCGTGGCCTTCACGCGGTTCACTGCGTCGGAAATCGCCTCGACGTAGTCGTCGAGGCAGATCGGCTCGTCGCCGATGTTCGGCGCCGTCCACTCGAGCAGGTGCACGCGAAAGCCCTGGTCGAGACAGTAGCCCAAGGCGCTGATCGACGGCGCCAGGTCCCAGATATAGGGGCGCTTGATAGGAGCCCCGATCATGAGGAGCGAGGCGCGCGTCCCGCCGGCATAGTCGCGAAGGCGCCATCGCCGCGTGCAGGCGGCGACGTCGTATTGACGCTCCAGCGGCCCATAGCCCACCGCCGCCAGAACTTCGCCTTGCGCCCGGCGGATGGTGTCCAGCATCAGGAAATCTGGATGAAAGACCTCGTCCATCAAGCGACCTCGGGGCGCGCGGCCGTGCGCGACGCCGCGATTACTTAAACGCGAACGAGGACTGTGCGATGTCCTTGCGCCATCCGGCTTCCAGAAGGCTTGGCGCTACGGCGGCGACTTCCACGCCCAGAGCGCGGCTCTCGCGGCTGAGGGTCGTGGCCATCCACGCCGCCTGCGTAGGGCTCGGCTCGTTCAGGCGGAAGCGATGGATCCTGAGGGGCGCGAGGAGCAGGCGGCGCAATTCACCGGACTTTGGGGCGAGGTCGGCGAAGTACATGGCCACCAGGTCGCTGCGGAAAGCCTCGTGGCCGTGGATTCCCTCGTAGTCGTTGAGGAAGTCGCCGCAGCCGTAGAGGATCAATCGGTTTCTGTGGACCTCGATCGGGCGGGGATGGTGCGAGGAATGCCCGTGGACGAGGGCGACTTGGCCGCTGTCGATCAGCGCGTGGGCGAAGCGCCGGTGCGCCGGCGGGACGGCGTAGCCCCAGTTCGAGCCCCAGTGAATCGAGACGACAGCGAGGTCGCCGGGCGCGCGCTCTGACTTGATCTGATCGCAGACGGCGTGCGCGGCGGCCTCGCTCAGGCCCGTGCAGGCCACGCCGGGCTTGCCCTTCGCGGCGGACCAGCTGGCGGGCACGCCGCTGTCGCCCGCGGCCATGGCGTAGACGAGCAGGCGACCCGACTCGCCGGCGATCGCGGCCGGCGCCCGCGCCGCTTTCAGGTCGCGCCCGGCGCCGGCGCTGCGGATCCCGACCGACCAAAGCGCCCTGAGGGTGTCGTTCAGCCCGTCTATCCCGAAATCCAGCACGTGGTTGTTGGCGAGCGTCAGCACGTCCGGCGCCGCGGCGCGCAGGCAGGGCGCGTTCGCCGGGTTCATCCGATAGTTGACGCCCTTCGGAGCGAACGCCCGCGACGTCGTCACGGCGGTCTCCAGGTTCATGATCCGAACGTCCGGAGCCATGCTCCGCCAGAGGTCGCGGGCGGCCCCCCAGATCTCGCCGAAGTCGGTCGGGCGGGGGATCGGACCGCTCGCCGCCTCCGCGAGCCGCACATAGTCCCTGGCGGAGCGGAGGTGGTCCTCCCGCAGCTGCGGATCGCCCGGATGCGGCAGCACCTGGTCGATGCCGCG
Source organism: Phenylobacterium sp. (assembly GCF_035276905.1). Lineage (GTDB taxonomy): Bacteria > Pseudomonadota > Alphaproteobacteria > Caulobacterales > Caulobacteraceae > Phenylobacterium. The sequence goes on along the minus strand of NZ_DATELG010000310.1, from coordinate 153 downwards.
GCCCGTCATCACGTCGCCACAGAGAAAGATCCGAAGCGCTCCGCGAGAGCTGGACGATGGCGACTGCATGGCCGCCTCCACGACACCGGCGCCGTTGCGGCGCGTGCGCCAGTCTACACGAGCCGCCAGCTCTCCTCGGCCGCTCGCCTGAGC
>NZ_DATELG010000309.1:0-16696 GCF_035276905.1 Phenylobacterium sp. | reverse complement strand
CCGCGTGCCGCTGCACACCCTGCGCGCCGACGTGGACTACGGCTTCACCGAGGCCAAGACCACCTACGGCGTGATCGGCGTGAAGGTGTGGGTCTTCAAGGGCGAAGTGCTCGAGCACGACCCGATGGCGCTCGACAAGCGCCTGGCCGGCGAAAGCGGCCCGGCGGGCGAGGGCGGCGGCCGCGAGCGTGGCGATCGTGAGCGCGGTCCGCGCCGCGACCGGCGCGAGCAAGCGAACGCCTAAGGAACTGAAGTCATGCTGTCTCCCAAGAAGACCAAGTACCGCAAGCAGTTCAAGGGCAAGATCCACGGAACGGCGAAGGGCGGCTTCACGCTGAACTTCGGCTCCTACGGTCTGAAGTCGGTCGAGCCCGAGCGGATCACCGCGCGCCAGATCGAAGCGGCCCGCCGCGCGATCACCCGCCAGATGAAGCGTCAGGGCCGGGTGTGGATCCGCATCTTCCCGGACGTGCCGGTCACCGACAAGCCGGCCGAAGTCCGGATGGGTAAGGGCAAGGGCGCGGTGGAATACTGGGCCGCCCGCGTCCATCCGGGCCGGATCATGTTCGAAATCGACGGCGTGCCGGACGATGTCGCCCGCGAAGCCCTGCGCCTCGGCGCGGCCAAGCTTCCGGTCAAGACCCGCATCGTCACCCGCATCGACGCCGCCGTCGCGGAGCACGCGTGATGAAGATCGATGAAGTCCGGGGCATGACGCCCGATCAGCTGGCCGAGACGCTCGTCAACCTGAAGAAGGAGCAGTTCAACCTGCGCTTCCAGAAGGCGACGGGCCAGGTCGAGAAGACCCACCGCGTGGACCAGGTGCGCAAGGACATCGCGCGCATCAAGACGGTCCTGCGCGCCAAGCAGGCCCAGGCCTGAGGAGAGCGATAGATGCCGAAACGAATTCTCGAAGGCGTTGTCGTCTCCGACAAGGGCGACAAGACCGTGGTGGTGAAGGTGGAGCGCACCCTGCTGCACCCGCTGCTGAAGAAGACCGTGCGTCGCTCGAAGCGCTACCACGCGCACGACGAGGCGAACGCCTACAAGACCGGCGACGTCGCCCGCATCATCGAGTGCGCGCCGAAGTCGAAACTGAAAACCTGGGAAGTGTTGCCTAAGGGCGGCGCGGACCAGCAAGCGTAAGGGATCGTAACCTATGATCCAGATGCAGACTAATCTGGACGTCGCCGACAATTCCGGCGCGCGCCGGGTCATGTGCATCAAGGTGCTGGGCGGCGCCAAGCGCCGTTACGCCAGCGTCGGCGATCGCATCGTGGTCTCCGTCAAGGAAGCCATTCCGCGCGGCCGCGTGAAGAAGGGCGACGTGCTGCAGGCGATCGTCGTGCGCACCAGCCAGGGCATCAAGCGCAAGGACGGCTCGGTGATCCGCTTCGACAAGAACGCGGCGGTGATCGTCAACAAGCAAGGCGAGCCGATCGGCACCCGCATCTTCGGGCCGGTTCCTCGCGAACTGCGCGCGAAGAACCACATGAAGGTCATTTCGCTCGCCCCCGAGGTGCTGTGATGGCTGCGAAGATCAAGAAGGGGGACCGCGTCGTGGTCCTCACCGGCAAGGACAAGGGGCGCCTGGGCGCCGTGCTGAAGGTGCTGCCGCAGGAACAGCGCGTGTTGGTCGAAGGCCTGAACATCGTTCAGCGCCACACCCGCCCGACACAGTTCGATCCGCAGGGCGGCATCAAGAACAAGGAAGCGCCGATCCACGTGTCGAACGTGGCCATCGTCGATTCCAAGGGCAAGGCGACCCGCGTCGGCTTCCGGATGGAAGGCGGCAAGAAGGTCCGTTTCGCCAAGACGACCGGCGAGGTGATCAATGGCTGACGAAGCTTACGAGCCGCGGCTGAAGACCGAATACCGGTCGCGCATCCGGGCGGCGATGAGGGAAGAGTTCGGCTACACGAACGAGATGCAGATCCCCAAGCTGGACAAGATCGTCCTGAACATGGGGATCGGCGAGGCCGTGGGCGACTCCAAGAAGGTCCAGGCGGCGATCGCCGACCTGACCAAGATCGCCGGCCAGAAGCCCGTGCCGACCAAGGCCCGCACCTCGATCGCCGGCTTCAAGCTGCGCGAAGGCATGACGATCGGCGCGAAGGTGACCCTGCGCAAGGATCGGATGTACGAGTTCCTGGACCGGCTGATCACGATCGCGCTGCCGCGCGTGAAGGACTTCCGGGGCCTGAAGCCGACGTCCTTCGACGGTCGCGGCAACTACGCCATGGGGATCAAGGAACACATCGTGTTCCCGGAGATCAACTACGACCAGATCGACCAGATGTGGGGCATGGACATCATCGTCGCCACGACTGCCCGGACCGACGACGAAGCGCGCGCGCTTCTGAAGCAGTTCCAGTTCCCGTTCGTGCAAGCGTAAGAGCGGGAAGGAAGAGACAACATGGCCAAGAAAAGCGCCGTCAACCGCAACGAGCACGTCAAGAAGCTCGTCAAGCAATACGCCTCCAAGCGCGACGCGCTGAAGGCGATCGCCAACGACGAGAGCCTGCCGCTCGAAGATCGTTTTGAAGCCCGGCTGAAGCTCGCGGAGCTGCCGCGCAACTCGTCCAAGACCCGCATTCGCAACCGCTGCGAGGTCACCGGGCGTCCGCGCGCCTATTATCGCAAGCTGAAGATGAGCCGCGTCTCGCTCCGCGAACTGGGTTCGCAGGGCCTGATCCCCGGCCTCGTCAAGTCGAGCTGGTAGGAGGGTCTCCCATGGTCAACGACCCCGTCGGCGATCTGATCGCCCGCATCAAGAACGCGGCCCAACGGAACCGCAGCAAGGTCACCACTCCGGCCTCGAAGATGCGCGCGCGCGTCCTCGACGTGCTGCTGGAGGAAGGGTACATCCGCGGCTACCACCTGGTGGAAAAGCCGGGCGCCTTCCCCGAGTTCGAGATCGAGCTGAAGTACTTCGATGGCCAGCCGGTCATCGTCGAGATCAGCCGCGTCTCCAAGCCGGGCCGCCGCGTCTATTCGTCGATCAAGGACCTGAAGCCGGTGAAGAACGGTCTCGGGATCTCGATCCTGTCGACGCCGAAGGGCGTCATGTCGGACACGGCCGCGCGGGACGCGAACGTGGGCGGCGAAGTCCTCTGCCGGGTCTACTAAGATGTCGCGGATCGGAAAGAAGGCGGTCGCCGTCCCCGCTGGGGTGACGGTGACCATCGACGGCCAGGCGGTCACGGTGAAGGGCCCCAAGGGCCAGCTCGCCTGGACCGTGGCCGATGAGATCGAGGTTCGCCAGGAAGGGCAGGAGCTGCTGCTCTCCAAGCGCGTCGAGACCACCCGGGCGCAAGCCATGTGGGGCCTCTCGCGCACGCTGGTGAACAACATGGTCGTGGGCGTCACCCAGGGCTACGAGCAGGCGCTTGAGCTGGTCGGCGTCGGCTACCGCGCGGCGATGAAGGGCCAGGCGCTCTCCATGCAGCTCGGCTTCAGCCACGACGTCGACATCCCGCCGCCGCCCGGCGTGACCTTCGCGACGCCGAAGCAGACCGAGGTCCGGATCTCCGGCATCGACAAGCAGCTGGTCGGCGAGACCGCGGCGCGCATCCGCCGCATCCGTCCGCCCGAGCCCTACAAGGGCAAGGGCGTGCGCTACGCCGGCGAGACCGTCCGCCGCAAGGAAGGCAAGAAGAAGTAAGATGGCGCTCTCTCCTCGCGAATCCACTCACCGTCGCGCCCAGCGCGTCCGCACCCGCCTGCGCAAGCTGGCGAACGGGCGCCCGCGCCTGTCGGTCTTCCGCTCGTCGAAGCAGATCTACGCCCAGATCATCGACGACGAACGCGGCGTGACCCTAGCGGCCGCCTCGTCGCTGGAAGGCGGCGAAGCCAAGACCAAGGGCGCGGACAAGGACGCCGCCGCCCGCGTCGGCGCCCTGGTCGCCCAGCGCGCCATCGAGAAGGGCGTCAAGGACGTGATCTTCGATCGTGGCGGCTACCTCTATCATGGTCGGGTCAAGGCCCTGGCCGACGCCGCGCGCGAAGCCGGCCTGAACTTCTAAGGAAAGCACGATGGCTCGCAGAGACGAACAGCGTGGCGACCGCCGGCAGCGCGAAGAAGAGCGCGACAGCGAAATCGTCGAGAAGCTGGTCCACATCAACCGCGTCGCCGCCACCGTGAAGGGCGGCCGGCGGTTCTCCTTCGCCGCTCTGATGGTCGTCGGCGACCAGAAGGGCCGCGTGGGCTTCGGTCACGGCAAGGCGCGCGAAGTGCCGGAAGCCATCCGCAAGGCGACCGAGGAAGCCAAGAAGTCGATGATCCGCGTGCCGCTGCGCGAAAGCCGCACCCTGCACCACGACGGCGCGGGCCGTTGGGGCGCGGGCAAGGTGATGGTCCGTGCGGCGCCTCCCGGCACCGGCGTCATCGCCGGCGGTCCGATGCGTGCGGTGCTGGAAACCCTGGGCGTCCAGGACGTCGTCGGCAAGTCGGTCGGCTCGTCCAACCCCTACAACATGGTGCGCGCGACCTTTGAGGCGCTGAAGGCTCAGTCCTCGCCGCGTCAGGTCGCCGCCAAGCGCGGCAAGAAGGTCTCCGACGTGATCGGCCGCAGGGCCGACGGCGCCTCGGCTGTCGCCGCGGCCGCCGACGCTGAAGGATAAGTTCAGATGGCCACCATCACCGTTCGTCAGACCGGCAGCCCGATCCGCCGGAAAAAGGACCAGCGCGCGACGCTCGTCGGCCTGGGCCTGAACAAGCAGGGCCGCACGGCCACGCACGAAGACACTCCGTCCATCCGCGGGATGATCGCCAAGGTCGCCCACATGGTGGAAATCGTCGAGTAGCGCCTCCCTCCCTTGACGGGGAGGGTGGCTCGGGCGCAGCCCGAGCCGGGTGGGGAAGTGGGGTTCACGCTCCGCGCTCGATCCTGTATTCCCCATCCTGCTCGCCCTTGGCGAGCTGTCCCTCCCCATAAAGGGGAGGGAGTTTTGTTTCCAAAGCCGAGTCGGGGCGCCCGCCCCGGCGCCAGATCTCTTAAGGAGAGGCACATGACCAAGCTCAACGAACTCGCGCCGCGTCCCGGCTCCACCAAGGGCCGCATGCGCGTCGGCCGCGGCCCGGGCTCGGGCAAGGGCAAGACCGCCGGTCGCGGCGTGAAGGGCCAGAAGTCCCGGACCGGCGTCTCGATCGCCGGCTTCGAGGGCGGCCAAATGCCGCTGCACATGCGCATGCCCAAGCGCGGCTTCAACAATCCCTTCGCCAAGGAGTTCGCCGAAGTGAACCTGTGGCGGATCGAACAGGCGATCGCCGCGGGCAAGCTCGACGCCAAACAGCCGATCGACGCCGAGGCGTTGGTGAAGGCCGGCGTGCTGCGCCGCGCCAAGGACGGCGTGAAGCTGCTCGGCAAGGGCGAGCTGAAGTCGAAGATCAACATCACCGTCTATGCGGCGACGCCCTCGGCGCGCGCGGCGGTGGAGAAGGCCGGCGGCGCCCTGACGACCACCAAGCCGGAAACCGCCACCGAAGCCTGATCACGGCCTGCGACGGCGCCGGCTTAACCTCCAGACGTGTTCCCGGCTTATTTCAGCCGGGAAACCGCGGACACCGTTCAGTCGGTGTTTGCCTGAGGCGCCGGCGCGTCCTATCTGATCAGGGTTTCGAGTCAGGGGATTTGCTGAATGGCTTCGGCCGCTGAACAGCTCGCCGCGAACATGAACTTCGACGCCTTCGCCAAGGCGACGGAGCTTCACAAGCGGATCTGGTTCACCCTCATCGCGATGGTCATCTATCGCCTGGGCACCTACATCCCGATCCCCGGCATCGACCCGGCGGCCTTCGCCCAGGCGTTCCAGGGCCAGGCCAAGGGCATCCTGGGCATGTTCAACATGTTCTCGGGCGGCGCGGTGCAGCGCATGGCGATCTTCTCGCTGAACGTGATGCCCTACATCTCGGCCTCGATCATCGTCCAGCTGCTCGGCACGGTCTATCCGCCGTGGGAGAAGCTTAGGAAGGAAGGCGGGGAGGCGGGGCGCAAGACGCTCAACCAGTACACCCGCTATCTGACCGTGGTGCTGGCGCTCTTCCAGTCCTTCGGCATCGCCATGGGCCTGCAGGCCAGCGAAGGGCTCGTCGACCAGCCCGGCCTGTTCTTCGTCGTCTCGACGGTCGTGACGCTTACCGGCGGCACCATGTTCCTGATGTGGCTGGGCGAGCAGATCACCAGCCGCGGCGTCGGCAACGGCATCAGCCTGATCATCTTCGCCGGCATCGTCGCGGTCTTCCCGCGCTACATCGGCCAGGCCTTCTCGCTGGCGCGGACCGGCGCGCTGAACGGCGGCGTGCTGCTCCTGATCGCGGTGCTGATCGTCGCGGTGACCGTGGCCATCGTCTTCATGGAACGCTCGCAGCGCCGGCTCCTGGTGCAGTATCCCAAGCGTCAGGTGGGCAACCGCATGTTCGGCGGCGACACCTCCTTCCTGCCGCTGAAGATCAACACCTCGGGCGTGATCCCGCCGATCTTCGCCTCCAGCCTGCTGCTGCTGCCGACGACGGTGATGGGCTTTGCGGTCAACGGCGCCGGCGCGAACCTGCCGGCGTGGCTGCAATGGCTGCCGGGCCTGACCGGCCAACTGCAGCATGGCCGGCCGCTGTTCATGCTGCTCTACGGCGCCCTGATCGTCTTCTTCTGCTTCTTCTACACCTCGGTCGTGTTCAATCCGGAGGACACGGCGGAGAACCTGCGCAAGTACGGCGGTTTCATGCCCGGCATCCGGCCCGGCAAGCGCACGGCGGAATATCTGGACTTCGTCCTGACCCGGCTGACGGTGATCGGCGCGGCCTACATCACCCTGGTTTGCCTGCTGCCCGAGGCGCTGATCGGCTTCTACAACGCGCCCTTCTACATGGGCGGCACGTCGGTGCTCATCGTGGTCAGCGTCACCATGGACACCGTCACGCAGATCCAGTCCTATCTGCTGCAGCACCAGTACGAAGGCCTGATCAAGAAATCCAAGCTAAGAGGCATGCGCGGCCGCTGAGTTGGGGCGGTCGCAAGCGCCGATCCCGAACGGGGCGGCGGGGAGGGCGAGTAGACGATGAACCTGATCCTGTTCGGACCGCCGGCGGCCGGCAAGGGCACGCAAGCCAAGCGTCTGGTCGAGCAGCGCCGCATGGTGCAGCTTTCGACCGGCGACATGCTGCGCGCCGCCATCGCCTCGGGCTCGGACCTCGGCAAGCAGGTGTCGGGGATCATGGAACGCGGCGAGCTGGTCTCCGACGACATCGTCATCGCCCTCATCGAGGAGCGCCTGCCGGAGGCTGAGGCCGCCGGCGGGGCGATCTTCGACGGCTTCCCGCGCACGCTGGCCCAGGCCCAGGCGCTCGACGCCATGCTGAAGAGCCGCGGCCGCAAGATCGACAGCGTGGTCCGACTGCGGGTCGACGACGAGGCGCTGCTGCAGCGCGTCGCCGGGCGCTTCGCCGAGAGCGGCCGGCCGGACGATAATCCGGACAGCTTCAAGGTCCGGCTCGCCGCCTACAACGACCAGACCGCCCCGCTGCTGCCCTACTACGAGGGGCAGGGCAAGCTCGTCGAGGTCGACGGCATGGGCACGATCGAGGCGGTGGCCAAGGCGATCGACGAGGCCCTCGACGGGGTCGCCGCCTGACGACGGTGGATGCAGGCTTGCGTTCGGGGCGGCCAGGCGAGGCGCTCAGCTGTTTTCTTTGCGAGGCGCCGATGCGGCCGGACGCGCTGGCCGGCACGTACCGCTGCTCCGGCTGCGGCCTCTATCGCAGCGCCTTTCCGGTGGCGATCAACCAGGCCCAGGACGACCGGCTCGACGAGGTCCGCCGCGAGCGGGCGCTGAAGGCGCTGCGGGTCGCCAACTTCGAACGCCTGCTCGACGGCTGCGCCGCGCACCTGGCGGAGGGCGCGTCCCTGCTCGACGTCGGCTGTGCGCACGGCTGGTTCCTGGAGGCGGCGGCGCGGCGCGGCTACCGGCCGCTCGGGCTCGAGCCCGACCGTGAGGTGGCTGCCCGCACCAAGGCTTCCGGCGCGCCGGTGATCGAGGGCTTCTTCCCCGACGCCCTGCCGGCGGGCGCGAGCTATGACGCGATCAGCTTCAACGACGTCTTCGAGCACCTGCCGGACGCCCACGCCATGGCCGAGGCGGTGCGCGAGCGCTTGAATCCGGGCGGGATGCTGATCCTCAACCTGCCGCTGGCGGGCGGCGTGATCTTTCAGCTGGCCAGGTTGGCCGCGCGGCTCGGGATCAAGGGGCCGCTGGCGCGGATGTGGCAGGAGGGCCTGCCCTCGCCGCACCTCGCCTACTATACCTCCGCGGCCGTGCTGCGGCTCTTCCGGGCGCACGGCTTCGAGCCGCTCGCCCACGGGCGCCTGCCGTCGATGACCGCCAAGGGACTCTGGGCGCGGATCCGTTACGACCGCAGCGTCTCGCCCGTGAAGGCCGTGGGGCTCTATGTCGTGGCGGCCGCGCTCGCGGTCGTGAGCGACGTCCTGCCGCCGGACATCGGCTACTTCGTGCTGCGGAAATCGGCCTCTCCGGCGTAGCGGCGGGACTTCAGACGCCAGCGTACGTCTCGATCTCCGCCACGTGCCGGGCGATCTCCTCGGGCGTCAGGAACGAGCCGGTGAAGCTGTTCTTCGCCAGGGTGACCAGCTCCTCGCGGGTCAGGCCGACGGCCTTCGTCGTCGCGATCCAGTTGTCCGCCAGATAGCCGCCGAAGTAGGCCGGGTCGTCGGAGTTGACCGTGGCCTTCAGCCCGAGCTGCAACATGCGCTTCAGCGGATGGGCGGCGAGGTCGCGGACCACGCAGAGCTTGAGATTGGAGAGCGGGCAGACCGTCAGCGTCATCTGCTCGCGCGCCAGCCGCTCGACCAGGGCCTGGTCCTCCAGCGAGCGGTTCCCGTGGTCGATGCGGTCGACGCCCAGCAGGTCCAGCGCTTCGTGCACATATTCCGGCGGGCCCTCCTCGCCGGCGTGGGCGACCAGCTTCAACCCGCGCTCGCGGGCGGCGGCGAACACCCGGGCGAACTTCGACGGCGGGTGGCCGACCTCCGACGAGTCGAGGCCGACGCCGACAATCCGGTCCAGGTACGGCTCGGCCGCGCGCAGGGTGGCGAAAGCCGCGTCCTCGTCGAGGTGGCGCAGGAAGCAGAGGATCAGCTTGGAGGTGACGCCCAGGTCCCGTTCGGCCTCGGCCATGCCGGCGAGCAGGCCGTCGGCGACGACCGCGAAGGGGATGCCGCGGTCGGTGTGGGTCTGGGGATCGAAGAAGATCTCGGCGTGCCGGCCGCCATCGGCGGCGAGACGGCGGAAATAGCCCAGCGCCAGGTCGCGGAAGTCGGCCTCGGTGCGCAGCACGTCGGCGCCCTGGTAGTAGATGTCGAGGAAGTCCTGCAGATTGCCGAAGTCATAGGCCGCCCGCAGCGCCTCGACCGAGGCGAAGGGCAGGGCGATGCGGTTGCGCCTGGCGAAGTCGAACATCTGCTCGGGCTCGAGGCTGCCTTCGATGTGCAGGTGGAGCTCGGCCTTCGGAAGGCCGCGGATGAAGTCGGGGAGGGTGGTCATGAGGCGGGAGTGTCCGTCTGGCGGGCGCCGCGTCAAGCCGCATGACCGCCGGCCACGCCATCATTGCGCCAGATCCGCCCATCATGCTTTCCTTAACCGCCTCGGGCGGAAGCTCTGAGGATGTAATCGGCAGGACGCGCGCGAGGCTCCTCCCCGCGGCGCAGGGGGCTTGTTCATTATTGCGCGTTTACGCATTGACGCGGCCGCGCCGATCCATATAACGAAGCGCTTCCGCGGAATGAGCGCGAGGGACGCGCCGGCTTGGCCCTTTGGGTCGTGGGGCCGGGGCGCTGTTCGCGCTTTTCTTGCGTGACCAGGAGAACATTCCACGTGGCCCGTATCGCTGGCGTAAACATCCCTACGAATAAGCGCGTCGTGATCGCGCTGCAGTACATCCATGGCATCGGCCCGGCGAAGGCGCGGGAGATCGTCAGCAAGGTCGGCATCGAAGACGCCCGGCGCGTCAACCAGCTGACCGACCAGGAGGTCCTGCAGATCCGCGAAGCCATCGACCGCGACTACACGGTGGAAGGCGACCTGCGTCGCGAGACCGCCGTCAACATCAAGCGGCTGATGGACCTGGCCTGCTATCGCGGCCTGCGTCACCGCAAGGGCCTGCCGGTCCGCGGTCAGCGCACCCACACGAACGCCCGGACCCGCAAGGGCCCGGCCAAGCCGATCGCCGGCAAGAAGAAGTAAGAGAGCGGACCTCCGATGGCCAAGGAACCGGCGCGCGTCAAACGCCGCGAGCGTAAGAACATCACCTCGGGCGTGGCGCACGTGAACGCCTCGTTCAACAACACCATGATCACGATCACGGATGCGCAGGGGAACACGATCTCCTGGTCGTCCGCCGGGATGATGGGCTTCAAGGGCTCGCGCAAGTCGACCCCGTACGCCGCCCAGATGGCCGCCGAGGACGCGGGCCGCAAGGCGGCCGAGCACGGCGTGAAGACCCTGGAAGTGAACGTCTCGGGTCCAGGCTCGGGCCGCGAATCGGCGCTCCGGGCCCTGCAGTCCGTGGGCATGACGATCACCACCATTCGCGACGTGACCCCCATCCCGCATAACGGCTGCCGGCCGCCCAAGCGCCGGCGCGTCTAAGTCGTTAAGTACTGCAAATTCTGAGGCGCCGGACCGCGAATGCGGCCGGCGATCCTGCGTTTCGAGGGACACCATCCGTGATCGAAAGAAACTGGAACGAGCTCATCCGTCCCGAGAAGCCGCTGATCGAGACCGGCGCCGACGCGAGCCGCAAGGCGCGTTTGGTGGCCGAGCCGCTCGAGCGCGGCTTCGGCGTGACGCTGGGCAACAGCCTGCGTCGCGTGCTCCTGTCCTCGCTGCAAGGCGCGGCCGTCACCGCCGTCCAGATCGACGGCGTGGTCCACGAGTTCTCCTCCATCGAAGGCGTCCGTGAAGACGTCGTAGACATCGTCCTGAACATCAAGCAACTCGCCGTCCGGATGCACGCCGAGGGGCCGAAGCGCATGACGCTCCGCGCCACCGGCCCGGGCCCGGTGACCGCCGGCCAGATCGAGGCCCCGGCCGACATCGAGATCCTCAACGCCGACCATGTGCTCTGCACCCTCGACGAGGGCGCTCAGGTGCGCATGGAGTTCACCGTCCAGACCGGCAAGGGCTACGTGCCGGCCGAGATGAACCGGCCTGAGGACGCCCCGATCGGCCTGATCGCCGTCGACGCCCTCTATTCGCCGGTCAAGCGCGTCGCCTATCGGGTCGAGCCCACGCGTCAAGGGCAAAGCCTGGATTACGACAAGCTGATCATGGAGGTGGAGACCAACGGCGCGGTGAGCCCGGTCGACGCGGTCGCCTACGCCGCGCGCATCCTCCAGGACCAGCTGCAGATCTTCATCACCTTCGAAGAGCCGAAGAAGAAGGTCGAGGGCGAGTCCAAGCCGGAGCTGCCGTTCAACCCGGCGCTGCTGAAGAAGGTCGACGAGCTGGAGCTGTCGGTCCGTTCGGCCAACTGCCTGAAGAACGACAACATCGTCTACATCGGCGACCTGATCCAGAAGACGGAAGCCGAGATGCTGCGCACCCCGAACTTCGGGCGCAAGTCGCTCAACGAGATCAAGGAAGTGCTCGCCGGCATGGGGCTGCACCTCGGCATGGACGTGCCGAACTGGCCGCCCGAGAACATCGAAGAGCTTGCCAAAAAGTTCGAAGACCAGATGTAAGACGGCCCAAGATCCGCCCGGCGGATTTTGGATTTAGACTTCGCGCCGACTCCGGACCGCTTCGGCGGTCTGGGCCCGATGACGCCGCAACAGCGGCGGAGGACCCCGGCGCTTCGCGTTGACCCAGGCGGGAGCAGGCTGGGACTCGGTTAGGTCGGACAGCGTCCCGCGGATCGGGAGCGTCCAGCGGGCCAGGTGGCCCAGGAGATTTTGAGATGCGTCACGGCAAAGCCCACCGCAAACTGGGCCGCACCACCAGCCACCGCACGGCCATGTTCGCCAACATGTCGGCGAGCCTGATCAAGCACGAGCAGATCGTCACCACCCTGCCGAAGGCCAAGGAACTGCGGCCCTTCGTCGAAAAGCTGGTGACGCTGGCCAAGCGCGGCGACCTGCATGCCCGCCGCCAGGCGATCGCGCAAGTCCGCGACGTGGCCCAGGTCGGCAAGCTCTTCTCGGTGCTCGGCCCGCGCTACAAGGAGCGCGAGGGCGGCTACATCCGCGTGCTCAAGGCTGGCTACCGCTACGGCGACAACGCCCCGATGGCGGTGATCGAGTTCGTCGATCGCGACCCGGCGGAGAAGGGCAAAGACTCCGGTCCGGTGCAGCAAGCCGGCTTCGGCGAAGACTGAACTGCAGCTCTCCAGCTGAACGCAAAGGCCCCGGATGCAATGTCCGGGGCCTTTGTCGTTTCGGGTGCTACATGCCCGGCGCCGCTCAGGCGCCGTAGTAGAAGTCGAGGTCGGACGCCAGGTGAGGGTTGAACAGCCCCTTGCCGACGCCGAGCATCGCCTGGAGGTCCGCGGCGTCGCGGCCATGCTCCACGCCGCCGGAAGGCGCGGCCGTGTTCGCCGTGAGCTGGACGCTGGTGACCGTGCCGCCGCTGGTCGTCGGGTTCGTTCCGACGCCGGCGAGATTCCAGCCGATGGCGTCCAGCGCCGTCAGGTCGGCGGTGCTGACCGGCGCCACCTGCCCGCTGGTGGCGAAGGCGTTGAACGCGTCGACGCCCTTGAGCGAGGACCAGTCGCCGTAATCTCCGGATGGATTGGTGTTGAAGTTCTCCAGGTTCGTCGCGCCGCCGTCGACCGAGAAATAGCCCGCCTTCGTGCCGGAGAAGGTTCGCACGCCCGCCGAGGCGAAGTGGAACAGGTCGAGCGGCGTGTAGCTGTGCGGGAAGATGCTGATGCGGCTGCCCGCCAGCAGCATCCGGCCCATGACCTCGGAGAACTCGTGCGCGACCGTGCCGAAGAAGTCGTAGGAGCCGGACGCGACGCCGTTCGAGGCGTCATAGTCGAAGGCCGCGGTCGAGGCGAACCCGACCGAACCGTCCAGGCCGGTTCCGGAATAGATACCCAGCGCCTTGCCCTCGGCGGTCGAGACCCAGTAGTGGCCGTTGCCGGTGGGATCGGCGCCGGGGAGGCTCGCGACCGCGCCATGGTCGGCGGCGCTGGTCATGTCCGCCTTCAGCGCGTTGACCAGGCTCTTGTAGGTCGTCGAGGTCAGGTAGGTCTGGCTGGCGCCCAGCGCGCCGTTCGGCATGGCGCTGCCGCCGACCTCGCCATAGCCGATCGACAGGTTGACCGTGACGTTGTCGGTGAAGGCGCCGGCGTAATAGTTGGCGACGCCCAGCACGGTCGTGGTGAACCCGGCCGGCGCGGAATTCACGCTGGCGTCGAAGGTGATGTTGAAATTCATGCCGCTCCCCCGCACCCCGGAGCGGCGCTGCCCCGGCCGTTGCGATTCTACGGCCAAGGTTAACAGTCAAGCTATTGAAAAACAACGTTCTCCAGGTGCTGCGGCCGAGGGGCGGAGCGTCGCCACATCTCGTCACATTCGATGTAACAGGCTAGGAGAAAGACACAGTTCTGGGAGGCCTGCCGAAATGCGCACCTTGATCGCCATGTTCCTGGCCGCGGGCATCGCCGCGGCCCCCGCGCTCGCCCGCGCCGTGCCGGCCGCCGCGGAGGCGCAGGCGGGCTATGTGCGGGTGGAGATGCGGCCGAACACCGCCTTCCTGAGCCCCGAGGAGCGCAAGGTGGTGAACCTGCTGATCCAGGCCGCCGACCAGATGAGCGCCATCTACGACAAGCAGGCCGCCGGGAAGGGGCCGGGCCACGGCTTCTATCCGGCGGACCTCACCAAGGCCGAGCTCGACGCCTATGTCACAGCCCACCCGGCCGAGCGCGAGACGCTGCTGGACGGTTACACCGTGGTGCGCCGCCGGGGCGCCCGCCTGGTCACGGTTCCCTATTCCGAGGCCTACAGGTCCGAGCTGGCCCGTGCGGCGGCCCTGCTCGAGGCGGCGGCCCGGGCGACCAGCAACCAAAGCCTGAAGCGGTTCCTGACGCTCCGCGCCCAGGCCTTCCGCACCAACGACTACTTCGCCTCCGAGATGGCCTGGATGGACGTGACCGGCACGCCGGTCGAGGTCGCCATCGGCCCCTACGAGACCTACACCGACGAGCTCTACGGCCAGAAGGCGGCCTACGAAGCCTTCGTCACCGTCAAGGACCCGCAGGAGAGCGCCAAGCTCGCCGGCTTCAAGTCCTACCTGCACGACATGGAGGCCAACCTCCCGGTCGAGGACCGCTACAAGAACTTCAAGCGCGGCGGGGCCTCGCCGATCGCCGTCGCCGACCAGGTGCGCGGCGGCGGCGACAACCTGCACGGGCCCCAGACCATAGCCTTCAACCTGCCGAACGACGAGCGGGTGCGCGAAGCCAAGGGCGCCAAGAAGGTGATCCTCGCCAACGTTCTGGGCGCCAAGTACGAGAAGATCCTGCAGCCGATCGCCGGGCGCGCCCTGGTCGCCGAGCAGGTCCCGCTCGTGGCGCGCAAGTACATGGTCTACGAGACCCTGTTCCATGAGCTGTCGCACAGCCTGGGGCCGGGCTCGATCACCTTGAGCGGTCGCGCCACCACCGTGCAGGCGGAGCTGAAGGACATCCACGGCACGGCCGAGGAAGCCAAGGCCGACGTGATGGGCGCCTACAACATCCTCTTCATGATGCAGAAGGGTCAGATCCCGGCGGCGGAGCGGCCGCAGCTGATGGCCACCTATTTCACCGGCCTCCTGCGCGCGGTGCGCTGGGGCGAGGGCGACGCCCACGGCCGCGGGGCGGCCCTGCAGTACGGCTACCTGAAGTCGAAGGGGGCGTTCCGCTGGGACGCCGCCCAGCAGCGGTTCCGGGTGGACGATGCGGCCATGGCCGCCGGCGTCCGCGACCTGGTCGCCGAGATCGTGCGCCGCCAGGGCGACGGCGACTACGCCGGGATGAAGGCCTTCTTCGACCAGTACGCCCACCTGGACGATGCGGCGAAAACCGTGATCGCCATCCTCGGCGACATCCCCGTCGACATCTCGCCAGTCTATCCGGACGGGGTGTGAGCCCGAGGCGTATTCGGCCTTTGCGCATGGGGCTGGCGAGCGTTCGCCAGCCCCGCCGCCATTCCGTCACTTATGGGACTGCTGGAATCCCGCGACGTCGTATTGAGATACGCTCTTCGGATTGCTGGAGTTCTGCGGCTGGGTTCCCGCGTAGTGGGTCCCGGCATTCCCATTCGGGTTGAAGGCCGAGCCCGGGGCCGTGCTGGCGTGGCCCGGCGTGACGCTCCCTGTCTGGGGCGCGCCGATCGTCTGGCTGGGCTGGCCCTTCATCCCCGTCGCCAGGTGGACATTGCCCGCCAATGCCAAGCCGGGTGCTATCAGCAGGGCGGCGCCAGCCAGCGCCGGCGTGACGTATTTCATGGCGTTCTGTTTCACGGCTTTCTCCTCCCTGACGTCGGAGCCGTCAGGTTCTTCGCCCTCCCAGCCCTGTTGGCCTGGCAGCCAAAGCCACGGGGGTTGCATCCGCTTTCAGCGGGGGAAGGTTCAATTGGCTTGTGCCCGCACGCGAGACGACGGGCTCAAATCTCATGGCGCATGTCGCCAGGAGATCGACGCGTTCCAATGCGGCGACTGGCTATTTTCGGGACGTTTGGCAAGTTCCGTGATCGGACCCGTTGCGGGCATTCGCGCACCATGAACGATATGGCCGACCGGGTAGCGAGGAGTCGCCGGATGTCCGCCAAAGACGAGAGTGAGCCGTCAGTGCGGCTCGTCGAGCAGCGGATTCGCAATCGGATCATGGAAGAGATTTGGACTCTCTCCCAAGGAGATGCGGGCGTTTTGGAAGCGGGGCTGACGGAGTGGTTCGAAGCCTTCTTCGATTGGTTCCCGTACGAAGGCGAGCCCGACGACAATCCCGCGATGACGCCGGAAGAAGCCGTCGCAGTTCGCGAGGTCTGCAAGCTAATGCAGGAGGCTATCGCGGACACCGACATCTCTCGCGACCCAACTGTTGATGAAGTCATTCGCACGGATTGGCCACTTCGGGTCGCACCGGTCGCCAAGGCGGCACTCGATTTGATGTTGCGGCGGGGTAGGTTCTCCGAGGATACAGAAGAACCAGAGCCGTCTTCACCCATCCCTTGGCCTTAGGGAAGACCACGTCTCGGACTACAGCCGCTCGCTACAAACCGCCACGCCGAGGGGCAGTTTGTCGGCGACGGCTTGAGGCGCGTTCGCGACCCATGTCTTCCTTTCCCGCGAAGCGGGAGAGGGGGACCGCTCGCCGAGCGCAGCGAAGAGCGAGGGGTGGAGAGGGCGAGCCGCCGCCATGAGCTGACGAGGACGTGGTGAGGCCCGAGGCGGATAGCGCGGCGCCTGGGGCTATCCCTCTCCACCATCCGCTCTTCAGCCGGCTTGTGCCGGCTTCGGCGGACGGTCCCCCTCTCCCGCACAGCGGGAGAGGAACGGCAAATTTCCATCTGTGGACGCCCCCTTCAGCGCAAGTCCGGAGTGGAGAGGTTTTGGTCGCGTAGTCGGATGCTGCCATCTGTCCGGCCTGTAGTGCCCCGCCGTGGCGGCGCTGGCCTGTATGGGAGTCGCGGATCGGGTCCAA
>NZ_DATELG010000308.1:0-8668 GCF_035276905.1 Phenylobacterium sp. | reverse complement strand
GGTATCGGTCCACATGTGTCGCTCCGTCGATGCTTCGCAACACCGACAGAATCACAAGCCTCTGATATCACCCAACTTCTTTTCGGGGCAGACACTCAGGGCTTCGAGCCCGAGACTGCATTTCCAGGTCCCCCCGTTCGCCAAGCCTATCTGATATGGGCTCAGACGAGTTTGAGCGTCCGCCGAGCTCTGGCGGAAGCCAACGGCGTCCCCATGACCGACCAACCCATATTGCCTGGAAAGGCCTACATCGTGTTCGACGACGAGTCCGGCGAGCAGGTAGGCATGACGGTGAAGAATCCGCGATGGTACTGAGTCACGGAATCCACCCTGCCGATTTCTATCCCAATCTGCGAGATTGCCCGATCCGTGCAGGGGTGCCCTGGCGACCACGCGTGAGCCTGTTCACATGCCCTCCTGTCAGGAGGTGCACATGCGAACAATCGCTATCATCAGCCAGAAGGGCGGCGCAGGGAAAACCACCCTCGCCATTCACCTAGCCGCGGCGGCGGCCGAGAGTGTCGCCCTGATCGTGGATACGGATCCGCAGGCGACCGCCAGCCGCTGGGGTGAGTGGCGCAAGGGCGCCGATCCAGAGATCATCGACTGCGGGGCGCCTACGCTGCTGGCGGGTAAGCTGAGCAAAGCCGCCGAACTGGGCGGCGAGTTGGCGGTGATCGATACGCCACCACACGCCGACGCCATGGCGCGGCAGGCGGCACGCCTCGCCGACCTGATCCTGGTCCCCTGCCGCCCAAAGGCCTTCGACTTAGCGGCCATTGAAGCGACCGCGGAACTGGTAAAGGCGAGCCACAAGCCGGCTTTTGTCGTGCTGATGGCCGGCCCGCCTCGCGCCCCGCTCATTTACCAGGAGGCCGCCGACGTCATCGAGGGGTCGTTTGGACTTCAACTCGCCCCGGTCATGTTGCCGGAGCGGGCCGCCTTCCATCACAGCACGGCGCAAGGCCGCACAGCTGACGAGTTCGATCACGACGGCAAGGCGGCCTGCGAAAGCCGATGGTGGAAACGCACGGCGATCTCGTCGGGCGGAAAGGTCTGGTGGTCGATCCAGTAGCGGACGTCGCCCACCAGGGTGTGGAGCTCGACCGCGATAGCATGCGGAGGGACGCCGATGTTCAGTTCGGACGTCCGCTGGCCCCCGGCCCACCGCCAGACCTTCCGTAGCATCCGGCGATGCAGCGCCATCAGGAAGTCGATGTCGACGACGTCGGCTCGCTTCCGGGAAAACGCCCAGCGGTCGGCCTCCGCGATGTTCTCCTGCTCGGCCTCGTTCAATTCCGCCCGCGTGGTGATGTAGGTCGGAATCAGACCCTGCCGCCCCTCCGGCGTGAGCGGCGTATTGGCTTCGTCAACGCCATGCCGGCGGCCTCGCGAGCCAAGCCCTCGCCGTCGTCGGCGGTGAGGCGAACCGTCAACTTCAGGGGACGCGCCGGAAGCCGCCCGCCTGGCGGCGGCGGCCCGGCAGCGGCCTGATCCATGAGGCGGCGCAACGTCGGCGCACGGCCGCCCTGCCCGCCCGCAGCGGCGTCGAACCGAGCCAGCAAATCGTCGGACACCCGAAGACTGAGATTGGCCACTGGACCGCTCCACGTAGTGATCCGCCGCCGCGAAGGCTATCCTGCCCTAGACAGCGACGACGTCACTCTGGCCCCTCCCCTCGGCGGCGGCGATGCGTAAGCCTACGCCCCGCCACCGTTCGCCCGCCGCCCTGTCGGGCGCCCCAGCCGGGCCAGAGTACGCAAGCGACAGTGGCTGCAGTTGCGGAAGTGACGCGACTACCGATGGTAGTCCGAGCCGCCCGGCCTTATGCTTCATGTTCCGTCGATCGCACGTGGCCGATGACGATCCGCCCCTGTTCGTCGAGGCTATAACCCACAGGTGAGGCTTCCGCCCTTCGCGTGAACCGCCCCTTCGCATCCCAGAGCTCCCAGTAAGGTCCGGAAAGGGTTCGCCAAGTGTCGAACGGCGCCTCCGCGATCAGTGCTGCGATCTCCTCAGCGCGCCGTCGCACCCAGGGTCGCTCATCAGGCATGGCGTAGGCCGCGTCGGCGCGCGCCAAGATCTCGCGGGCAAGGGCGTCGGCTGGCCGGCTCTCCGCTGCGGCTGCAGCCACATCAGTCGCTGCGAGCACCACAGCGGACAACACCGCCAACGGCATGTGGTCTCGGCGCAGGCCTGGAATGAGTTCGTCCTTCGCCTCCCGGCGTTCGTAGCGAGAGAGGATCGCGACAAGCTGGCGGTAGTCGCCGTCCCAGACACCCGCCGCCAGGAAATCGCCCTCCGCCGCATAGCGATGATAGTCGTCCGGGGCGAAGTGGTCGGGCCCGAGATGAAAACATGTGGTGGCCAACAGCTCGGCCCTCATCGCATCCCAGGACAGCCCGGCGATATGCACCACATCGACATGTGTGGCAAAGGGTTCTCCGGGCAGCGGCAGGGAGATGTAGACCTCGGTCAAGCCGCCGACATAGTCGTCCCAAGCGCCGACCCAGAGAAGCCGACTTGTTGCTTGGCTGACTTCGGCGGCGGACGAGCCAAGGCCAAGATCCAGCACAGCGACCAGGGCGGCACGCGCCCTCAAGATCGTGTCGTGCGCCCCTTTGAGGCCGATGGTCGCCGCGGAATCGTGTTTGGCGTCGTTGTAGAGCTCGCGGAGGGCATGCAGAGCGCTTCGCGTCGCCTTGTCCAAGCCGTGCCGCTTGAGGCGACCGATTAGTGTGTCCAGCGTCACCTCCGCAGGCGTGCCCGGCCAGACTGCGGACTTGAAGAAGCGTTCGGTAATCGAGCCAAGTCGCTGGACGACGTCGCGCACTTGGTCGGAGCGGTAATGGGCCAGCCTATACCCATCGAGGTCGTGCAAGGCGGCGTCGACAGATGCCAGCAGCTCATCGCCTCGGGTCATCGTCGCCGCTCGATTGGCGCGTCGAACTGAGCGGCGGGCGTGTTCACATTCTATTCCTGTGCAATCTGAGCTAGAGAAGGGACATGATCGACGAGTCGTCCCGCCAAGCCATCCGGCCCTTTCTGACGCAATTGGCGACTACGCGGGAGGCCGCAAGCGCACCCCTGCCCGGCGCTTACAGCCCAGAGCACAGCGTCTGGATGGTGGATGCGGGCCAAGGCGCCCGACCGATCGTAGAGGTGCGGCGCGATCTCGGCGAGACCGCCACCTTCACTAAGGTGCTGGCCGAGCAGGACGATACCGATATCGCTCTCGCCGCCGCCGGCGACACGGCCACCACGACCCGCGTCCAGGCCGAAGTCGATGACAGCGACATCACCGCCGCCACCCTCGACATCGCCACCAAGACCTATGCCCAGGTCGAGAGCGAGGATGTCGCCTTCGAGATCGAGGCCGCCAGCGGCGAGGATTTCGGTCACGGCGGGATCGCTCTCCCCATCCAGTGATCCTGCTCGTCAGCAACGCGCGTGATCTCACGACCGACTTCATCGTCCTGGAGGCCCAGCGCCGCGGCCTCGCGTTCGCCCGGCTGACCTTCCTAAAGCCAAGGTCCGTCTCGGATTTGAGAATGACGGCGACTGGTCTCTGCAGCTCCCAGACCGAACATTGGCCGGGGCCGACATCACGGCTGCCTATTTCCGCCGGCCGGGCGTGCCTGAACTTGATGCCGCGGTGCTCGCCAGCGACGAGCGTGCCTACTGCGCCGTCGAATGGTCCGCTCTCCTCAAAAGCCTCTATCAACGGATCGGCCGACGCTGGCTGAGCGCGCCCGCCGCCATTGCGGCCGCCGAGGACAAGCCACGTCAGCTGCTAGAGGCGAAGCGGTTGGGTTTCGCCATCGCTGACACGGTCGTCACGAACGATGTCGTCGTTTTCGACGCGTTCCTCGAAGGCGCTGGCGTGGTCGCCAAGCCCCTTCGGCAGGCGCGGCTTGAAGGTGCGACCGACCGGGTAATGTTCACCAGTCGGGTCGAGGCCGCCGTCGCCCGCGATGCCCGAGCCATCGCGGCAGCTCCGATGATACTGCAACGCGAAGTCCTAAAGGCCGCCGACATCCGCGTCACGGTCGTCGGCGACGAGGTGTTCGCCGCCGAGATCGATTCCCAGGCGCTCGCCAGCGTTCTCCATCCTCGGCGTCGCGCCGCTCATCCAGGCCATGAGGGCCTGACCGCCCGCGACGTTTCTCAATACCCGGCCGCGCCGGCAACGCGTTCTCACACAGCCTCCACCCACGGCGGACATTGTCAGCGTCTGCTCCCCGGGTCAGCGCTAACGCATGAGCTCCGCGACGGCTCGCTCGGCAGCCGCAACTGCCCCAGCGAGATAGCCCGGCTCGACTGGACTCGTTTCGCTCGCTGCGAGGAATAGGCGGGCGCGCCATGGTCCGGCGGTCCAATCCCCTACTCGGCCAGTGAGGTGACCGGCTGCGACGTAATCGGCGGCAATGGCCGTCAACGGGTCCTGCGCCCAATCCTTCAACATCAAGGCGCTTGGCGTCCGCGCGGCCTCGCCGAACAGACGCACCAGTTGCTCGACACAGGCGCGCTTGATCGCGACGTCCCCGGCCGCCACGCGCTGGTGAGCGGGAACGCCAACAAAGCCGAACAGGGCCGGCTTGCCGCTGGCAGTCGTCGCCTCATGAATTTCTGGCATCGGTCCGACCATGCTCTGCGCCGTGCCCGAGAGGTTGGCGCCACGCCAGAAGGCCGTGTCGTAGACTGCGACCAACTTCGCGTGCGGAGCCATCCACGTCGCCGTTCCATGCCATAGCGCGTGGACGGCTTGGTCCTGCGGCGGATCGAAACGAACTGTCGCGCCGAGCAGACGCGGCGGGACTGCGACGATGGCACGTTCGGCCGTCAGGGTCGTGCCGTCTTCGAGGCTGATCTCCACCCCATCAGCAATCAGCTTGAAGATTTCCACCCGGCTTTCCAGGCGGATGCTGTCGCGCGGAAGGTGGCGGGTGATGGCCTCGACCAGCGAAGCCGTGCCGCCTTCGAGCCGCATCGAAGGCGCGTCAGGCGGTGCACCGCGATAGCGGTGCACAGGTTCGCGGGACATGCGTTCAAAGAGGACGTCACCGTCGCTGTTCTGCGCGAAGCTTTGCAGGCCGAGTTCCTGGACGAGATCGCCGATAGCCGGTTGCATCACCGGCCAGAACCAGGACGATCCGAGATCGAACCCATCCGCTGAGGGCTTTCCGTCGGCGCCGACGGTGAGAATTCGCCCGCCCAGCCGGTCGCGCGCCTCGACCAACACGAAGGCTATACCGGCCTGATGAAGCCGCCACGCCGCGCATAGGCCCGCCAGCCCACCGCCGACAATGACGACAGGAACGCGGTTCACCGCAGCACCGCCATCAGCAGGGCGGTCGCGAACATGCCGATGCCGAAAATCGTGTGGCTGACAAAGCTTTTCAGGCGGGTGCGATGGGGATGGGGTGTTTTCGACCCCGCCACCCCCGACCCCATTCCGGGCATCATGACGAAGAACGGGGCGGCGAGCATCACCCAGGCGACGGCCAGCGCCAGCAAAGGCGTAGGCCTGTTCAGCCAGGACGAGCCGCCCAGCGCGACAACGATAGCTCCGTAGGAAATGCCGATCACATAGTGCGCAGTCCAACCGATGACCAACTCGCCGCGCACCGGAGCGGCCTGCGCCATGGATGCGTGCTGGAACTGCCCGCGCGGCATGTTCCCGATCCAGCGCCCCACCATGGCCCAGTTGGGACCGGGGATATTGAGAGCGCGCTGCAACAGCTTCGCCCACAGGTCGAGCACAACCGTGCCGCCCGCACCTATGGCGGCGGCGGCTCCTGCGAGGCCCAAGACCGTCATTGGGGCGCCGCTCCGTTGTCGAACCGGCACACATCGTCGTGGAGCACCGGCCCTCGCTTCATCCACACGCGCGCGCCCTGCGCGCCGACGCGCACCGGTAAGATTTGGCCCGGCGGCAGGCGCAGCCAGCACCAACGGTCGAGGGATTCTTGCCCGTCGTTGAAGCTGCCTTCTAGAACGAACAGTTCCAGCCCGTCCTGGCTGTTGAGGTTGAACGCCGCGTCGGGCCGCCAGTCCTCCACCGTCACCCGCTCGCCTGCGCCTTCGAACAGCAATCGCGCCGCATCGACGCCGGGAGCCAGCTCCAGGGCCGCGCCTTCGCCCGGTCGCACCACGGTCCGCACGTCGTCATCGCAGCGGAACTGCCACAGCTTTACGAGGATCGTGCAGCCCTCGGCGCTCGCTGGCGCGTGGCTCGTCCCCGGCGGGTTACGCACATACGTGCCCGCCGGGAAATCGCCCGTCTCGTCCTGGAAGGTGCCCTCGAGGACGATAAACTCCTCCCCGCCGGTGTGCGTGTGGCGCGCGAACCGGCTGCCGGGGGCATAGCGCACGATAGACGTGGCCCTAGCCTGCTCGTCGCCGATCCGAAACAGCATACGGCGCTGGACGCCGGCGGCGGGACTATCGATCCAAGGCAATTCCCCACCGCGAGTCCGCACCGGCGCTGTCAGGTCCGCGTTGATCCTCAAGCTCACAGTCCGATCCTCCGTTTTGTCCGGCGCCAGCGAGGGCGCAGCGTCCTATTGGCGACCCGCGGTAACGCCGCCATCGACCGGCAGCACTGTGCCCGTGATCCAGCTGGCCTGATCGGAAGCCAGGAACAGCATAGCCTCAGCGACATCAGACGGTTGACCATTGCGGCCGAGCGGATGGAAGGCGTCGAAGGTCGGCAGAACCTCCTTCACCTGTTCGGGCGACAGGAAGGTGCTGTAGACTGGCGTTTCGACCACGGCGGGGGCGATGGCGTTGATTCGGATTTTCAGCGGCGCCAGCTCGAGGGCCAAGTTCCGAACCATCGCGTGAACACCAGCGTTGGCTGCGGAATAGGCTGCCGAAGGCGTCGCCCCGATGGCTTGGATCGCCCACATCGAACCGGTCTGAACGATGGCGCCGCCGCGATCCTTCATGGCCTTGGCCGCAGCCTGGGCAGCGAAGAACTTACCCTTGAGGATGGTGTCGAGATACCAGTCGTAGTCGGCCTCGGTCAGGTCGAGGAACGGCTTGGGATTGAAGACGCCAGCGTTGTTGAACAGCACGTCAAGCGCACCGAAGCGCTCAACAGCCATGTCGACCATCGCCGCGCCCGTCGCCGGATTGGCGATGTCGCCGGCGGACACAGCCACACGTTCGCCGCTGGCGTCGATCTCGCGAGCGGCCGCATCAAGCTTGGCGGCGTCGCGGCCGTTCAGAACCACCCGGCCGCCTTCGGCGACGAAGCGCGCCGCCGTCTCCTTGCCGATCCCGGAACCGCCGCCAGTAACCGCAGCGACCTTACCTTCGAAACGCATTGTTCTTCCTTTCAATCGGCCAAGCGATCGCGCGCCGGGAATCGCGAAAGGCGCGGCCCGGTCGGCCTCGCGGCCCGTTACAATGTTCAAGCGAGGACCGGGTCGGCGTCTGGTGTGACGCCAATCCCCGTTCCGGTGAGGCCGTTATCGCGCGGTGCTGCCACTGCTACAAACGCGATGATCTTGATCGCTTTGAAAGAAAATCTTTAGCGCACAACCTGCTGGGCAGCAGCTTCGGCGAACAGCCAGTCACGAAATGCGGTAAGTTTCGGCAAGCCCTCACAGGCCTCGCGGCGAACGACGTAATAGGCCAAAGCCGACTGCACCGTGATGTCGGGGAAGAGGCGTATCAATCTTCCCGCGCTCAGGTCGTCCCTCGCCATGACACTGCGCGCCAGGGCGACGCCCTGACCATCTATGGCCGCTTGCAGCACAGCGGCGGAGTTGTTGATACGAAGGCCACGCGTCGTCGCCGTCGCGGTGACTCCAGCTTGCTGCAGCCAGCTCTCCCAGGTGAGAAATCCAGCCGAGGCATCAACCGACAGGTCATGGATCAGGGTATATTTGGCCAGATCGGCTGGCGTCGCAGGACTGCGCCCGCCTGCCATCAGGGCCGGTGAGGCGACAGGGAAGACATCTTCTTCCATCAGCCGTTCCGCGTTCAATCCCGGCCAGGCGCCGGACCCGTAACGTACGCCGATGTCGATGCCTTGGGCGGCGAAATCGAGCAGCTTCAGACTCGTGTCGAGGCGCACATCGATATCGGGCCAAGCGGACTGGAAGCGGTCTAGACGCGGTAGCAGCCATTTGGCTGCGAAGGCGGGACTGACTGTAACGGTCAGGACGCCGTTGGAGCTTGCCTCCTGAAGCCGAGCCAAGCCTAGACTGAGGCTATCGAAACCGGTGCGCAGATCGGGAAGGGCGCGCTGGGCGGTGTCGGTCGGTGTCAGGCGCGCTTTGCCGCTGCCGCCCCGGTGAAACAACGGCGCGCCTAGCCACTCTTCCAGAGTGCGAACCAGCTGACCCACAGCGGCCGGCGTCACGTTCAACTCCGTCGCCGCCAAAGAGAAACTTCCATGGCGGGCGCTGGCTTCGAAAGCCTTAAGCGCGTTCAGGTGGACCGGCGAGCGCATGGCTCATCATGGCATGCCAGCGCTTCCGGGTCATCGGCGTCCGCTTGCAGCGGCGGACCCGGCGTCTGCTTTCCATCTGTGGACGCCCCCTTCAGCGCAAGTCCGGAGTGGAGAGGTTTTGGTCGCGTAGTCGGATGCTGCCATCTGTCCGGCCTGTAGTGCCCCGCCGTGGCGGCGCTGGCCTGTATGGGAGTCGCGGATCGG
>NZ_DATELG010000307.1:0-4321 GCF_035276905.1 Phenylobacterium sp. | reverse complement strand
TGGTCGCTGCTGGGCGCGGGCGGCCCGGGCGTGCAGAACGCCGGCCGCGAAGGCCGCTACGCCTTCTATGTGGCGTTGAAGGCCGACTACTGAGCTTCGCCGCCCAATTGCGCCCCTACTCCAGCGACAGGGCGAATTCCTCGAGGATGTCGATCAGCTCGTCCGGCGCGGCCAGCAGCGGCTCCTCGCTCGGGAAGCGGTAGCGCCAGTAGCTGGCGGCGTGGGAGATGACGCCGATGTCCTCGCCGAGCGCGCGGAACACGGTGGGCGCGCCTATCAGGAAACGCGAGAAGCCGGCGGGGTCGATCTGGTCGCGCAACAGAGCGTAGGCCTGGTCGTACTCCGCCAGCGCCTGGCCGACCTGCTGGGTGCGGCGGGCGAAGCCGTTCGCCACCTGGTTCTTCAGCTCGTAGACCCGGTCGAGCACCGTCTGGCCGCGCGAGCCCACGAGGCGCACCGCGCCCAGGTCGGCGATCATGTCCTCCAGCGTCGGCAGCACGTCGCGCAGCGACCACTTGTAATAGAGCAGGCCGCGCCAGCAGAAGAGGCCTTCGCCGTACTCGCTCTCCTCCAGGTGCAGCGCGCCGCGCAGGGCTTCCAGGCGGAGGTCCTCCTCGCCCGAGAGGATGGCGTGCACCAGCCGCTCGGTCTCGTGGCTGACGCGGTCTCCGCCGCAGGCCAGGCGCACCAGATCCTCCAGCTCGTGGCGCACGAAGCCGTGCATCCGTTCGAGGTCGGCGTCGGACAGGACGAAGTAGGCCGCCGCGACCTGGAACTGCCGGCGCTTCAGCTGCTCGCGCACCAGGAACGGGTCCAGCGAGGGCAGCTCGTCCAGCGCCTCCAGGATCGCCACGTCGTGGGCGTGCGGCTTGGGATCGCCGTGCAGCGAGCCGACCGCCTTGGTCCAGCCCTGCTGGCCGATGAACAGCGAACGGCCGCCGAGGCTGAGGTCCGTCCGCTCGAAGGGGATGACCAGTTTGGTGCCGGTGTAGCGCGGCCGGGCGAAGACGCTGTGCTCGTCCGCCCGCAGCCGGTGCTTGATCAACAGCGCTCCGCCGAGGACGCCGGCGGTGAAGAATGGGGCCAGCCGCTCGCCGCCGCGCTCGGCGTTGCGGGCCGAGATCGCGGCGAAGTTGAGCACCCGGCTGGTCGCGCCCGTGCGCTCCAGCCCTTTCAGGCTGCGGAAGGCGCGATCGCGCTGCGCGACCGTCATGGCGTCCACTCGTGGAATTCCGTCGAGGGCGCAGGATGCGACAGTCACGTTTAACGACAACTTTCCGGCGTGGCCTAATTGGCCGCTCACAATTCGCGCAGAATCTCCGTGGGCTGACGCCGATTGAGGCGCGGGCGAACATTGGTCGCCCAAATTAATGAAACTACAGCTGTGGGCGACGAGGCGCGGCTAGGCTCAAGGCGTGATGAGCTTTCTCCTCGCGTCCTTGCCGGCGCCGCTCGACTGGCTCAGCTGGGGGCTCCTGACCGGCCCAGCCGGGCTGGTGCTGATCGGCGTCGGCATCTGGGGCCTTAAGGGCCCCTCCGGCGGCGAGCCGGACGCCGAGACCTATCGCCCGCTGCACGAGCGCGACGTCGTCAGCGGCGGCTGACAGTGGTCACCGGCGGGGCCTGCTCCCAGCCGCCGCCCAGCGCCAGGAACAGCTTCACCTGATCGGCCGCGACCTGGCTGTTCGACGCCGCCAGCGCCGCGTCGGCCTGGGCGAGCGTCCGCGTCGCGTCGAGACCGGTGAGGTAGGGGCTGCGCCCGGCTCGGTAGAGCCGTTGGGCCTGGCCCTCGGCGACGGCCGCCTCGTCGCGCGCGGCGCGCAGGTCGGCGTTCCTCTGAAGGTCCTGGGCGTAAGCCGACAGGGCGGTCTCGGTTTCCCGCAGCGCGTTCAGCACGACGCCGTCGAACTTTGCGAGCGAGGCGTCGGCGGCGGCGTCGGCTTGGCGGATGCGCGCGCGCTCCCCGCCGGTGGGGAAGGTCCAGGAGATCAGCGAGCCGGCGTTCCAGCGGTTGGCCGCCGGCTGGCCGATGTCGGCGAGCAGGCCCGTCGAGCCGACGCCGAGGCCGAGCGTGACCGTGGGATAGAGGGCGGCGGTGGCGACGCCGATCCGGGCGGTGGCGCCGGTGAGGGTCCGGTCCGCCTGGCGCACGTCCGGCCGGCGGCGCAGCAGGGCCGCGCCGTCGCCGATCGGGATCGGTCGATCGAGCTTGGGCGGGACGGCGCAGTCCGCCACGGCCGTCGGGAACTCCGCCGGCGGCTTGCCGGTCAGCGCCGCCAGACGGAAGAGCGCCGCCTGGCGGCGGGCGATCAGCGAGGGCGCGCTGGACCGGCTCTGGGCGACCAGGGCGCGCGCCCGGGTGACGTCCAGCGCCGTCCCGCGCCCGGCCGCCGTCAGCCGCTCGGTCACGGCGAGGTTTCGCGCCTGCAGCTCGACGGTGCGGCCCGCGACGGCCAGTTCCTCGCCTGCGGCGCAGGCGTCGATGTAGGCGGCGGCCACCTCGCCGGCGACGCTCACCCGGGCGAGGTCGAGGCCCGCCTGGCTGGCCTCTGCGTCCGCCTGGGCCGCCTCGGCTACGCGCCGCAGCCGGCCAACGAGGTCGATCGTGTAGGAGACCTTCAGCCCGACGTCGGCCAGGTTCTCCGGCGGGATCGGTTCGAACAGCAGGAAGGACTCGCCGGATTCCCGCGCCCGCTCGACGGAGCCGGAAACGTTCACGGTCGGCTCGCCTGCCGCCCGCGCCTCGCCGACCACCGCCTGGGCGCGCGCGAGGTTGGCGGCGGCGACCCGCAGGTCCGTATTGGCGGCCAGCGCCTGCTGTTCCAGGGCGTCGAGCGTCGGGTCGTGGTAGAGCCGCCACCAGCCGGGCGGAAGCGGATCCTGCGAGACCGCGCGCGAGCCCGCGCCCAGGAACGGTCCCTGGGCTGCGGGCGCCTTGACCGCCGCGGCCTCGGGGACCTTGTAGTTCGGGCCGACGGTGGTGCAGGCGCCGAGCGCCAGAAGGCCGGCGGCGGCGAAAAGGGCCAGGCGCTTCATGGCCGCGCTCCTGATGCTTGCGGTTTCGGCCCCACGACCTCGACGGTGGCGGTGCGGCCGGCGACCAGCCGGACGTCCGCCGGCGCCTCGTCGAGCGCCACGCGCACCGGCACCCGCTGGGCCAGCCGCACCCAGTTGAAGGTTGGAGTGACCGAGGGCAGCAGGCTCGCGCCGGACGTGCGGTCACGGTCCTCGATGCCCCGGGCGATGCTGGCGACGTGGCCGCGCAAGGGGGTCGGCTCGCCCATGATCTTGACCCGCACGGGCTGGCCGACGTGCAGGCCGGGCAGCTTGGTCTCCTCGAAATAGCCCTCGACTCGGAACGAGTGGGCGTCGATCAGCGCCAGCACCGCCTTGCCCGAGGTGACGTAGTCGCCGGTGCGCAGGGTGAGGTCCGAGAGGTAGCCGTCCACCGGCGCGCGGACCACCGTCCGTTGCAGGTTCAGGGCGGCGACGTCGCGCGCGGCGACGGCCTGGGCGAGCATGGCCTGGCTCTGCTCGGCCTTGGCCTCGGTCTGCTCCAACGTCTCGCCCGCGACGAGATCGCCGAGCTCGCGGTTGCGGGCGAGCTCGCGCCGGGCCTGGGCCAGGGTCGAGCGCTGGGCCGCGACGGCCGCCTCCGCCTGGCGCAGGGCGAGCGTGTAGCGGTCGCGGTCGACGACGAACAGCACCTGGCCCTGCTTGACCGCTGCGTTGTCGGCGACCGCCACCTCGGTCACCAGGCCGGAAACGTCCGGGGCGATCTGCACCACGTCGGCCCGCACCCGTCCGTCGCGCGTCCAGGGATCGCGCTGGAAGTGCACCCACAGGCGCTGGGCGCCGACCAGGGCCGCCGCCACGAGCGCCAGCGTGACCGCCATGCGGGCGAGATCGGAGAAGGAGAGCTTGAGGCGAAGCATGGGATCAACTGAGGGGGAGGCGGACAGGCAGGGCGACGACAATCGCCCAGAGGATGACGAACAGGGCGGTGTCGAAGAGCGCCGGGTGCCAGATGAAGCGGTAGGCGCCGACGAGCGCGAGCAGCCGCCGCAGGAGGAAGGAGAGGCCGAGCGCGA
This sequence comes from Phenylobacterium sp., assembly GCF_035276905.1. Taxonomy (GTDB): domain Bacteria; phylum Pseudomonadota; class Alphaproteobacteria; order Caulobacterales; family Caulobacteraceae; genus Phenylobacterium. Next base: position 230 of record NZ_DATELG010000307.1, on the reverse strand, counting down.
TCACGGCGGACACCAGGACCGCCGAGACGAAGACGCCGCCGACATCGCTTTCGCCGATCATGCGGCGCCTCCCGAGAAGGCCGGCGCGGCGGGAAAAAGGTTGCGACGCAGGCCGACAAGGCCGGAGGCCGTCTCGCGCGGCGCCGCGCCGGGGGCCGCGGCAAGGGCGGCGAGGGCGGCGTCGACCTCTGCGAGCAGGTCGGCCCCGGGCGGCTGGCGTCCATCGCGGG
>NZ_DATELG010000306.1:0-5165 GCF_035276905.1 Phenylobacterium sp. | reverse complement strand
ATGCCGGACAGCTCCCTGGCCAGCGGCTCCAGCCGCTCTTCCGGCTCGGCGATCCGGGCGAGCCGGGCGACCTTGCGAACGGTCGCCGCATCGATGGACATGCCACCTACTCCTTGACGTTGAGCGCGTGGGTTAGCCGCGACGGAGGTGCGAAGGCAAGCGCCACGGCGAGCGCGCCTGCTGAACGCCCCCTCCCGACAAGGAAGATCCCGCCCTACGCCGGCTCGGCCTGCGCCAACATCCCTTGCGCCAGCCACCCCGCGCACTCCGGCCCCAGCTCGGCCAGCGCGCGGCGCTCGTAGGCGGCGACGTCCTCGGCGGTCAGCACGTCGCGCCAGCGGCCGTTCACACCCTTGTGGACGAAGCTCTGCGCGCCGCCCTCGAAGATCACTCCGCCCAGCGGCGTCACCTGCTCGGCGTGAGCCTTCATCCAGTCGAAGCTGCAGTGATCGAGGATCTGCGGCCAGCGGTCTTCGGGGATCTCGCAGCCCAGGAAGTCGGCGATGGCGCGGATCTGGGCTTCCGGCTCGCGCTTCAGGTCGTTGAAGTGGACGAGCTTGACGTTGGGCAGGTGGCGCGCCGCCCACCAGCTGGCGACGTTCTCCCAGAAGGCCCAGAACGGCGCGCCGTCCTTTTCCAGCCAGGTCAGGAAATAGCGGCGGATGTCCGGATCCGGCCGCTCGATCGGCGGACCCACGCGGCCGGGCGTATGGTTGAGCGCGTCGTACCAGGTCTGGTTGGCGCTGGCGTGGTGGTTGTAGAGGCTCCAGACCACATCGCGCCCGTCGCGGCCGAGGTAGACGTACTTGGCCTTGGGCGAGAAGGTCAGGGCGTCGAGCGGCAGGTGGGTCTTGACGATCCGCCGGTGCTGTTGGGCCTCCAGAAGCTCCAGCAGGTTCGGCGGCATGATCCGCAGGTCCACCCAGGGCGAGATCTTCGCGATCTGCACGTCCGGATCGCCGCCGAAGATCAGCTGGCCGATGATGTGCTGGGTCCAGGTGGTGCCCGCCTTGCCATAGGTGGCGACCACCACGTCGTCGTCGCGGAAGACGAACCGGTCCCAGATCGTGGAGTCCATGTGATGGTTGTGGATGTCGCGGCGCTTCTTCGGCCACGTGACGTCGACGTCCGACATGCTTCCCTCCCTGCCAGGCTGCCGCCGTTCCCAGGCGCGCCCTGCGGCGTTCCATAACCGAGTTTTCCGACCAGTTCCCGCAAAGAAGCATGGGCGCGGCGTGCTATGCAGCCGCCCATGGCCCTCCTCGACCTCATCGACCTGCCCGCGGCCCTGCCCGCCTACGCGCCGCTTGTGGGCCTGGATCTCGGCGAAAAGACCATCGGCGTGGCCGTCTCCGACGCCACCCGCACGGTGGCGAGCCCGCTGGAGACCCTGCGCAAGACCAAGTTCACAGACGACGCGCATCGTCTCTTCGCGCTGATGGAGAGCCGCGGTGCGGCCGGCTTGGTGATTGGACTGCCGGTGAACATGGACGGGACCGAGGGGGCGCGCTGCCAGTCCAACCGCGCCTTCGCCCGCAACCTCCTGCGCCTGCACGACCTGCCGATCGCCTTCTGGGACGAGCGGATGTCGACCATGGCGGTGAACCGCATGCTGATCGACGAGATGGACGTCACCCGCGCCCGCAGGGCCGAGGTGGTCGACAAGGCCGCGGCCGCGTGGATCCTGCAAGGGGCGCTGGAGCGGCTGCGGGGGCTGTAGCTCCCCAAAGACCGTCATCCGGGAAAGCCGCGCAGCGGTCTTTGCGCGAAAACCGGGATGCCAGGTCAGGGCGTAGTTGAGCCCGCCGCCGAAAATCCCTAAGACCCAGCCTTGATGAGCACCCCGGCGCCCGGCCTGAACGAGGTCCTCGGACGGACCTTCCCCTTCCCCAAGCGCCATTTCATTTCCGTCCTCGATCTGAACGAGGTCGAGGTCGCAAACTTGCTCGACCTCGCCGACGGCTTCGTGGCGCTCAACCGCCAGACCTCGAAGAAGCTCGACCTCTTGAAGGGTCGGACGCTGATGAACCTGTTCTTCGAGAACTCCACCCGCACCCAGAGCTCCTTCGAGCTTGCCGGCAAGCGGCTGGGGGCGGACGTGGTCAACATGAGCCCGCGCTCGTCGTCGATCTCCAAGGGCGAGACCCTGATCGACACGGCCGTGACGCTGAATGCGATGCAGCCGGACCTCTTGGTGGTGCGCCACGCCTCCTCCGGCGCGGCGTCCCTGCTGTCGCAGAAGGTCACCTGCTCGGTGATCAACGCCGGCGACGGCCAGCACGAGCACCCGACCCAGGCGCTGCTCGACGCCCTCTCCATGCGCCGCGCCTTCGGCTACATCGCCGGCCTGAAGGTGGCGATCTGCGGCGACGTGCTGCACAGCCGGGTCGCCCGCTCCAACGTCGGCCTGCTGCAGATGCTGGGCGCGCACGTGCGCCTGGTCGGCCCGCCCACCCTGATGCCGGCCCAGGCCGAGCGCTGGGGCGTCGAGGTGTTCCACGACATGAGGAAGGGCGTCGCCGGCTGTGACGTCGTGATGATGCTGCGCCTGCAACTGGAGCGCATGGACGGGGTGATGGCGCCTTCCCAGCGCGAGTACTTCCGCTTCTATGGCCTCGACCGCGAGAAGCTGGCCCACGCCGCCCCGCACGTGCGCGTCATGCACCCGGGGCCGATGAACCGCGGGGTCGAGATCGACTCCGAGGTCGCCGACGACCTCGCCGTCAGCCTGATCCAGGACCAGGTCGAGATGGGCGTGGCCGCGCGCATGGCGGTGCTGGCGGCTCTGGCCGCCCGGCTGGACAACCACTGATGCCCGCCCGTCCCACAGCCTTCGTCGGCGCCCGCCTGCTGGATCCGGCCAGCGGCTACGACGGCCCGGGCGCGCTCATCGTCACCGAAGGCGTCATCGCCGACGTGGTGAAGGGCTCCGATCCCGGCGCGCTGTCGCCGGACGTGGACGTGGTCGACGTCCAGGGCAAGGCGCTGCTGCCGGGCCTGGTCGACATCCGGGTCAAGACCGGCGAGCCGGGCGCCGAGCCCAAGGAGACGCTGAAGTCGGCGGGCCTGGCGGCCGCGGCCGGCGGGGTCACCTCGATCGTCGTCCAGCCGGACACCAACCCGGTCGCCGACGACCCGGCGGTGGTCGACTTCATCCTGCGCCGCGCCCGCGACATCGAGCTGGTCCACGTCTATCCCGCCGGCGCCGCCACCAAGGGCGCGGCGGGCGAGCGGATGGCCGAGATCGGCCTGATGCACGACGCCGGCTGCGTCTACATCACCGACGCCGACCGGCCGATCGCCAACTCCAAGGTGCTGCAGCGGGTGCTGGCCTACGCCAAGGCCTTCGGCGTGCTGGTCGCCCACCGGCCGGCCGATCCGTGGCTGTCGGCGGGCGCGGCGGCGACCTCCGGCGAGTTCGCCGCCCGCATGGGCCTGCCCAGCGTCCACGCCATCGCCGAGAAGATCATGCTGGAGCGCGACCTGGCGCTGGTCGAGGTGACGGGTGCGAAGCTGATCGTCGACCAGATCACCACCGCCGGCGCGCTGGAGAGCCTGAAGCGCGCCCAGGACAAGGGCCTGCCGGTGGTCGCCACCACCTCGATCAATCACCTGTCGTTCAACGAGGTCGACATCGGCGACTACCGCACTTTCTGCAAGCTCGACCCGCCGCTGCGCTCGGAGGGCGACCGCCAGGCGGTGATCGATGCGGTGGCTTCGGGACAGATCGAGGTGATCGTCTCGGCCCACGCCCCGGCGCCCGCCGAGGACAAGCGCCTGCCCTACGACGAGGCCGCCCCCGGCGCGGTCGGGCTGCAGACGCTCTTGCCGGCGCTGCTGGCCTTCCACCACGAGGACCGCATCCCGCTCCTGGACCTGATCCGCAAGGTCACCTGTGCGCCGGCCGACCTGCTCGGCCTGCCGGCCGGGCGCCTGGCCAAGGGCGCGCCCGCCGACCTCGTGCTCTGCGATCTCGCCGCCCCGATCGTCATCGACGCCGACAAGCTGCTCTCGAAGTCCAAGAACTCGCCGTTCGACGGACGCCGACTGCAGGGCAAGGTGCTGCGGACCATGGTCGACGGGCGGACGGTCTACCGGGCGGAGTGAGCGGCGCTGACGCCCAGGTGACGGCCGAGCTTCTCCGCGCTACAAGGGCGGAACTTTCGGGGAACATTTGATGCTGACACCGCTGCAGATCGGGCTCGCCGTGGGCGGCGGCTACCTGCTGGGCTCGATCCCGTTCGGGATCCTCGTCATGCGGGCTGCGGGCGCGGGCGATCCGCGGGCGATCGGCTCGGGCAACATCGGCGCCACCAACGTCCTGCGCAGCGGCCGCAAGGGGCTGGCGCTCGCCACCCTGCTCGGCGACGGCGGCAAGGGCGCCTTGGCGGTGCTGATCGCCTGGCTGACGACGCGCAGCGCGGACCTGCAGACCCAGGCGCTGGCGACCTCGCTGGCCGGCGGCGCGGCCTTCCTGGGCCACCTGTTCCCCATCTGGCTGGGCTTCAAGGGCGGCAAGGGGGTGGCGACCTTCTTCGGAACCTTGCTGGCGGCCGCCTGGCCGATCGGGCTCGCCGCCGGGGCGACCTGGATCGCGACGGCCTTCCTGTTCCGCATCTCCTCGCTGGGCGCGCTGGTCGCGGCCCTGCTGGCCCCGGTCTATGCGCTGCTGACGGGCCGGCCGATCACCGCCGTGCTCGCCGCCTTCATGGCCGTGCTGATCTACATCCGCCACGCCGCCAACATCCGCCGCCTGCTGAAGGGCGAGGAACCGAGAATCGGGGCCAAGAAGAAGGCGGCGGAGAACCCCTCCGCGTGACCCGCCGGCTCGACGCGCGCCAACAGCGGGACTGGCTGACCCTCGCCCGCACCGAGAACGTCGGCCCGGTGGCCTTCGACCAGCTCGTCGACCGCTTCGGCTCGGCGGCCGAGGCGCTGGAGGCGATTCCGGACCTCGCCCGCCGCGGCGGCCGCGCCACAGCCTTGCGGCTGCCCAGCGCCGCGGAGATCGACAGCGAGCTGGAGGCCGGCGAGGCGCTCGGCGCGCGCCTGCTCTGCGCCTGCGAGCCCGACTTCCCGCAGGCCCTCGCCGCGCTGGACCCGCCGCCGCCGCTGATCTGGGCGCGCGGCGAGACAGCCTTGCTCGACCGTCCGAGCGTCGCCGT
>NZ_DATELG010000305.1:0-9204 GCF_035276905.1 Phenylobacterium sp. | reverse complement strand
GGTCGTTGCCGAGCACCTCCATGATGTCCAGCTCCGGCGGCCACGAGCCGTCGGTGGGCATCAGCCAGAAGGCCGGCCACAGGCCCTGGCCCGCCGGCAGCTGGGCCTTCATCTCGAAGTAGCCGTACTCCTGGGCGAAGGTGTGGTTCGTGTTGATCATGCCCGAGGTGTACTGGTAGCCGTTGATCTGCGAGGAGATCTCCGGGCTCGCCTTGGCCGCCTGCAGGGTCAGCACGCCGTTGTTCACCGTCCACGGCTTCACCGCGCTCGTGGCCGCGTAATTGGCGTTGATGTACATCTCTTGCTCGCTGTTGCCAGTGAGCGTGCTGCCCTTGTTATTGTCGTCGTAGCCGAAAGTCGTATCCCAAGTGCCAGAGGAGCCATTCCACAGGCTCAGGCTGTTGAACTCATCGTCAAAGGTGAGTTGAGCAGTCATTGGGGAGGGTTCCTTTGGTATTAAGGCGGCAAATACACTCACCGCTAGCTGCGTGACCTCGTCCGTCACGTTGAGCGGACCCTACCCAGACTCTCCCGATTATTGACCTGACAGTGTGTCGCAGCTGCCTGCACACCGCCGAATTACACAGGGATTATTCCAGAAATACCTTGGCCATTCGCCCCATTTCGGCCATTGCCCCGCTAGGCGGATTTCTGAGCGCATTTCCCTCCCGCAACAGACGCAAGCTTTGGCGTAGCGCCCGGCGAGAATGTGGCGAAACGGACGCGGTTCTGGACAAATCCGCACAGCCCAGCCTGCGTCACCGCGCCACACCTTCACTGTCGCGGACGTCCTGCAATTTTGCGAAGCTTCACAACCCTGCGGTCAGACGAGCTTACGGCTCGTCGTAAACGAGCAGCGCGCAGCCGTGCGCAAGCGCTCTTTCGAAGGCGCCGCGCAGGTCCGCCGGGATGGCGTCGGGGTCGGTGATTTCGCCGGCGCGGAAGGCCACAGAGTCCGTCCAGCCCAGTTGGGCGAGGCCGTGGAGAGCGACCGCGCAAGCCTCGTCCTCGTCGCCGGCGCGGGCGAAGACGAGGATGTCGTAGCGGCGGCCGTCCGGCTGGGCGTGCTCGGGGCCCGCCACCGCGACCGCGGTCACGACGAAGACCGTCGCGGCTGAGCCTTGAGGCCGGGTCACGCCCCACTGTGCCGGATCTGGCCTTCGCCGTCGCCGGGGTCGTGCGCCGCCCCCTTCGCGTCCGCTGTGCAGACCAAAAAACCTGGGTCCCCGCCTTCGCGGGGAAGATCGGGTGTTCTGGGGACCTGAACCTGTGCCGATCACGCTAGAAGTAGCGCTCCGTGATGCGGATCGTGTCGCCTGGCGCCACCGGCGTCTGGCTGTTCAGCGGGAACTTTTCCTCGGTCGAGCTGTCGGCCCGCTTGATGAACACCTTCCGGGTGTTGGCACGATAGGTGAAGCCATTGGCCGTGGCCACGGCGTTCAGCACGGTCAGGCCGTTGCTGTAGGGATATTCCCCGGGCTTCTGCACCTCGCCCAGGATGTAGAACGGCCGGTAGGTCAACACCTCGACGCTGACGCGCGGATCCTTGAGGTAGCCGTCCTTCAGCGCCGCTTCGACCTTCTGCCGGAACTCCGTCACGGTCAGGCCGGCGGCCGCGACCTCGCCGACCAGCGGCAGCGCGACCTTGCCGGCGCCGTTGATCAGGAACTCGCCGCTCAGCGCCTCCTCGCCGAACGTGATCACCCGGATCTTGTCGTCGGCGCCCAGGCGGTATTGCGGAAGGACCCGGACGGCCTCCTCCTCCTCGCCCCTCGCCGGACCAGCCGGCGCGCCCGCGACGATCCCCAAGCCGATGACCGCCACGACGGCCAGCCGCCCGAATGCTCGCATTACACGGATACTCCGCAAAAAACCCTCGTGGCGCCAGCCTATCGCCGCCACGGAACGACGCTGGACGCTCCTCGAGCGCAAGACGCGACCCGCGCGCCCGATGCACGTTTACGGGCGTTCGCGCCGCGCCCGCCCCGCCCCAAGCCCCGCTCAGGGCATGCGCCAAGCCTGGTCGCCCCGGCGCCCGACTCAGGCGATCGTTAACCTCGTGGAAGGGGCGACTCGCCGCTTCTTAAGGTCAATCGATCCTGAGCAAGCCGATGTCTGACGCCACCTACGTCGTCTTCGTCCCGAAATCCAAGCGCGACGAGCTGCGCAAGATCCTCCGCACCGAGGACACGGGGCCGCTCGCCTGGCGCGAGCAACGGTCATGGTTCGGCAGCGAGTTCTATTTCTCCGGTCCGCCGGTCCTCGCTCGCAAGGCGCAGGCCTACGTGGCCGAATGGGTGATCTGCGGCTGAAGGCGGCCCTGGCGGTCAGTTGCGGCGCAGCGAGCGTCACGTCAAATGTGAGACTCGCCATGCTGCGGCTGGGCCAGGGAGTCGTTGATGCATTCCATCCGTTCGCTTCTGCTTGGCGTCGCGGCCTGCGCACTGATCGCCGGCCCAGCCGACGCCGCAGCGAAGACGAAGCCCGCCATGACCACAGCCTCCAGCCCGACCGCCGGCGCCGTCTTCGCCCAGCCCAGCCCCCTCTTCCTGCACGCGCCGCAGTTCGACCGGATCAAGGAGGCCGACTTCGAGCCCGCCCTGGAGGCCGGCATGGCTCAGCAGAAGGCCGAAATCGCCAAAATCGCCGATGATCCGGCGCCGCCGAGCTTCGACAACACCCTGGCCGCCATGGAACGGTCGGGCCAGCAGCTCGAGCGCGCCAACCAGGTGTTCAGCGCGCTCACCAGCGCCAACACCAGCGACGCCCTGCAGGCGGTGGAATCGCGCATGTCGCCGAAGCTCGCGGCGCATCACGACTGGATCTTCCTCAATCCGAAGCTCTTCGCCCGCGTGCAGAGCCTCTACGCGCGGCAGGACAGCCTGGGCCTCGATCCCGAGCAGCGGCAGCTCCTGAAAGTCACCTACCAGGAGTTCGTCCACTCCGGCGCCAAGCTCTCTGCGGCCGACCAGGCGAAGCTCAAGGCGCTCAACGAGCAGCTCTCGACGCTCGAGACCACCTTCCAGCACCGGCTGCTGGCGGCGGCCAAGGCGGGCGCGCTCGTCGTCGACGACCAGGCCAAGCTCGCCGGCCTGACCGACGAGCAGGTCGCCGCGGCGGCCAGCGCCGCCCAGGCCCGCGGCCTGAAGGGCAAGTGGGTCCTGCCGCTGCAGAACACCACCCAGCAGCCGTTGCTGCAGGATCTCGCTGACCGCAGCCTGCGCGAGGAACTCTTCAAGAGGAGCTGGACCCGCGCTGAGCAGGGCGACGCCAACGACACCCGCGACGCGATCGCTCAGCTCGCTCGGCTGCGCGCCGAGAAGGCGAAGCTGCTCGGTTTCCCCAACTACGCGGCCTACGTCCTCGAGGACCAGATGGCCAAGACGCCGCAGGCGGCGGAGGCCTTCATGCGCCAGCTGTCGCCCGCCGCCCGCGCCCGCTCGATCGCCGAAGCCGCCGAGAACCAGAAAATGGTCCAGGCCGGCGGCGAGACCTTCAAGCTCGAGCCCTGGGACTGGGAGCGCTACTCCGAGCGCGTGCGCAAGGCGCGCTACGACCTCGACGAGGCCGAGGTGAAACCCTACTTCCAGCTCGACCGGGTGCTGCAGGACGGGGTGTTCTACGCCGCGAACCAGCTCTACGGCCTGACCTTCAAGGAGCGGAAGGACCTGCCGGTCTACGATCCGGACGTGCGCGCCTTCGAGGTGCACAACGAGGACGGCTCGCTGCTGGGCCTGATCTACTTCGACTACTTCAAGCGCGACAACAAGTCGGGCGGCGCCTGGATGAGCAACTATGTGGGCCAGTCGAAGCTGCTCGGGACCAAGCCCGTCGTCTACAACGTCGCCAACTTCACCAAGCCCGCGCCCGGCCAGCCCGCGCTGATCCCGTTCGACGACGTGACCACCATGTTCCACGAGTTCGGCCACGCCCTGCACGGCCTCTTCGCCGATCAGACCTACCCGACGCTCTCGGGAACCAACACCGCCCGCGATTTCGTCGAATACCCCAGCCAGATCAACGAGAACTGGGCGCTCGAACCCAAGGTGCTGAAACACTACGCGGTCCACTACAAGACCGGCCAGCCGATCCCCCAAAGCCTGGTCGACAAGATCAAGGCGGCGTCGAAGTTCAACAAGGGCTACGAGATGGGCGAGCTGATCGCTGCGGCCGAGCTCGACATGCAATGGCACACCTTGCCCGGCTCGGCGCCCAAAGAGGACGTCGACGCCTTCGAGGTCCAGGCGCTGAAGGCGGCCGGCGCGGATTTCCCCAACGTGCCGCCTCGCTACCGGTCGAGCTATTTCCTGCACATCTGGAGCAACGGCTACGCCGCCGGCTACTACGCCTACCTCTGGACCCAGATGCTGGCGGACGACTCCTACCAGTGGTTCGTCGACCATGGCGGGATGACCCGGGCGAACGGCCAGCGCTTCCGCGACATGATCCTGTCGCGCGGCCACACCCTCGACTACGGCGAGATGTTCCGCGCCTTCTACGGCAAGGATCCGGACATCGGGCCGATGCTCGAGCATCGCGGCCTGGCCGGCGGCCACGATTAGCCTGAAGCAGAGCAAAGGGCGCCTTTCGCCCGTGCGCCGCCAATTTTCCGGGAGCTTCATGCTCGTTCGGCCGTTTGCGCTGCCGGGACGACTTCACGTGAGGCGTGAATGAGAGCTCGAGACGCTCGGGCGATAAGTTTCTGCGGCGCGAGCATGCTGGCGCTGCTGGTCGGGAGCCAGGTGCTGATAGGCAACCTGCTCGCCAGCCTGGCGCTAACGGCGGCCTACGGCGCCTTCATCCTGACCCGGCCGCGGATGATCCGCGTCTGGCGGCGGCTGCGCGGCGAGCCGGACTGGAGCGGCTATTTCGACAACGACGGCGCGCGGACCAACTTCAACCGCGCACCTGGACCAGCCGCATCCCCTCCTGGTCCAGCCGGGCGACGGTGAGCACCCCGGTCGCATAGGCGCCGGTGTCGAGCCCGATCCTGTGCTCGGTCACCTGCGGCTGTTCGCTCAGCCAGGTGTGGCCGTGCACGATGACCCGCTCGAACGGGCCGGAGGCGTCGATGAAGCCGCGGCGGATCCACAAGAGATCGTTCTCGGCCTGGTAGGCCAGCGGCCGGTCCGGGCGCACGCCGGCGTGGACGAAGGCGTAGTCGCCAACCAGCACCATCGGCTCGAGCTCCTCCAGCAGCTGCAGGTGCGAGGCCGGCATCTGGTCCAGCAGCGCGTCGCGCGCGCGGCCCAGGGCGGGTGCGCCGGCGCCCCGCGCCGGCGGCGTCACGCCGTAAGAGGCGAGCGTCTCGGCGCCGCCATAGCCCAGCCAGTCCTCATGCGCCTCCGGATCTTCCAGGAAGGCCAGCAGCGCCTGCTCGTGGTTTCCCTTGAGCAGGCGGAGCGCGAACTCGCCGCGGCGCTTCAGCCAGACGAGCGCCTGCAGCACCTTGGCCGAGTCCGGACCCCGGTCGATGTAGTCCCCCAGGAGGATCAGCATCGGCAAACGCCGGCCGCCTTCGCCCAAGCCCTCGTCCCCGCAATCGACGGCGATCTGCGCCAGCGCCTTTTTCAGGAGGTCGTAGCGCCCATGGATGTCGCCCACCGCATAGATCACCTCGCCGTCGGTGCTCAGGGCGCGGGGCGGCGCCGGCCGCTCGACGGTGATGACGGCGGCCTGGCTCATCGCCAGAGCGCCGCGATCTGCGTGCGCAGGCTGTACCAGGCGCCGTGGTGGGTCCGCGTCCGGTCGTCGGTGGCGTGCCGCGCGGCCATGCGGTTCAGGTCGCCGGCCATCTCGTCATAGCGCGCCGCGACGAGCCGAGGCTCGCGCGGGGCGCGGCGCCGCAGGCTCTCCCACCGGTCATGGTAGTCGGTGAGCACCGTGCTCGACACCCCGGCCTGACGGGCGGCGTCGTAGGCGCGTCGCAGCCGGGCGTCGGCCTCCATCACCGTGGGCGCGCGGCAGTAGGGGTAATGGCAGCTTGCCCGGTGCGTCGGCGTCGCGCGGCGACGCTGCGCGGCCAGACGCTGGGCGGCCAGACGCTGGGCGGAAGCCTTGTGAAGCCTGGCCGGGGACGGCGCCGCGGCCGGCTCCGGCGCGGCGACCAGGATCCGCGGCGGCGGCGCGTGCAACGGTCCGGCCGGCAAGGGCCCCGGGCTCGGCAACGCCGAATTCGACGTCAGGACGACCTGCGCCTGCGTCGCGCGGGCATGCGGCGCGTGGTCGGAGCCGAGGAAGGCGCCGGCCGACAGCCCGGCAAGCGTGGCCGCCGCGAGCGCGCCCAAGGTTCCGGCCGAGCTTATCGAGCCTCGCCGTTCCGCCGCCGGGCCGCCCCGCCGGCGCCGGTCCCGCAGGCGCAGCGTCTGCGATGCATCGGGCCTCGGCTCGTGCGGAAAGATCGCTTCCAGATCCTCGGCGACCGCGCGGGCGACCGGCAAGACCGCGCCGGGCGGGGGCGCTGACCGGCCAGGAGTCTCGCAGGTCGTCGGCATGGCGGCGGTTCTCTCGTCTCCAGCGGCGATGCGGGGATTCTAGCCTTAACGACCACGGCGGCGCTTTGGGTCCCTCGCCAGAGGTCTAAATCGCCCGGCTCCTTAAGGCTTAGGCGGCGGCTTGGCCGCGGGCGCGGCGGGCGCCGTCCCCGCCGGGGCCGCCGGCTTGGGCGCCGGGAAGGACTTCTGCGCGGCGTCGAGCTCTTTCAGCGTGCCCACCAGCATCGGGCCGCAGCGCTGGGCCTCGGCGGCGACGGTCTCGCGGGTCATGCTCGTCGCCACCTCCTTCAGCCGCGCGCCGAAGTCATAGCTCGGATCCTGGGCCTTGATGCGGCCGGCGAAGAAGATGACCCCGACCTGGGCGGTGCGGGCGCGGGTCTGATCCGGGGCGGAGGTCAGCGCCGCCATCGTCATCAGGCAGCGGGCGTCGGCGGCGACGCCGGCCGGGTGGCCTGCGGCCGGCGCGGCGGCGAACGCGGCGAGCGGCGCGAACGCGAGGCCGGCGCCGAGGACCAGGGAAAGTGGGCGCATCATCCGCCTCCAAGTGGGTTCCATATCAGGGACCACTAGTGTGCTGGATCTGAAGTTCGCTTGCATCTGGGTCGGGCGCCGGCGCGAACTTCAGATCCGAAAAGCACACTAGAAAACAAATACTTGTCTAGTGTCCCTATCGCTTCCGAAGTTCGTCTGAGCCCGCCACAGGCGCATGCGAACTTCGGAATCGGGACACTAGAACAACTCGCCGGACCCGCCCAGAGCCATGCGTGCGCAAGGCGCCGGCCGACCCGCTTCCCGACGCTTGGGCTTGGGGCTCATCAAGGGAGCACGCCAGGAAACGGGCCCGCCGACCGGCGCACCGTGACCGCCAAGCGCGGCGAGGTCGGGTCAGGATCTTGACCATTGCAAGGTGCGGCCAAGGACGGGCGGGGCCCAGGCCGGCCGAACTGATCGCCGATCAGCCCGCCTTGTCGTTGCAGGCATGGACTTTGCGGTTCGTAGCGGACAACCTGTCGGGCAAGAAAAGCCCAAATGCGAGGAAGCACCCATGGTCGCCTACGTCATCGTCATTCGCGAAGAGCCGGTCCACACCCCGGAGCAGATGGCGGAATACGCACGCAAGGGGGCGAACATCCCGCGCGATCCGAAGATGAAGGCGTTGGCCATCAACGGCGCGCTCACCGCGCTGGAAGGCGATCCGCCGAACGGGGTCGTCATGCTGGAATTCCCGACGGTGGAGGACGCCAAGGCCTGGTACTACAGCGACGCCTACCAGGACGCTTGCCAGCATCGGCGTGCGGCCGCCAAATACCGCACGGTCATCGTCGAAGGCGTCTGAAGCGCAAACACCCGTTCAGGGTCGTATTCGCACCCCGGCGGCTGTAAGCCGCCGCAGGTGCAGCTATGTGTTGCGCAAGATGATCGCGACAATCTCAACTTGCGCGACCCCAACGACAGCGCAACCATTTTTCACACTTAGGGGTTGTATATCACAAGATAATATGCGCGAGCCACGGGAGAAGCGTTGCAATTTCCTCCTGTTCTGCGCAAAGCCTGCCGGCGCACCGTCACCGTCGAACGCAAGATGGCACACGCAATGGTTGCATCTATCGTAGATGTATTCCCCTCCGCGGATTGCTGATGGCGCCGACCCACCACCCCAGCGGCCAGGCGCTCGCGAACTTCCTCGTCGGGGATTGCTCGCCTGGCGCGAGCCTCTTGATCGCGCGGCACGTGAAGCTCTGCGCGAGTTGCTCGAGCCGGGTGCACGCCATGGGATCCGTCGGCGTGGAGTCCGCCCCCGTCGCCTGCGGCGAGAGGGAGATTCTGGCGCCCGGCCTGGAGATCGCCGTCGTGACGGGGGTGAGCGGCCTGGGAGAGGCGGTCTACTGCGTCCGCGCCGCGCCCGGCGTGGGCCTGCCGCAGAAGGAGCCCTCCTCCGCGGTCGAGGTCCTGGTGCTCGAAGGCGGGCTCGAAGCCGACGGCGTCTCGTATCGCGCCGGCGACTACCTGTCGCTTGAGGAAACTCCCAAAGCCCGCCTGATCAGCGCCGCGACCACGGGATGCGTCTACCTCAAGGTCACCCACGCCGCCTCGGGTCAGGCGACGGACTGAGAGGTCGCGATCGGCGGCCCCGCTCTATGAGCGGCAGAGCTCGGCGAGCCGAACCCGGTCGATATGGCTCACCCGCCCGAAGCGGAAGGTGGCGAGGCCATCCAGCCGCAAGGTCTTCAGGCTGCGGTTGACGTGCACGACGCTGAGGCCGAGCGCGTCGGCCAGGTGCTCCTGGGTCAGCGGCAGGTAGAAGCCCCGCTCGTCGACCATTCCGATCTCGGCCAGGCGATCGTGCAGTTCGAGCAGCAGGTCCGCCAGACGTTGCAGCGCCGAGCGACGGCCGAGCCGGATGATGTCCTCGTAGCGGCGCTCCTGGGCGAGGTTGAGCGCTTGGTTCATCGCCCGCGAGATCTCGACGCGGTCGACTTCCTTGGCCCGCGCCAGGGTCTGGGCGACGTCGATGCACTCGACGCTGGTCAGCGCCACGACGGAACAGGGGTTGGATGTGTTGTTCGGCCGCGAAAGCACCGGATCGCCCGGCACTGCGAAGGAGAAGATCTGCCGCCGGCCGTCCGGCAGCACGCGCATCTCGCAGCACCAGCCGGAAAGGATCCATTTCAGCCGCGGCGTTGGGGCGGTGGAGTTGACGACCGCTGCG
>NZ_DATELG010000304.1:0-3622 GCF_035276905.1 Phenylobacterium sp. | reverse complement strand
GAGCTCGACGTCGTCGAGGGTATGCAGTTCGACCGCGGCTACCTGTCGCCGTACTTCATCACCAACGCCGAGAAGATGGAGGCCGACCTCGAAGAGCCGCTGATCCTGCTCTTCGAAAAGAAGCTGGCCTCGCTGCAGCCGTTGCTGCCGGTGCTGGAAGCGGTGGTCCAGTCGGGCCGTCCGCTGCTGATCATCGCCGAGGACGTCGAAGGTGAAGCCCTGGCCACCCTGGTGGTCAACAAGCTGCGTGGCGGCCTGCGCGTCGCGGCGGTCAAGGCGCCGGGCTTCGGCGACCGCCGCAAGGCCATGCTGGAAGACATCGCCATCCTGACCGGCGGCCAGCTGATCAGCGAAGACCTCGGCATCAAGCTCGAGAACGTCACCGTCGACATGCTTGGCCGCGCCAAGAAGGTCACGATCACGAAGGAAGACACCACCATCGTGGACGGCGCCGGCGACAAGTCGGGCATCGAGGGCCGCGTGGCGCAGATCAAGCGCCAGATCGAGGACACCACCTCGGACTACGACAAGGAAAAGCTGCAAGAGCGTCTGGCGAAGCTCGCCGGCGGCGTCGCGGTGATCCGCGTCGGCGGCGCGACCGAAGTCGAAGTGAAGGAAAAGAAGGACCGCGTCGACGACGCTCTGAACGCCACCCGCGCTGCGGTGGAAGAAGGCATCGTCCCCGGCGGCGGCGTGGCGCTGCTGAAGGCCTCGAAGGTGCTCGACGGCTTCAAGGGCGACAATGACGACCAGGAAGCCGGCGTCGCGATCGTGCGCCGCGCGCTCCAGGCCCCGATCCGGCAGATCTCCGAGAACGCCGGCGTCGAAGGCTCGATCGTGGTCGGCAAGGTGCTCGAGAACGCCTCGGCCACCTTCGGCTTCAACGCCCAGACCGAAGAGTACGTGGACCTGGTCCAGGCCGGCGTCATCGACCCGGCGAAGGTCGTGCGCACGGCTCTGCAGGACGCGGCCTCCGTGGCCGGCCTGATGATCACGACGGAAGCCGCGATCGTCGAAGCGCCGAAGAAGAACGCCCCGGCGGCCCCGGGCGGCATGCCCGGCGGCATGGGCGACATGGACTTCTAAGTCCGGTCGACCAGCGACAAGGATGGAGGGCGGGGCCGCAAGGCTCCGCCCTTTTTCTTCGCTCTTTTCAGGGGCGGGGCGGCGCGAGCGGAAATGCCGTCTTGCGACGCCAAGACCCGAAGGCGCTTGCGCCAACAGCCTCAGCGCCTGGCGTCGCCCATGACCATGCCGCCGACCCAGCTGGCGATGCCGGTGATGATCGCGGCCATGACGCCGGGCCCGAGGCCATTCACGTGGAAGCCGTGCACGAACAGCGACACCAGGCCGATCATGGCGGCGTTCACCACCAGCAGGAACAGCCCCAGCGTCAGCACGGTCAGCGGCAGGGTCAGCACGAACACCACCGGCCGGACGAAGGCGTTGACGATCCCCAGCAGCACGGCCGCGAAGATCAGGCTGCCGGTCGAATCGAAGCCGACGCCATGCACCAGCTGGGCCGCGACCCAGAGGCCCAGGGCGGCGAAGATGGCGCGGACGATGAACCTGGCGAACATGACCCCTCCGACGGAATTTGCGCGAAACGCGGTTTAACGGATACGCAAGCGGCGCAATTCAGCCGCCCAGTTCAGCCGGCAAGGGCGGCGAGAGCTTCGTCGAAGTTTCGGGGTCCCTCAACACCAATGCGCAAGCTCGTCTTCACCGCCGCCCTCTCAGCGCTCGTTCTGCCGGCGCACCTCCACGCCCAGCCGGTGATCCAGATCCCCGCCCAGGCCGAGGCGTCGAAGCCTGAGCATGCGCGAGGCGATGGCGGGCCGAAGCGGATGCGCAAGCACCTGTTCATCAGCCCCTCGGGCGAGCCGTTCCGCGGCCCCAACAGCTTCAGCGCCTGGTTCGCCGAGGCCGACACCGACCACGACGGCGCCATCAGCGCCGCGGAGTTCCAGGCTGACGCCGAGTGCGTCTTCAAGCTCTACGACACCAATGGCGACGGGGTGATCGACGGCTTCGAGATCCAGGCCTACGAGCGCGACGTGGTCCCCGAGATCACCGAATTCGCCATCGGCGGCCCGATGCCCGGCGAGGGCGCCGGCGGGCGCCATCATGGCGGCGGACGCCGAGGCCGTGGCGGCCAGGACCTCGATCCGGGGACGACCGGCGGCGGCGTCCACGCGGCGGGGGCCACCGGCGCGGCGCGCTTCTCGCTGCTCAACGAGCCCGAGCCGCTCCTGGCGGCCGACACCAACGTCGACGGCAAGGTCAGCCACGCCGAGTGGATGCAGGCCACCGCCCGCCGCTTCGCCAAGCTCGACAAGACCCATGCCGGCAAGCTGACGCTGGATACGCTGCAGCCGCCGAGCGACAAGAAGGTCGCCGAGCGGTAGGCGGCGGAAGGCTCCCTACTCCGCCGCCACCGCGTCGACCTGCGGCACGTGCTGCGACAGCCGGCCGCCGAGGCGGATCGGCTCGATGCGGCGGGCAAGGCCCGTGCCCGGATGGGTTTCGACGAACACCCCGCAGACCGTGGCGGGCCCGCTGGCCGGCCTGTAGCGGCCGCCCGAGATACGGGTGGTGAAGCGCCGGAGCGGCTCTTCCTTGTCGTTGCCGATGACGCTGTCGTAGTCGCAGCAGCCGCCGGCGTCGGTCTGGTAGGCGGTGCCGCCGGAGAGGATCTGGGCGTCCGCCGTCGGCACGTGGGTGTGGGTGCCCACCACCAGGCTCGCGCGGCCGTCGCAGAAGTGGCCCATCGCCATCTTCTCCGAGGTCGCCTCGGCGTGCATGTCGACCACCACCGCGTCCGCCGCCGCCCCCAGCGGGCAGGCCTCCAGCTCGCGGTCGACCGCGGCGAAGGGATCGTCGAGGCTGTCCATGTGCACCCGGCCGAGCAGGTTCACCACCAGGATGCGCTTGCCGGCCTCGGTCTCGAACAGCTGGGCGCCGCGGCCCGGGGCGTCGGCCAGGATCGGATAGTTCAAGGGACGGATCAGCCGGGGCTCGCGGACGATGTAGGTCAACGCCTCCTTCTGGTCCCACGAGTGGTTGCCGAGCGTCAGGCAGTCGGCGCCGGCCTCGAACAGCTCGCGCGCCGTCGATTCGGTGATGCCGAAGCCCGCCGCGGCGTTCTCGGCGTTGACGATCACGAACTCCAGCCCGAGCCGGCGGCGCAGGCCCGGCAGATGCTCCGCCAGCCCGTCGCGGCCGGACCGGCCGATCACATCCCCAAAGAAAGCTATTCGCATCGAAGTTCCTTAACTGACCTCGATATAGCCCGTCTCCGTCAGGATCGCATCGAGGCGCTGATCGTGGGCCTCGTCGGGCAGTTCGGCGACTTCCTGGGCGGCGAAGCCGAGGCCCAGCACAAAAACCGTCCTCGCCGCGCGAAGGTTCTCCAGCGCCCGGTCATAGTGGCCGGCCCCCTGTCCCAGCCGGCGTCCGGCGCGGTCGAAGGCCAGCAGGGGCGCGACGACCAGGTCCGGCTCGACCTCGGGCGAGACATGCGGCGGGGCGGGAACGCCCCAGGCGTCCGGCTCCAGGCGCATCGACGGCTCCCAGAGGCGAAAGGCCATCGCCGCGTCGCGAGCGCCGGTCGCCGGCAAGG
>NZ_DATELG010000303.1:0-6150 GCF_035276905.1 Phenylobacterium sp. | reverse complement strand
GCGCGCGATCAGCCCCTCGATCAGGCCGATGTAGCCCCAGAAAACGCCTGACTGCATGGCCCCCACGGTGTCTGTGCCCACCACCCGCTGCGGCTTCTGGATCGCGACCCTGGGAAGTTTGGCCGCCGCGTTGTGCAACGCCTCCATCGACAGGTTGATCCCCGGCGCGATCACCCCGCCCTCGAATCCGCCGTCGGCGCCGATCACATCGAAGGTGGTGGCCGTGCCGCTGTCGATGACGATCAGGTCGCCCGGATAGGCGACGTGCGCGCCGATGGCGTTGACCAGCCGGTCGGCGCCGGCCTCGGACGGCTTGTCGATGCGCACTTCGATGCCGAGCTCGGCGTTCTCGCCGATCACCAGCGGCTCCACGTGGAGGTAGCGCCTGGCCAGGTTGCGCAGGTTGAAGATCGACTGCGGCACCACGCTCGAAATGATGCAGCCGTTGAAGACGCCGAGCTGCAGTCCTGCCATTGCGAGCAGCTGGGAGAGCCAGACGGCGTATTCGTCCGCCGTGCGCGTGCTCTCGGTGGCCGCGCGCCACTGGGCGATCCAGCGCTGGCCGTCGTGGACGGCGAACATGGTGTTGGTGTTGCCCTGCTCGATGGCCAGCAGCATGGCGCTCACCCTTCCCCGAAGAAGACGTCGCCAGCGGTTATCCGCTCCACGGATCCGTCGTCCAAGCGTAGCCGCAGCGCTCCGTCCGCCTCCATGCCTTCTGCTATGCCGCTGAGCGTTCGGTTCGGCAGCCGCGCCTCGCAAGGCCGGCCCAGGCCATAGGCCCGGTCCGTCCAGGCCTGGGCGATCGGCGCGAACCCCTGCGCCGCCCAGAGCGTGCGCCAGGCCTCGAACCGCGCGGCGAGGATTTCCAGCGCTTCGCGCGCCGGCGGCGGGCGGGCGCCCATGTGCTCGGCGAAGCTGGTCGCGGGGCGCTCGACGTCGGCCGGATGGCCCACGAGGTTCACGCCGACGCCCACGGCCAGCCATAGCCGCCGGTCGGGACGCGCGCCGGACTCCACCAGCACGCCGACCGCCTTCCGGCCATGGACGAGGACGTCGTTGGGCCACTTCAGCTGGGCGGCGCCCGGCCCCAGGCAGGTCTCCGCCAGGTCCGCGGCTGCGAGCGCCGCCAGGAACGAGACCTGGGCCGCCTCGCCGGCGGCGACCTCGGTGGTCATCAGAAGGGTGGCGGCGAGATTGCCCGTCTCGGTCGACCAGCTGCGCCCGCGCCGGCCGCGGCCGGCGGTTTGCGTCCGGGCCAGGATCCAGACCGGCCCCGCCTCCCCGGCCTCGGCCCGGCGGCGGGCCTCGGCGTTGGTGGAATCCAGCTCGTCGTAGGCTTCGATCGGGGGATGGACGGCCAAATCAGGCGAGACCGAAGGCGGCCGCGGCGGCGTGCGCCCAAGGGTCGATCCAGCGCAGCGCCACCATCACCACGGGGAAGGAGAACAGCGCCAGGGCGACGCCGATGGCGCGGGCCTCGACCGGCGGGCGGTCGGTCGCGCCCTGGCTGGAGTCGAACCACATCACCTTGATCAGGCGCAGGTAATAGAAGGCCGCCACGACCGAGCCGACCAGGCCCGCGATCGCCGCCGGCGCAAGGCCCGCGCCCAGCGCCGCCTTGAAGACGTAGAACTTGCCCCAGAAGCCGGAGAACGGCGGCAGGCCGAGCGCCGACAGCGAGAAGACCGTCATGGCCAGCGCGATCCACGGCTGCTCCTTGAAGAGCCCCGCCATGTCGTCGATCGTCTCCATCGACCGGCCCTTGCGCGACAGTGCGGCCAGGCAGGCGAAGAAGCCGGTCACGTCGACCATGTAGAGCACCATGAAGACCAGCATGGCCTGGATGCCCCGGGCGTCGCCGGAGGCCAGGCCCAGGAGCGCGTAGCCGATGTTGGCGATCGAGGAATAGGCCCAGAGCCGCTTCAGGTTCTGCTGCGCCAGGCCCCAGAAGGCGCCGACCACGACCGAGATCAGGGCGATCGCCACCAGCACCTGCTGCCACTGGCCGGCGGCGCCGCCGAAGCCCTGGGCCAGCGCGCGAGCGAACAGCACCATCGCCGCCATCTTCGGCGCGGCCGCGAAGAAGGCCACGACCGGCGTCGGCGCGCCCTCGTAGACGTCCGGCGTCCACATGTGGAACGGCGCGGCGGAGACCTTGAAGGCCAGGCCGCAGATCAGGAACACCAGGCCGAACAGCACCCCGGTCTGCGCCCCGCCGTGCACGGCCGCGGCGATGTCGGTGAAATAGGTCGATCCGGCGAAGCCGTAGATCAGGCTGGCGCCATAGAGCAGCAGACCCGAGGACAGCGCGCCCAGCACGAAGTACTTCAGGCCGGCTTCAGAGGCCCTGGCGTTGTCGCGGTACATGGCGGCCAGGACGTAGAGCGCCAGCGAGTGCAGCTCGACGCCGACGTAGAGCGAGATCAGGTCGCCCGAGCAGGCCATCATGCCCATGCCCAGCGCCGCCAGCAGGACGAGCACCGGGAACTCGAAGTTGCGCACGCCGCGGCGCTCGAACCACGGCTGGCCGAGCGGAATGGCCACGGCCGAGGCGACGTAGATCGCCACCTGGGCGAAAGCCGAGGCCTGGTCCGAGATCAGGCCGCCGCCGAACGCGCGGCCGAGCGGGGCGGTGGCGGCCGCGACCGCCGCGCCCAGGAGGGCGACGATGGAGGCCGCGCAGATCGCGGTCGTCGATTTCGGCGAGAAGGCGCCGACGACGAGCAGCAGGAGCGCGCCGACCCCGAGGATCAGCTGCGGGAAAGCCAGACTAAGGTCGGCGGAGACGTTCATCTAAAGACCAGCCCCTCACCCGCCGACAGCCGCCCGGTAGACCGTCACGAGATGGTCGACCGAGGTCTGGGTCAGGTTGAACACATAATTCGGATAGACGCCGAGGATCAGCGTGCCGGCGATCAGCGGCGCGAAGATCCAGATTTCCCGCTGCTCGAGATCGGTGATCCCCGCCAGCTTCGGATTGGTCAATTCGCCGAACACCACGCGGCGGTAGAGCGTGAGCGCGTAGACCGCCGAGAAGATGACGCCGCTGGCGGCGAGGATCGCCGTCCAGGTCGAGACTCCATAGGTCCCGGTCATGGTCAGGATCTCGCCGACGAAGCCCGAGGTGCCCGGCAGGCCGACGTTGCCCATGGTGAACAGCATGAAGACCGCCGCGTACCAGGGCATGCGGTTCACGATGCCGCCGTAGAAGGCGATCTCGCGGGTGTGCATGCGGTCATAGACCACGCCGACGCAGAGGAAGAGCGCGCCCGAGATCAGGCCGTGGCTCAGCATCTGGAAGATCGCGCCCTGTTCGCCCTGCACGTTGCCGGAGAAGATGCCCATGGTGACGAAGCCCATGTGGGCGACCGACGAATAGGCGATCAGCTTCTTGATATCGACCTGCCGGAAGGCGACCAGCGAGGTGTAGACGATGGCGATCACCGACAGCGCGAACACCAGCGGGGTGAACAGCTGCGAGGCCTGCGGGAACATCGGCACGCTGAAGCGCATGAAGCCGTAGCCGCCGAGCTTCAAGAGGATGCCCGCCAGGATCACCGAGCCGGCAGTCGGCGCTTCGACGTGGGCGTCGGGCAACCAGGTGTGGACCGGCCACATCGGCATCTTCACCGCGAAGGAGGCGAAGAAGGCCAGCCACAGCCAGGTCTGCACCTGCGGCGCGAAGTGGTAGGTCATCAGCAGCGGGATCGAGCTCGTGCCCGAGATGTTGATCATCGCCAGGATGGCGGCCAGCATCAGCACCGAGCCGAGCAAGGTGTAGAGGAAGAACTTGAAGGCCGCGTAGACCCGCCGCTGTCCGCCCCAGATGCCGATGATCAGGAACATCGGCACCAGGCCGAACTCGAAGAAGATGTAGAACAGCACCAGGTCGAGCGCGCAGAACACCCCGATGACCAGCGTCTCCAGGATCAGGAAGGCGATCAGGTACTCAAGGACGCGCTTCTCGATCGACCGCCAAGACGCCGCGATACAGAGCGGCATCAGGAAGGCGGTCAGGGGGATGAACAGCAGCGAGATGCCGTCGACCCCCATCCGATAGTGCAGGCCGGCGAACCAGGGGCTGTCCTCGACGAACTGGAAGCCGGCCGTATTCGGATCGAACTGAAGGACCAGCAGGACCGAGAGCGCGAAGGTGGCCAGGGTCGTGACGAGCGCGATCCACTTGGCCGCTCCGACGGTCTTGGCGTCGTCGGGCTTGCCCGCCAGGCGCAGCGCCAGGATGGCGGCGACCCCGATCAGCGGGGCGAAGGTGATGAGGGAGAGAATCGGCATCGGTCAGTTCTCCCTCAGCGGTTCCAGGCCCAGAGGGCGTAGGACAGCAGCCCCGCCACCCCCAGCAGCATCACGAAGGCGTAGTGGTAGAGGTAGCCGGTCTGCAGCCGGCTGCCCTGGCGGCCGAGCGAATAGGACACCGCCGAGACCCCGTCCGGGCCCAGGCCGTCGATGACCTTCTGGTCGCCGCCCTTCCAGAACAGATCGCCCAGGAACTTCGCCCCGCGGACGAAGGTCGCCTGGTAGAGCTCGTCGAAGAACCACTTGTTGTAGAAGAAGAGGTAGAGCGGGCCGCGGCGGGCGGCCAGCTTCGCGCCCAGCCCCTCGTGCAGCAGGTAGACGTAGGCGGCGACCAGCAGGCCCAGGACCGAGACGATCAGCGGCGCCTGCTCGACTAGCAGCGACATGTGATGCTCGCCCAGCACGTGGTTGTTGGCGGCGGTGAAGATCGCGCCCTTCCAGAACTCGCCCCGCTCCTCGCCGATGAACTTCCCGGTGAAGGCAAGGCCGGCGAAGACGGCGCCGACCGACAGCAGGATCAGCGGCAGGCGCATGGTCCAGGGGCTCTCGTGCGGCAGCGCCGGACCCTTGTGGTGGCCGCGCGCGTCGTGGTGCGCGGCGAGCGGTTCGTCGTGGGTTTCGATCTGAGCGTCGGAAGCGTGGTCGCTGGCGTGGCCGTGCGCGTGATCGGCGTGGTCGCGATTGTGCCAGTGGTGCTCGAGGTCCTCCGACGTCCAGCGGGCGTGGCCATTGAAGGTGAAGAAGGCCAGGCGCCAGGAGTAGAAGGCCGTGAGCCCCGCCACGAAGACGCCGATGACGAAGGCGAAGTAGCCCATGCCGTCGCCCGCCGCGCCGGCGGCGTAAGAGGCGTGGATGATCGAGTCCTTCGAGTAGAAGCCGGCGAAGCCCAGCTCGATCCCCGGGATGCCGAGGCCGGTGATGGCGATGGTGCCGATCACCATGACCGCGGTGGTCACCGGCAGGTACTTCGCCAGCCCGCCATAGCGGCGCATGTCCTGCTCGTGGGCCATGGCGTGGATCACCGAGCCCGCGCCCAGGAACAGCAGCGCCTTGAAGAAGGCGTGGGTGAAGAGGTGGAACATGCCGGCCTGATAGGCGCCGACGCCCGCGGCCATGAACATGTAGCCCAGCTGCGAGCAGGTCGAATAGGCGATCACCCGCTTGATGTCGTTCTGGGTCATGCCGACCGTGGCGGCGAACAGCGAGGTGATGGCGCCGATGAAGACGACGATGTGCTTGGCGACCGGCGCGTACTCGAACATCGGCGACAAGAGGCAGACCATGTAGACGCCGGCGGTCACCATGGTCGCTGCGTGGATCAGCGCCGAGACCGGCGTCGGGCCTTCCATGGCGTCCGGCAGCCAGGTGTGCAGGAAGAACTGCGCCGACTTGCCCATGGCGCCGACGAACAGCAGCGCGCAGGCCAGGTCCATCAGCCGGTAGCTATGGCCGGCGAACGCCCAGGCCTTGTCGGCGTGGCTGGCGACCATCGGGAAGATCTGGGCGAACTGGATCGAGCCGAAGGCCCAGAAGACGGTCATGATGCCGAGCGCGAAGCCGAAGTCGCCGACGCGGTTGACGACGAAGGCCTTGATCGCCGCCGCGTTGGCGGTCGGCTTCTTGAACCAGAAGCCGATCAGCAGGTAGCTCGCCAGGCCCACGCCTTCCCAGCCGAAGAACAGCTGCATGAAGTCCGAGGCGCTGATCAGCGCCAGCATGGCGAAGGTGAACAGCGACAGGTAGGCGAAGAACCGCGGCTTTGAGTCGTCGTCCGCCATGTACCCCCAGGAGTAGAGGTGCACGAGGCTGGAGACCGAGGTCACCACCACCAGC
>NZ_DATELG010000302.1:0-13643 GCF_035276905.1 Phenylobacterium sp. | reverse complement strand
CGCGGCGAGTGCGGAGCCGGCCAGCAAAGTCGAAAGTAAGCACCAACGCGGCATGTGTTTCCCCCTTTATGAATTTCCATGGAAGATTACACAGCCGCGCCTGACGTCAATTTAAATCTTCTGCGGAAGACGTTTTCTTAGCCGGGGGTCGGGGGACGGCGCGTCGCGCTTGTGAACTGGAATGCTGTACGGGCCGAGGTAGAAGACCGCGACCGCTCCCGTCACAAGAAGGCCGGCGAAACCTAGAAACGCCGGCCCGTAGGACCCCTGCACGTCGTAGCAGCGGTTGGCAAGCCAGGTTCCCGCGCCGCCGCCCCATGCCCAGACCACCCACAGCACGCCGAGCACGCGGCTGTAGTCGATGAGCCGGAAATAGCGGCTGACGAGGAAGGACAGGAGGTCCGCCTCCGCGCCCAGCGCCATGGCGACCAGGGCCGCGCCCACATAGGCCTGCGCCGGGACGTAGACGAGCAGCAGAAGTCCCGCGGCGGCGGCGGCGAAGGTTATGGCGCAGATGATCGGCGCGAACACCTTGTCGAGGGCGTATCCCACCGCCACGCGGCAGGCCCAGGAGGTGAAACCGGCGACCGACAGCGCCGCGGCGATGGTCGCCGGGTGGATTCCGCGGTCCTTGAAATAGGGGACCAGGCTCGCCATGCCCCCGAACGTCGCGACCGAGACCCCCAGGATCGGGAATGCGATCAGCCAGAACTTCGGGTTGCGCACCAAGAGGTCGCCGACCGGCGTAGGTTCCGTCGAGCGTGACGCGGTGGCCTCGCTGGCGGCGGCCGGGGTGCGCACAAGAAACACAAGGCCGGCGACCGATATCAGGGCCGCGAGCACGCCGATCGTCCCGAACCCTGCGCGCCAGCCATGATTATTGACCAGGTAGTGCGCGAGCGCCGGACCGAAGGTCGAGCCGGCGCCGCTGCCGGCCACCACGATGCCGAGCGCCAAGCCCCGACGCTCATCGAAAAAGCCGCTGATGGCGACTGCGTAAGGCAGCGCGCTGCAGGCGGCTCCGCAAAGGCCGATGATCAGGAAGAGCGCCGGAAAGAAGCTCGGTTGCGGCGGCAGCAGCGCCACGGCGGCGAACAATAGCCCGAACAGGGCGGCCATCACGGCCGCAGGGCGGCGGATGCCCAGCTTCGCGATCAGCCAGCCCAGGAAGACCGTGCCCAGCCCGGACCCGACGAGAAACGCGGTCATGTTGAGCGATAGCGTGTCGCGGCTCCAGCCGAACTCCTCGCCCATGGCGGCCGACAGGATGCCATAGGCGTAGACCATGATGGTTCCGGCGCCGACTGCCGAGCCCAGGAAACCGGCCACAACGGTCCACCACGGATTGATTGATCGGCTCAGCACAGGCCGCCTCGCGACTGGGGTTGGGGCCGGCTGGCGGCCAAACATCTTCCATGTAAGAACATTCGCGGCCTATTGGTCAAACGCGATCTCGCCGGAAGAGCGGAGACGTGGCGCCTGCCGGCCTCGCGGGCGACGGCCGCGCCCTTCCTGTTGCGCCGCTCCATCTTCCGTGGAAGGAATCGCGAGGGAAGCAGTTCGTGAGGAGCTGAAGATGCTGTCGAAGGCCGACAACGAACGGATGTGCAGAGTGGGGCCGGGAACGCCGATGGGCGAGGCGGCCCGCCGGTACTGGCTTCCGGCGTTGCTTTCCGAGGAGCTTCCGGCGCCTGATTGTGATCCCATGGGCGTCACGGTCCTCGGCGAACGCCTGGTGGCGTTTCGCGACACCCAGGGAAGAGTCGGCCTGTTGCAGGAATTCTGCCGCCATCGGGGCGCCTCGCTCACGCTGGGGCGAGTCGAGGGATGCGGCATCCGTTGCATCTACCACGGCTGGAAGTTCGCTGCCGACGGGACGGTGATGGAAACGCCGAATGTGGCCGATCCCGCGTTCAAGAACAGGTTCAAAGCAGAAGCCTATCCGACGCATGAGGCAGGCGGGATCGTCTGGGCCTATCTCGGGCCGCCGGGCCTGCGCCCCCCTGCGCCGGACTGGCCCTGGCTGCACCTGCCTGCGCGGCATCGGATCGCGACGGTGCACAGCCTGGCGTGCAACTACGTCCAGGTCCTTGAGGGACTCGTCGATTCGAGCCACTTGGGCATCCTGCACGCCAACAGCCTCGACGCCGGGGCCGCCTCGGACCTGCGCTTTGCACAGAGCACCACCGAGATGCGGTTCGATCTGGCGCCCACGCTCGAAGTCGAGCCTGCCGCGTTCGGTTTCCGCTATGCGGCGCTTCGCAACATTGAAGCGGGCCGGGTCCAGGCAAGGATCACGGCCTTCGCCCCGCCAGGCTTCGTGTTCAACCCGAACGGGGACGTCCTGACCATCTGCGTTCCCGCCAGCGATGAGCGGACCGACTTCTACCATATCTTCTGGGACGCGGCGCTCGCGCTGGGCGAGGAGCCGCTGCGAAGCGAGCACTTGAAGTTCGTCGGACTTGATCCGGCCTCGTTGGACACCTTCGGCTTGAGCCGGCGAGCGGCGCACGGGCCGGCGCGGCCGGCGCCGGCGAACCGCTACCACCAAGACCGCGCCAGGATGGCGCGAAGCTTCAGCGGCCTGCCGGGGCTTATCGAGGAGGATGCCGCCGTCTCCGTCGCCAGCGGAGCGATCCGCGACCGGTCGCGGGAGACCTTGTCGAAGGCGGACGTCGCGGTCCAGCGCTTGTACCAGGTCTTGCTCGACTGCGCCCATCGGGTGGAGGCCGGGGGCGCTCCGCCCGGGGCGGACGGGTCGCTCAACGCGGCCGCCGGGCTGCACGCTGACCTGGCGCCCGGCGCCGATTGGCGGCAGCTGGTCGACGGCGGTCGGCTCGCTGCGGCTAGCTAGACCATTCGCCGCCGAAGTGGACGCCGGTTCGGCGCAGCGAATTAGCCCCCGGTCGGATCGCTTGGCGCACAGAAGCGCCCGGCGAGGGCGTCGGCGGCCCGGGCGAGCATGGCGGCGTCCACCCCCACAGCGACGAAGCCCGCGCCCTGCGCGAGGCAGGCTTCCGCAAACGCCGCATCGCCCGTGAGCAGCCCCGCGGGGACGTTCAGGCGCCGTAGCCGTGAGATCGCATCGAGCACGGCGGCCTGGACAGCGGGGTGACCGGGCTGGCCCACGTACCCCATGCTGGCGGCGAGGTCCCCGGGTCCGATGAAGACCCCGCTCACGCCGTCGACCGTAGCGATGGCCTCGAGGTGCTGAAGGGCGGCCTCGGTCTCGACCTGGACCAGGAGACAGAGCTCCGTGTCCGCCCGCCGACCGTAGTCCGGTATTCGGCCGAACCGCGTGGCTCGCGTGGAGGCCGAGACGCCCCGGATCCCCCGCGGCGGATAGCGGATCGCGGCCACCGCCGCGGCGGCCTCCTCCGCCGACTGCACATAGGGAATCAGCAACCCTTGGGCGCCGATGTCGAGGAGCCTCTTGATGACCACGGCGTCGTTGGTCGGCGGCCGCACGATCGGCGTGGCTGCGTAGGCCGACACCGCTTGCAGCTGAGCCAGCACGGTCTCGACGTCCGCGGGCGAGTGCTCCATGTCGAGCAGCAGCCAGTCGAAGCCGGCGCCGGCGACGGCCTCCGCGGCGAACGGGTTCGCCAGCGTGAGCCAAAGCCCGATCTGTCGTTCACCGGCCTCCAGCCGGCGCTTGAAGGTATTGACGGGGAGGTCCAAGGCGGCGGCCTAGACGAACGAGACGCCGATGGCGCCGAGGTCGCCAAAGTCGGCGTAGATCACATCGCCGGACGCCACCGATACCGGGCGGGTGAAGGAGCCCCCGAGGATGATTTCCCCGGCCTCCAGCCCCTGATCCAATGCGGCCAGTTTGTTGCAAAGCCAGGCGATCCCCGCCGCCGGGTGCCCCATCACCGCTGCCGAAACCCCGGATTCCTCGATGACGCCGTTCTTGGAAAGCGTCGCGCCGATCCACCGCAGGTCGACGTCCATGGGCCGGACGGTCCGGCCGCCGATGATCAGGCCGCCGGCGGCGGCGTTGTCGGCGATGGTGTCGGTGATCGCGCGCGGCACCTCCGTCCGGTAGTCGATGATCTCCATGGCGGGGGTCACGAATTCGGTCGCGCGCAGCACGTCGTGCACCCGCACCTGCGGTCCGCGCAGCGGCTGGCCCAGCACGAAGGCGAGTTCGACCTCGAGCCGCGGCTTGATGAAGCGCTCGGCGGGAATCTGGGCGCCGTCCGTATAGAGCATGTCGTCCAGCAGGTGGCCGTAGTCCGGCTCGGTGATGTTCGACGCCATCTGCATCGCCCGCGAGGTCAGGCCGATCTTGTGGCCGATGATCCTGGCGCCGGCCGCGACGCGCAGCTCGGCCCAGCGCCGCTGGATCTCATAGGCGTCCTTCAGCTCGATCTCGGGGAAGCTCTTGCTGAGCTGCGGGATGACGCGACGCTCCCGGTCCGCCTGATGGAGCTGGGCCGCGCCTTCGCGAAGCTGGTCGTTGGTGAGCATGCCTTGGGCCGCCTACTTGATCGGGGGGCGGGGCAGCGTCGCCTCACCCGGTTGCATGACAAAGGTGTAGTCGAGCGAGTACCAGGGCGCGTCGACCGTCTCCGTCGGGTGCGCTTCGCCGTGCCGTTCCAGCCGGCCGATGAGATGCCGCGACACGCCGAACTGGGCGTCGGAATCGAGGCGCTCGTCGTCGGCGAGATAGACCTGGGAGATCAGCGTCTTGAAGCCCGGCTTGTAGGCCAGGGCGTGCATGTGGGCCGGCCGGAACGGGTGCCGGCCCTGGGCCGCCAGCAGGCGGCCCACCACGCCGTCCGTCGGGATCGGATAGCCGGCCGGCTTGACGGTGCGGAACCAGAAGCGCCCGTCCGCGTCCGTCGTGAACTTCCCGCGGAGGTTCATGTCGGCCTGCTCGGAATCCTGGTTCTCGTAGAGGCCGTTCGGGGCGGATTGCCAGACATCCACCTCCGCCCCCGCGATCGGCTCGCCGTTTGGATCGACGATGCGTCCGGTCATGAACAGCGCGGGGCCCGGCGTCGCCGAGCGCAGGATCGATCCGCCGTTCTCCGTGCGCGGGGAATGCATGCGCCAGAACGGCCCCAGCAACGACTGCGACGTGCGCCGGCTCGAACTGCCGGGATTGTTGATCATGCAGACAAGGGACGACACGCCGAGGGAACCGGCCATCAGCACGGTCTCGTTGTGAGTGTCGTTGGTGAGCTGGCCCATTTCGTTGATCAGCGCGGTGGCCGTTCTGAATTCATCCTCGGTCAGCCTCACCTCCCTGACGAACCCGTGGAGGTGCCGGATGAGGCACGACATGATCTCCCGAAGACGCGGGTCCTGCGTCCGGTCCATCACCGCGATGACGTCCGCGGTGAGCTGGTCTGGATCCTCAACAATCATGCCGCTCCCTCCTCGCCTCCCGCGCCTGGCCCGCGGCGCCCGGCTTCCTCCACGCCCATAAACATCTTCCGCGGAAGGTCAATCACCCGCGCTTAGAGATCGAGAACCAGCTCGTCGGAAAGGGCCCCCGAGCAGCACACCATCATGGCGCCGCCGCTAAGGCGCTCCTCGTCGGTGAGGATCTGGTCCCGGTGGTCGGGTTGGCCGCTGATGACCCGCGTCTCGCACGCGCCGCAGATTCCCTGCTGGCACGAGTAGGCGATGTTCACGCCGTGGGCGAGCAGCACGTCGAGAATGGTCTTGCCTTCCGGAACGGCAAGCCGGCGCCCGCTTCGGTTGAGGACGAGGGTGAAGCTGCGTTCGGTCGCCGCGTGCGTATCGGCGGCAAAGTACTCGAAATGCACGTGGGATGCGGGCCGCTCGCCGCACGCGGCGCGAAAGGCCTCAAGCATGCCCTTGGGACCGCAGCAGTAGAGGTGGGCGTCCTCCGGTTGAGCCGCCACGAGGGCCGCGATATCGAGCATCGTCCCGCCGGGTTCGCCGTCGAAGTTGAATACGACGCGGCCGTCGCAAGCCTCGGCCCGCGACTGAACAAGGTCGCGGAAAGCCGCCTTGGCGGCCGTCTGGGCGCAGTAGTAGAGGGTCCAGGGCCGATCCAGGCGTCCGAGCCGCTCGATCATGGAGCAGATCGGGGTGACGCCGATACCGCCGGCGATCAGGACATGCCGCCCGCCATCGTCCGCCACCGCGAAGTTGTTCCTCGGCCCCTCGACGACGATCTGGTCGCCGACCCGCAAAGTGTCGTGCACATAGCGCGAGCCCCCCTGCGACAGCGGCTCGCGATAGACCGCCACCACGTAGCGGCCCCGCTCGGTGTCGGGGTTGACCAGGGAGTAGCTTCGAATGAGCCCGCCGGGCAGGTGGAGGTCGATGTGCGACCCGGCGGTGAAGGCCGCGAGGGGCGCGCCCGATGGCGAGGCCAGTTCAACTGAGAGGATGTCCTGGGCCTCCAGGCGCATCGCCTGCACGACCAGCATCTGTTTGGGAGCCTGCACGTCTGATGACCCCGGGTCTTAGCGAGGGCGCCAGTCGAGATCGGGCAGCGCCGCAGCCACGCTCACCCCGCCGTCTGCGGGCAAGATCTGGCCCGTGACGATCTTGGCCAAATCCGAGGCCAGGAACAGCACGCCGCCGGCGATGTCGGCGGGCTTGGCTGCACGGCCGAGCGGAATGGCGCCCTCGACCTGCCGCCAGCTCTCGTCCGAGAGCAGCTGCTCGAGGCGCGGCGTGCGGATGAAGCCCGGCGCGATGGCGTTCACCCGTACGCCGCGGGCGGCGTATTCGAGAGCCGCGCCGCGAACCAGGTGATGCAATGCGGCCTTGGCGCTTCCGTACGCCGTCTGGCGCCGGACCACATGGCTGCCGGAAAGGGACCCCACCATGGTGAAACTGCCGCCGTCGACGACGTACTCGGCCCCGATCTGCAGCGTCAGGAAGGCGTGGCGGACCACCATCTCGAACTGCCAGGCCCAGTCGTCGTCGGTGAAGTCCCGCAGCGGCTGCAGCTTGGCGATTCCGATGATGTCGACGACGCCTTGGACCTCGCCGAACCGCCGGGCGGCCTCTTCGAAGGCGCCGCGCAGGCTTTCGCGGTCCAGGGCGTCGGCCTGGAAGGCGACAGCCCCCGTCTGCTCGGCCACGGCGGCGGCCATGGCCAGGTCGCGATCCGCCACCAGCACCTCTGCGCCGGCCGCCCGCAGGTGACGGGCGATCGCAAGCCCCAACCCCTCACCACCGCCGATCAGGACGAATGGTCTTCCACGCAGTCCGAACAACTCCGCAGGCGTCAGCTCGCTCATCCGGTCTCGCTCCCACGTCCAATGATCTTCCGTGGAAGATCGCGGCAGGAAGGTGACCTGTCAACCCGGCGCGAGAATCAAAGGGAGGGATCGTCCAGTTCCAGGGTGGTGAGCAGCCGTTCACACAGCTGCATCGCGTCCTGGATTTCCTGTGGAGAAAAGTCCCTGGTGGCCCGGGAGATCAGTCCGCGGGTGGAAACCGTCTCGATCATCTCATCGGCCGCCTTGCGGCCCTTCTTGGTGAGCTGGACCAGGAAGCCGCCGCCGAACGACGGATCGGGAATTCTCACGACGAAGCCGGAGGCCTGCAGTCGATCCACCTGTTTGGTGATGGCCCCCGAGGTCACCAAGAGCGCGCGGAACAGGTCCGTCGGTCGACGCACGAACGGCGCCCCTGCCCTGCGGAGCGAAAAGAGGACCCGCATCTCCGGGCCGCTGATTCCGTAGGTTTCGCGGCACATGCGGTCGTAGGCGCTGTCGAGTATGCGCCCGAGGCGCACCACATAGATCTGCAGAAGCAGCCCCGTCGCGTCGAGATGCGGCAGCTCCCGCCTCCAGGAGGCGGCAAGCTCGGCCGTGTGGCTGCCTCGGACCTTCTGTTCGGGGCGTTTTCGACGTCGCCGCCGCTGTGGCTCACTCATCTGCCCCCCGGGGTGGTCCAGATCTACAATCTTCGTTGTTGATAGGAGCGTCAGGTTCCACGGGCAAGTTGCCCGGAACCAGCGCCGAAGCTGGGAAATGCGTCCATGAGCGGCCCTCCACCCTGCGCCAGATAGGCCTGGTTCAGCGCCCGCAGGCGCGCCAGGCCTCGCCGTTCGCCTTCCAGGCTGTCCTCGGCCCAGTCATGTTCGAGCTCGACAAGTCCCTGGTAGCCGTGCCGCCCCAGGCTTCGGAGCACGCTCAGCATGTCGATCGTTCCGGCGCCGGGCTCCACGCGACCCGGCTGATCGGCCAGCTGCACCAAGCAGACATGGGGCAGCGTATGCTGGAGCGTCGCGACCGGGTCCTCGCCGACGGACTGAACGTGACCGCTGTCGAAGATCAGCCGGACCGCCGGGTGCGCGCTCGCCTCGATCACCTCCAGACCGTCGGCGTACGTCTTGAGCATCATCTCCGGCAGCACGATCATCGGCTCCAATCCAATGCAAAGCCCTGATCGCTGCACGAGGTCGGCGGCCCGGCGAAGATTGTCGACCAGCCCCGTTCGCTCCTCCGCCATGGGCCGGGCGGGATCGGCCGCGGCGAGCACGGCGATGGTGGCGGCGCCGATCTCCTTGGCGGCGGCGACGGCGCGGATCATATGGGCGGCGATCTTCTCGCGCGCGGCGGCGTCGGTGCGCCCCCAGAGGGGCTGTCGAATGACCTCCCAGGACGCCCATACGACGCAGCCGGTCGCAAGGCCCCGATCCCGCAGCACCTTCGCAAGCTGCGAGCGCTCGGCGGCCGGACGGCTGACCGCCCACGGATACTGGACCCCGGCAAAACCCAGGTCGGCGGCGCGCGCGGCCTGCGCGGCCGGGGAGACATCGCCCGCACTGTGCCGGAACAGCGGCTGATCGGGTGACCGGTAGCCGAGCTGCGGCGCAAACCGAAACGCCCATCTTCCGGCCGCGTCTGCATCCGTCGACAACGCCGAAGCCCCCGCTGACCCAAGATAAAGATCTTCCATAGAAGTCCATCAAATCGCAAGAGCCCGGCTGTGGCCGCACGGCCTTGAAACCGCTCAGGAGCGTCTCTATGGTCTTCCTAGGAAGAAAATTGGGAGGATGTCATGCTCTCGGCCGCAGACAACGATCGCATGTGCCGGGTCGGACCAGGAACCCCTCAGGGCACGGCCATGCGCCGCTTCTGGATTCCGGCCCTGCTATCCTCCGAGCTGCCGGCGCCGGACTGCGATCCCGTGCGTGTGCAGGCGCTGGGCGAGGATCTCGTCGCCTTTCGCGACAGCGAGGGCCAAGTCGGTCTCATCGACGAGTACTGCCGCCACCGCAACGCGTCGCTGAGCCTCGGCCGCGTCGAGGGTTGCGGCATCCGCTGCATCTATCATGGCTGGAAGTTCGACCGGCACGGCAACATCATGGAGACCCCGAACGTCGCCGATCCCAAGTTCAAGCAGCGCTTTAAAGCCAAGGCCTACCCGGTCCGCGAGGTCGCCGGCATGGTCTGGACATACATGGGCCCGGCCGAGCTGGAGCCGCCGTTCCCCCACTACGCCTTCATGGACGTCCCCGACGCCAACCGCCTGAATGCGATGGCCATCGTGCCCTGCAACTTCGTCCAGGTGATGGAGGGCCTCGTGGATTCCTCCCATTTGAGCGTGCTTCACACGGTGGGGCTGAAGAACACCGACATCTCGCAACTGTCCTTCGCCGCGGCCACCGGCCACATGCAGTTCGACGCGGCCCCGCACATCGAGGCGGACGATACGGACTTCGGGTTCCACTACGTCGCGATCCGCCGCATCCACGAGGCGGGCGCCGAGCGCACCATCGCCCGCGTGGCCGCGTTCCAATCGCCGTGTTTCGTCTTCAACCCCAACGGGGACCTCTGGTTCGCGGTCGTTCCGATGAGCGACGAGCGGACCATGTTCTTCCACCTCTGGTGGGACGCCCAGAAGAAGATGGGCGAGGAGCCGCTGGCCAGCGAGCAGCTGCGGTTCGTCGGCCTTGATCCCGAAACGCTTGAGGAATGGGGCATGACGAGGACGACGGTCGAGCTCGGCCGCCTCAGCCCCCACAGCGGCTATATGCAGGATCGCGAGGCGATGCGGCGCGGACACTTCACCGGGATCGCCAACTTCACGCAGGAAGACGCCATCGTCAGCATGTCCGCAGGCGCCCTTCGCGACCGCAGCCGCGAGATGCTCTGCGTGGCCGATCTGGCGATCACCTGTCTCTACCGGGCGCTCCTGAAGTCCGCCAACGCCGGGGAACGGGGGGAGGCCCCCATCGGCCTCAACGCCGACGTCAGCCGCATCCGAGGCGCGAACGCCACCTTGGAGCTGGGGGTCGAATGGCGCACCCTGGTCCCGGAGCACCGGCTCTCGACAGCGATCGCAGCGGAATAGTCTGCTCGCCCCTCCCCGACCACAACCCATGACGCGCCGTGTCCGGCGCGGGGAACAGAGCAGGCGGCATGCTTCAAATCGATTCTAATCTCGCCCAGATCCGCCAGAAGATCGCCGACATGGGCGCGCGCTTCGACCCCGGCGTCTTGGCGGCCACGATGGCGCTCTACGCCGACGCCGTGGCCACTTCGGCGCCTGGCGTCGAGCGGATCGCCGATATCGCCTTTGGGGAACACCCGCGCCAGCAGCTCGACATCTATCGGCCTCGCCAGCAGGACGCGCCTGTCCTGGTCTTCTTCCCCGGCGGCGGATTCATCAGCGGCGGCAAGGACGAGCATCCGAGCTTCTACCGCAACGTCGGCGTCTATTTCGCGCGGCACGGCTATCTGGCCATAATCGCCAACTACAGGCTGGCCCCGGAGTTTTGCTGGGCCGAGCAGACCGCGGACGTTGCGGCGGCCGTGGCCTGGGTCAGCGCCAACGCCGTCCGCTATGGCGGCGATCCGGGCGGTCTGTCGCTGATGGGACAGTCCGCGGGGGCGGTCAACCTTGCAAACTATCTGTTCCATCCGCTGCATGGCGGCGCGGCCGAAGCGGCGGGGGTGCGGCGGGCGATCCTGATGAGCGGCGTCTATCGCTTCACGCCTCAACTTCCGCCCAACGTCCAGCACTACGCCGGTCCGCCGTCGCTCTGGCGGGACCGCTCTCCCCTCACTCACGCCCGCCGCAACCGTATCCCGCTATCGCTGTGCCTTGCGCAGTACGATCCCGCCATGCTGGCTGCCCCGACGCTCGAACTCGCGCTTGCGCTCACGCGGCGGGACGGCTGCTGCCCGCCGCTGCACCGCTTCGCCGGACATAATCACGTCTCGACCGTGCAGAGCCTCGGGAGCGCCGACGACCAGGTGGGAGCTGTGCTTCGCGCGATGCTTGAAGCGCCTTAGGACGCGGACCTCGGACGCGACCCGTTGCAGACCTGGAGGAGCAAACCACTGCGGGCGCCGGTTAAAGACGCTTCGATAGGGAGAAACAGCGGTGCACGAGATCTCGATTTCCCAGCAGCTGGTGGACGCGATCGTCAGTCGACTTGGCCGGCTTCCCCGTCATGTGACCTTGGACGCCAGCAAGACCGCGCTCGTGGTCATCGACATGCAAAATGTCTTCATGCTGCCCGGCATGCCGGTGGAGGTGCCCGCCGCCCGGGAAATCGTGCCCAACATCAATCGGCTGGCGGCGGCGATGCGCGAAGCCGGCGGCAAGGTGATCTGGGTCAAGATGACCCTCGAGGGCCAAAGCAACGTCTGGTCAGTCCTGTTCGACTGCGATCCTAATCCGGCTGCATTCGAGCAGATGATGCCCGGCTCCCATGGGTTCGAGCTGCATGCGGACCTCGACGTGCGGCCCGAGGACATCATTCTCGAGAAGAACCGTTTCAGCGCCTTCATTCAGGGCGCGTCCGACATCGATCGCGTCCTTCGGGCGGCAGGGATCGACACGATCGTCGTGACAGGCACGCTGACCAATATCTGCTGCGAGTCTTCGGCCCGCGACGCGATGATGTTGAACTACAAGGTCGTCCTTGTTTCCGACGCAAACGCAGCGATTACCGATGCAGAACATAACGCCGCCCTGAACACGGTTCTCTTCGCCTTCGGCGACGTGCCCACGACCGACGACGTGATCGGCCGCCTGACGTCGTCGAAGTCCGGGCGGGTGCGGGCGGACGCAACTAGCGGAGCCTTGATTTAGGCTCAGCAGCCCCTCTCAGACCGAGCCTCCGTCGACCGGCAGGATCTGGCCGGTGATGAAGCGGCTCTGGTCGCCCGCGAAGAAGACGGCGGCGCCCGTGAGATCGTCCGGATAGGCGTCCCTGGGGATCGAGCGATTTTGTACGGCGATGTCTCGCTGAAGGGCGAGGAACTCCGGGTTGCCCAGGTTGCCCTCGGTGAGGAAGTATCCGGGCGCGATAGCATTGATCGTGATGTTGTCGACGCCGAGCTCGCGCGCCAGCGATCGGGTCATCACATGCACCGCGGCCTTGGACGCGACGTAGTGCGTAAGCCGCGGCAGGGCCTTGATGGCGGTTCCCGACCCGATGTTGATGATGCTGCCCGAGCGGCGGGCCCGCATGCTCGGCGTGACCGCCCTGATGCAGAGGAACACCCCAAGCACGTTCACGTCCATGACCTTGCGCCACTCGTGAAGGTCGATGTCCTCGAAGGGCTGTTGCTTCAGCGAGGCGGAGACGGCCGCGTTGTTGACCAGCACGTCGATCTGACCGAAACGCGAGATCACCTCGGCGACCATGGCCGTGACCTGGTCCTCGGACGCCACGTCCACCCGCTGGCCGACGGCGACGCCGCCCGCCTCGAGGATCTCCGCAACCGCCGGCTCAGGATCATTGATGTCGGCCACCACGACGGCCGCGCCTTCGGCGGCGTACCGCCCGGCGATCGCCCGGCCCAGACCCGTGGACGCCCCGGTCACGATCGCCACCTTGCCCGACAGTTGCATGGCATCACCCCTTGCTGAAGCTCGCAAAGCCCTCCCTAGCGCATAAACATCTTCCCCGGAAGATTATTGTGCGGAGCATCCGCCAGTGCTTCACGTGGACGTACGGGCCGGCGGGCGGCTCAGTGCGCCACGCGCGCGTTGTCCGACGTGCCGACGACGCGGACCCGGTCGCCGACCCGGAAGTCGCGCGGATCGCCGGGCTGGACGATGGCGACGGTCTGGCCGTTGTCCATGGTGACCGACACCTCGACGCCGCGGGTCGCCTGCGAGCCCTGGATGGCGCTGCCGAGCGCGCCGCCGGCGACCGCCCCGCCGATGCCGCCGGCCACGTTGGCGGACACGTCGCCCCCCAGCTGGCTGCCAGCGAGCGCGCCGAGCGCCGCGCCCGTGGCCATGCCGAGGTGGGTCTGTCCCGGACGGATGTCGACCGGCCGGACGCTGACCACCTGGCCGAACGCGACGGGCTGCGCGCGCATCGACTCCGAACTGGCGAAGGTTGAGGGGCCGTGCGGGGTCTCGCAGGCCGTGACGCCGACAAGACAGAGCGAAAGGGCGATGAGCCCAAGTTCGTGTCGCATGCGGTTCTCCGACATAGCCCCGGCGCGGAACAAACCTCCGACCGGGCGGCGGAGAAATCGGGTGAAGCCCCCATGACGAACTCAGGGCCCGCGCCCGGCCGCCCTGCCGCTAGATGTGAGCTCTCAGTAGGTTGTCCATCCGGTCCGGACCGGGAAGGCTGTTGTTGCGACACTTCAGCTGAGTCTCGGGGGACCGGATGAACCTGCATAGGAATGCCCGCACGACGCCTGTCAGTCGAGCCGAGATGG
>NZ_DATELG010000301.1:0-2001 GCF_035276905.1 Phenylobacterium sp. | reverse complement strand
CTAGCTGTGGAGCCTCAACAGGTTGTCCCGATCCAAGCCGAGGCGGCTGATGGGCGTCTGTGACTTTATCCCGCCGTGCGGACGATGCCAGTTGTAGCGGTGCAGCCAGGTGGGCAGCTCGGCGGCGCGCTGGTCTGAGCTATCGTAGGTCTGGGCGTAGGCCCATTCCCTGAGGCTGGTCTGGATGAAGCGCTCGGCCTTTCCGTTGGTCTTGGGCGTGTAGGGCTTTGTGCGGATGTGCTTCAGGCCCAGGTCAGCGCAGGCTTTTCGGAAGTCGTCGGAGATGTAGCAGGAGCCGTTGTCGGTCATCACCCGGCTGACAGTGACGCCGAGGCTGGCGTAGTAGGCGAGCGCCGCCTTCAGGAAGGGGACGGCGCTCTCCTTGGTCTCGTCGGGATGGATCTGGCTGAAGGCCACGCGGGAGTGGTCGTCGATGCAGACGTGGACAAACTCCCAGCCGACGCCGCGGTTGTTGCTTTGGCCAGTCCTATTTCCGGTCGCCCGGTGGCCGGGCTTCTCGAAGCGACCGAGCTTCTTGATGTCCAGGTGGATCATCTCTCCGGGCGCCTTGCGCTCGTAGCGGACCACCGGCGCGGGCGGGTTCAGGTCGCTGGCCCGGCTCAGGCGCACAGCCCGCAGGATGCGGCTCACCGTGGCGGGCGAGACCCCTGTCTCCTTGGCGATCTGCTGGCCGCAGAAGCGCTGCCGGCGAAGCCTGATGATTTGCTCCACCACCTCTGGCGACGTCGGCTTGCGCAAGCGGCGCGGCCTTGAGGACCGGTCCTCAAGGCCGCCAGAGCCCTCCGCCAGGAACCGCTTCACCCATTTGCGGACCGTCTTCACGGTCGTCGAGAACGCCGCCGCGACCGTCGCCAGCGCCTCGCCGGCCAGAACCCGCCGGACCATCGCACCTCGACCCCTCGGGGTCAGTCGGGCATTCTTATGCACGTCCACTCGGCTCTCCCTCGGAACACTGAAGCTTCGCAACCTCAGCTTCCTCGGACCGGACCGAGTGGACAACCTATTGAGAGCTCACACCTAGAGGCTGTTAGGAACTGAGCAACCGACGCAGCGCAGCGAGTCGTCATGACTCGCAAGCCTTATTCTACCGATGTTTCCGATGAGGAATGGGCGTTTGTCGCGCCATATCTGGCGCTGCTGCCGGAAGAGGCGGGTCAGCGTCGGCACGATCTTCGCGAGGTGTTCAACGGCCTTCGCTACGTGATGAAGGGCGGCGTCACCTGGCGGCTGGTCCCCAATGACCTGCCGCCCTGGGAGATCATCTACCAGCAGACCCAGCGCTGGCTGAGGGCCGGGGTGTTCGAGGTGATGGTCCATGATCTGCGGCTGCTCCTGCGCACCTTCGCCGGCCGCAAAGGCCAGCCCACGGCGGCGATCCTCGACAGCCGCACGCTGCGCTCCACGCCCGAGAGCGGGGCCCGCGCCAGCTACGACGGGGCCAAGCGCAAGAAGGGTTCCAAGATCCACATCGCCGTGGACACCTTGGGCCACTTGCTCGCCGCCCATGTCACCACCGCCAGCGAGCAGGACCGCGCCCAGGTGGGCGTACTCGCCGAGGCCGTCCAGGACGCCACCGGCCAGAGCGTCGAACTGGCCTGGGTCGACCAGG
Organism: Phenylobacterium sp.; assembly: GCF_035276905.1. Taxonomy (GTDB): domain Bacteria; phylum Pseudomonadota; class Alphaproteobacteria; order Caulobacterales; family Caulobacteraceae; genus Phenylobacterium. The sequence continues at coordinate 371 of NZ_DATELG010000301.1, read as the reverse complement.
GCTACACCGGCGAGACGGCCGCGGACGCCGCCGCCGTGCACGGCATCCAGCTCGAAGTCGTCAAGCTCCCCGAGGCCAAGCGCGGCTTCGTGCTGTTGCCCAGGCGATGGGTCGTCGAGCGAAGCTTCGCCTGGGCAACACGGTTCAGGCGCCTCGTCCGCGACTACGAGCGACTGCCCGAGACCGTCAAAGGACTGCACTTCGTCGCCTTCGCCTGCCTCATGCTCAACAGGGCCGTCAGCGCTATGCTCGGTTCCTAACAGCCTCTAGACGCGGCGATGGCGCTGCTGAACCCGGGCGGGCAACTCCTCGTCGGCGACGTGCCCAACTTCTCGAAGCTTCGTCGCTTCCTCGCCAGTGCCGTGGGCGTT
>NZ_DATELG010000300.1:0-9153 GCF_035276905.1 Phenylobacterium sp. | reverse complement strand
GTCCGCGGGCGCGACGAAGGCCAGGGCGCCGTGGCGCGCGCGCAGCTCCTCGGCCAGCGCCTCCAGCCGCTCGACCCGTCGGGCGCTGAGCACCAGGTCGAACCCGGCCGCCGCCAGCCGCCGGGCGAACGCCGCCCCGATGCCGGCCGAGGCGCCGGTCACCAGCGCCAGTCTGCGAGCCATCTCGGCCTCCTCCTCATCGGGCGAACGTGAAGTGGAAGATCGCGGCCTGGCCGGCGAGCGAACCGCCGAGCAGCGCCTGGCCGTCTTCCAGGGCGAGGGCCGCGGTCGGCAGGACGTCGGCGCCGGCGTCCAGCGGCTTGGGCGTCGAGGGCCGGCCCTTGCCGTCCAGCGTCAGCACCAGGGTCGAATAGCTGCGGCCGACGGCCAGGCTGCCGGCGTCGCGCGGCGGCGTCCCGGCGTGCGCCGCGACGTCGAACAGGCTTTCCTTGTAGGCCGCGACGAAGAGGCCGCCCCGCGGGAGCGGCGCAAGGGCGCGCACCTCCGAGGCCCCGAGCGTGTCGTCCAGATAGAGGGTCTTCGGCTTCAGGCCGGCGGCGATCGCCAGGACCGCGGCCTTGCGCTCGGCGCGGCAGCCCTCGCCCTGCGAGCCGCCGAACATCGCCGTCCCGCCCCGCGCCACGGCGCCGGCGACGGCCGCGAAGCCGCTGATCGTCGTGCTTTGCAGAAGCGCGCCGCTGTGCGCGTCGTGCAACTCGACCATGGTCTCTCGGCGCAACGCGCACACCTGGTCGTCGTAGTCCTCGAAGCCCGCGGCCGGCTGGTCGCTGCGGTGGTTGTCGGCCGTGTAGGCGAGCAGCAGTCGATCGCCGAGCGCGACGATGGCGGCGCTGGAGATCCTGGCGGCGTCCGGGGCCTGCGTTGCGAACACGGTCTTCGGCGCCAGATCCGGCCCGACGCGCAGGACCCGCAGCGTTCCGCCGCCCGCTTCGCCGGGCCGGGTCCGTTCGCCGACGACTATAAGCATGGTCGAGGCGTCGGGGTTGATCGCCGCGAGGATGCCCGCGTCGACCTTCGACAGGTTCTCGCCTCGCCATGAGCCGACCGGCCGGCCCTGGCGGTCGTAGGCGTCAAGCCGCGGCTGGAGGCGGCCGCCGGCGCCGATCTCATAGCCGCCGGCGATCAGCGCCTCGTCCAGCTGTCCCAGCACGCGCGAGGCGCGCGCCTGGTGGCTGACCTTGCGCCAGGATTCGTTCGTCCCGACAGCCAGTCGCAGGCCTTCGCCCGGAGCGCCGGCGGCGTCGGCCTCGGCGATGAAACGCGCCGCCAGCCCGTCCGGCGTGCTCGCCAGGGCCAGGACCTCGCCGCCCGGCCTCGTCAGCATCTCGGCGGCCGTCAGCGTCGGCCCCGCGGTTCCGCCGTTCCGATCGGCCATGGCGCCGTCGCCCAGGATCACGAAGGGCGCCCAGAACCGGGGGTGCAGGTAGGCCCGCTCCGGCGGAGCGGCGAGGAAGGCGCGCTGGGCCTCGGCCAGAGCGTCGGCGGGCGCGCCGCCCGGCCCGCGCAGCCTTTCGAAGAGGCCCGAGACGACCGCCTCGCCCGTGCGTGAATTGACTGGCCAGAGCGTGCCCAACGTCGCCGGCACGCCGGAGACCGCAAAGGCGGAGGCGAGCGCCGGCAAGTCCTGCGCGGCCTGGTCGAAGTCGAAGTTCGCCGTGTTGCAGGCGGAAAGGGCGACGAAGCTCGCGCCCAGGTTCATGTCGGCGATCTCCGAGGCGGTCAGCAGGCCGTCGTCGCGGTCGTCGGCTTCGGATCTCGGCGTCAGCACCAGGGCCGGATCCGACAGCCCCTGCAGATCGTCGCGCAACAGTCCGTGGGTGGCGAAGGAGAGATAGCGGTAGTCGCCCAGCACCTGGCCCCGCACGCCCGATTCCGTCGCCTCCTCGCCCAGCAGCAGACGCGAGGCGGCGAAGCCCCGCGCGGAGGCGTGGAGCTCGTCGGCGGTCTCCGGCAGGGGCGCCAGCCCCTCGAAGCGCGATCCGCCACGGACCCCCTTGAGCACCGCCTTGTTCCGCGCCTGGCCATCGTCCAGCCGGCCGTCGAGACGAGGGTCGCCCACCCCCAGGAAATCGAAGTCGGTCTTGGGCGGCGCCGTTCGGGACCGCGTCGCCACGAGCGCTCCGGCGGAGCCGGCGTAGCCGATCGCGTGGCGGCGCACGATCCAGTCGGCTTGCGCCAGGTCGTAGCCGTGGTCCAGCTTCGGCGGCGGTGTGGGCAAGAGCGCCGCCAAGGGCACGACGGCCGAGGCGACGCCGCCCAGCCACTGGATCCGGTCCCCCGGCCGCAGGCAGGTCGCGAACGGCTTCAACAGCGCATCGTAGAGGCGCACCGCGGCCTCGGCCGGAAATTGGATGTCGAGCGCCTCCGAGGGCGCTTCCGTCGAGGTCAGCGCCGCCTGGACGATCTTGGCGTCGACCTTCATGCGCGCGAAGTCGACCGGCGCCACGACCTGCGAGGCGCTGTCGCGGCGCACGCACATATAGGCCATGCCGCCGAAGGTCGGTGCGACCGCGAGCGCCGCCTCGTTCGCGCCGAGCGCCGCCTGGAGCCGAGCCAGCGGAACCAGGCGCGGGCCGCGCAGCGAGAGCCCATCCCGGGCCAGGCGGGCCTCGGCCTGCGCCAGCCGCTCGTCGTAGTCGCGCAGGACGCCGCGGGCAGGGATGTCATGCGCCAGCGTTCCGGTCTCGGCCGGGCCGAGCATGGCGGCCGTCGTCCTCTGTACGCCCTGGCGCTCCAGCCGGTCGCGTCGCGCCTTCAGCCGCAGGGCCTGGTGGATGGTGCGACGCTGCAGCTCGTCTTTCGCCTGGCCGAGCGCGGTCAACGCGTCGGCGTCGAAGGATGCGCCGGTGCGGCCGGCGAGCTGGAACAGGCTGAAGGCGACGTCGGCGTCGGCCGGGGTCCGCGCCGCATCCGCCTGGCTGAGCGCAAGCGCGACGAGGATCTGGTCGATGATGCTCAGGCGGTCGAGCGCGCCCTCCTTGTCCGCCTGCCTGGCGGCCGCCTGGACCTTGCGGCCGAGTTGGATCAGGCGCGCACTGCGCTCCGGTCCGGGCGGGAGGGCCAGCGCGAGCCCTGCGGCGCGGTAGCTGGCGGTCACCGGATCGTCCTTGAAGGCCGCCGGCGCCTGCAGCGCCCGGGTGACGACCGGATCGGCGGTCTGGTCGATCATGGCGACGAAGGCGCGGGCGGCGAGATAGGCGACTTCGTCCGAGTTGGCCGGCGCTCGGCCCGGCCTGGCGTAGAGCGGCGCGAAGGGGTGCGTGGCGAGCGCGGCGTGGGCCGAGGGAAGGTCGCCGGCCGCAGCGTCGAGCGCCACCCTCAGCGTGAGGGCCTGAGCCAGCAGGGCGTCGCGCACGGCCGGGTCAAGCTCGATCCGGAGCAAGGCGGCGGCAGCCTCCTGCAGAGCGCTCCGCGCCCCGGCCACGTCTCCCACCGCCTGCCGCAACTGGCCCTGGGTGATGGCGTAGGTCGCATAGTCCAGTGTCGCGGGCGGCAACGCCTTGGCGATGTCGGCGCCGCTGGCGCGGTAGAGGCCCCAGGCGCGATCGGTCTCGCCCGTGGCGAGCAGGGTCGCCATCACGTCGGCCAGGCTGGCGGCCACGGTGAAGCGGGCCGACTGTGGATTCTTCAGCGACGCGCCGAGCGAGAGGATCTTGTCGACCGAGCGGTCGAGATCCGCCCGTCGGCCGGCTTGCAGGAAGAGATTCGAAGCCAGCACTTGCCGGCGCAGATAGAGGTCGCCGTCGTAGGCGATCTCGTGGCTCCAGCCCGCGTCGGCGAGAATGGCGTCGGGCGCCTGGCCGGCGAACGACCGCGCCGCAGCGACATAGTAGGCCGCTTCCAGCGCGAGCCGGCGCCGTTGCACTGCACTGGCGCTGGCCGCCCGTTGTCCCGCCGCCGCCACGAAGTCCGCGGCGTTGCGCGCGACGCATGCGCCGTCGCGGTTGTGCAGACAGATCTCCAAGAGGGCGCCTGCAACGAACAGCCGATCCGCCGGCGCCGCTGCGGCCGGCGAGCGGAGCAGCGCCTGCAGGCTGTCGCGCGCCGCCTGCGCCCGCCCGGCGTAGAACTGCCGATAGGCCCCTGCGACCTGCTGATCGGGCATCTCGCCCGCCATCGCCGGTTTAGCGTTAAGGAGAAATACGCTTGTGACGAGCATAAGGCCGGCTAGTCTTTTGAGGACGAAGCCGATCCGGGGGGATGCCGTCATGAAGTGGATCCATGTCGCCGCGGGCCTGCTCGCGGCCAGCTGCGCCGTATCTTACGCGCTCGCCGCGCCGCTGGAAGACCAGCTGGGCCAGCCGGTGTCGAGCGGCGGCGGAACCCCGGCGAAGGGGGCCGCGCCGCGCTTCGCCGCGCCGCCGCGCAGTCCTACGGCCAGGCTCGGCAAGGCGCTCGGCGGTCTTCAGGCGACGCCCGCCGCCGCCACGCGCGGAGCCGCCCAGAGCCAGGTCTATGCCCGCGCGGCCCGCGCGGTGGTGCTGGTCGTCACCGACGAGGGACTGGGCTCCGGCGCGCTGATCGCCGCCGACGGCCAGATCATCACCAACCTGCACGTGGTGCAGGGCGCCAAGCGGATCGCCGTGGCGTTCAAGCCGGCGGTCGAGGGCGCCGCGCTTGGCAAGGCCGACCTGCGCCGGGCGACCGTGGTGAAGGTGGACGAGGTCGCCGACCTCGCGCTGCTGAAGGTCGAGGACGTTCCGGCGGGCGTGACCCCGCTGCCGCTCGGCGACTCCACGCGCCTGCAGGTCGGCGCCGACGTCAACGCGATCGGCCATCCCGTCGGCGAGACCTGGACCTACACCCGCGGCGTGGTCAGCCAGATCCGCCGCGCCTACGACTGGAAGGCGGAGGACAAGCTTCAGCACGAGGCCACGGTCATCCAGACCCAGACGCCGATCAATCCCGGCAACTCCGGCGGCCCGCTGCTCGACGACCAGGCCGCCATCGTCGGCATCAACAGCTTCGGCGACGACGGCGCGCAGGGCTTGAACTTCGCCGTCTCGGTGGAGGACGTGAAGAGCTTCCTGGCCCGCGACCACGATCGGACGGTCGCGCCGCCGAAGCCCGAACACTGCGAGTGGAAGCAGCTCTCGGTCGAGGACTGGACCAAGCCGCCGCCGGGCAAGCTCTACGCGATCGACACCGACTGCGACGGCGTGGCGGACGCGGCCCTGCTGGAGCCGAAGAGCAAGCGCGAGCCGGACATCCTGATGCGCGACGAGAACGGCCGCGGCAGTTACGACACCCTCTATTTCGACACCAACCGCGACGGCTATCCGGAGTGGGCGATCTACGACACTGACGGCGACGGCAAGCCGGACCTGCGCGGCGAGTTCCGCGACAAGGAGGACGAGCCCTATCGCTGGGAGAAGATCTCCGGCTAGCTCAAGGTGGCGAGAAAACGCCTCCATCGCCGAGCCCTTGCACCGCCCGGCTCGCCGCCTTACTTTCTTCCTTACCAGAAGTAAGGAGGCGGGCGTGGCGACGGCGACCATTTCGTCCAAGGGACAAGTCACCTTGCCGCGGGAAGTCCGGGCTTCACTCGGGGTTTCCGCCGGCGACCGGCTCGATTTCATTCGGCTGGAGGATGGAACCTACGCCATCGTTCCGGCGTCGCACTCGATCCGCGCGCTGAAGGGACTTCTGCCCCGGCGCGAAAGGGCGGTTTCGCTCGAGCAGATGGCCGCCGCGATTGACGCCGGCGCGAGAGGCGAGTGATCGGCCTCGATACCAACGTCCTGGTCCGCTACATCGCCCAGGACGAGCCCTCGCAGTCGGCGCTCGCGACAAGGCTGGTCGAAAGCTTCACCGCGCAAGCGCCAGGCTTCGTCTCGACGATCACGCTGGTGGAGACCGTCTGGGTGCTCGCCCGGGCCTACAAGACGGCGAAGGCCGAGATCTTGCAGGTCGTCGAGGGCCTGCTCCGGTCCCGGGAACTCGTCATCGAGGACGCGGAGACGCACTACCTCGCGCTCAACCAGTTCGAAGCGACCGCAGTCGACTATGCCGACGCCGTGATCGCCCAGGCCGGACGCCGAGCCGGATGCGAATTCACCGCCACGTTCGACCGGCGCGCCGCGCAGGGCGGCATGCGGCTGCTGGAGACCTGACGGGCGCAGGCGGCGCTGAGGCGCGCCCAGAAGTCGGCCGATATGCGGGCCCGGCCGCGCCCGGACCCGCGCCTTTGATTCAGGCCGTGGCGGAGGAGGCTGTCTCACCGCAAAGGAAGGCGCGTATGTCAGCGTTCACGATGTCCGGATGGGTCTGACACACGCCATGCGGCAGCCCTTCGTAGGTTTTCAGCGTGCCGTTCTTTAGGAGCTTCACCGTCAGCGGCGCCGAATCCGCATAGGGCACGATCTGGTCGTCGTCGCCGTGGATCACCAGCACCGGGGCGTCGATCGCCTTCAAATCCTCGGTGAAGTCAGTTTCCGAAAAGGCCTTGATGCACTCATAGCCGGCCTTGGCGCTGCCCATCATGGCCTGCCGCCACCAATTGCGGATGAGACCCTCCGACACCTTCGCGCCTTGGCGGTTGAAGCCGTAGAAGGGGCCGGCCGGGATATCGAGGTAAAGCTGGGCGCGGTTGGCGGCAAGCGCGGCGCGGTACCCATCGAACACTTCGATCGGCGTTCCGCCCGGATTGGAATCCTTCTTGACCATCACCGGCGGTACGGCGTCGATCAACACGGCCTTCGCCACGCGCCCCGGTTCCGCTCGCGCCACGTAATGCGCGACCTCGCCCCCGCCTGTCGAATGGCCGACATGGATCGCGTTCTTGAGGTCAAGCGCCGCGACCAGCTCGGCGACATCGGCGGCATAGTTGTCCATGTCATTGCCGTTGTCGGTTTGGTCCGACCGTCCGTGGCCGCGGCGGTCGTGGGCGATGACGCGATAACCCTCGGCCAGGAAAAACAGCATCTGGTTGTCCCAGTCGTCGGCGCTGAGCGGCCAGCCGTGGTGGAACACGATGGGCTGCGCGTCTTTGGGCCCCCAGTCCTTGTAGAAGATGCGCGTGCCGTCTTTGGTGGTGATGTAGGCCATAGGGATGCGCTCCCTCGCCAGTTTGCCGGCCGGCAGGACCGGCGCTGCTATTCCATGATTGCGCGCCAGGCAGACGTCCGTCGAACGATCCGACCTCAGTCCGACGGACGTGGTTCTACCAGCTCGCCCGGCGCTGGTCACGGCGGGAAGGGTTCAATTCCCGCCCTTCCCGCTGCCCGGATGGCCCGCTTCACCGGGCCAGCACGATGTGGGTGGCGTCCTCGCTGGCCTGGTGCTCGGTGACGCGGTAGCCGAGCGCGGGCAAGTCGATGCCGGCGAACATCGCCTCGCCCTGCCCGAGCACGACCGGCGAGACCGCGAAGTGAAGCTCGTCGATCAGGCCGGCGCGCAGATACTGGCGCACTGTCGAAACGCCGCCGCCGATCTTGACGTCGAGGTCGCCGGCCGCCGCCCTGGCCTGATCGAGCGCGGCCTCGATGCCCTCGGTCACGAAGATGAAGGTCGTGCCGCCCTCCATCTCGATCGGCTCGCGGGGATGGTGGGTCAGCACGAAGGTCGGCGCATGATAGGGCGGATTTTCGCCCCACCAGCCCTTCCAGGCCTCGTCCGGCCACGGACCGCGGACGGGGCCGAACATGTTGCGGCCGAGGATGAAGGCGCCGAAGCCGCGCATCGCGCGGTCCGCATAGGCCTGGTCGACGCCCTCGGAGCCGCCGTCCTGACCGATCATCGTGCGGAAAAAGCGCGTGCCGTAGATCCACTGGTGCAGCTCCTGCCCGCGCCGGCCGAGCGGATGCTCCAGGCTCTGCTCGGGTCCCGCGCCAAAGCCGTCGAGCGAGATCGAAAAGCCGCCCACGCGCACCTGTGACATCACCGCCTCCGCTGCTGCGACCGTCCGGGCAGGACGGTCGGCTTCCTTAAGGACGGCCGCAAGCGGCGCGTCCCGACAAGCCCGCCAGTGAACGGTCATTCCGAAGGTCCGACGCGCATCACCGCCGCCCGCTCCCGCGACGAGGCCGTGCCTCACTCAGGTAATGCTACGCTCTCTTGACCCCGCAGAAATTCCTCGAAAAGCACCACCAGAATGTACTCTGGCGTCTCGCCCGTCATCGCGCGGCGCAGCTCGTCAGCAATGAATTCTATGTCTGGCACGTCCAGGAAGAAGTCGTTTGCGTAGAGCAGCAGCTGCGCTGCCGCAAAGGCCGTCCGCTTGTTGCCCTGCACAAAGGGGTGCGCGCGCCCTACCGCGACCATCAAGCCGACCGCCAGGACGCTGGGGCTGCGTTCGCCGCCATAGTGCCATTGATTGATCGGATGGGCGCAGGCTGCTTCGAGTTCGCCAGGCTTCAAGAGACTGTGTGGTTCGCCCGTGTCAGCGACCATCTTGTCGACACCTCGGTCTGGGTCGAGCACCTGCGGTCGCGGAGCGCCGCACTCGTGGGGTTGCTCGAACGCGGCGCCGTGCTGATGCACCCATTCGTCTTGGGGGAGGCGGCGCTCGGAAACCTCAGCCAGCGGGGCCTTGTCTTGGAAGCATTGGCGAACCTGCCAATGGCGACCGTGGCGAACGACCGCGAGGTGTTGGGCTACATCAACGCCGCAAGGCTGTATGGCCTGGGCATCGGCTACGTCGACGCTCACCTGCTGGCTTCCGTGCGGCTGACGCCCGAGGCGTCGTTGTGGACCCGCGATCGCCGCCTCGAGGCGGCCGCCGAAACCTTGGGGCTTCGCGCGCCCCTAGTCAAAGCAGGGCGTTCGGTCACCGCCGGCGCCCAGCCCGGGAACCCACACCGCCGCGCGTGATTGAACCTCGGCGGGAAGTTCTGTATCGCGCCCAAGGACAGCGGCTGGCGCCCCGGTGAGGGGCCTGTGGGTGGCGGTCCCGGAGACTTGGATGGCTGACCAGGCCAGCGTCGCGCCGCTTGCGGCGGAAGAGCCGCAGGGCGAGGCCCGGCACGAGGGCTTCTGGGCGCTGGTGCTGGGCTCGATCGGCGTCGTCTTCGGCGACATCGGCACCAGCCCGCTCTACGCCATGCGCGAGGCCTTGCATCACACCCGCGCCGGCATCGGCCCGGAGGTGGCGGTGCTCGGCGTGGTCTCGCTGGTGACCTGGGCCCTGGTGCT
>NZ_DATELG010000299.1:0-3857 GCF_035276905.1 Phenylobacterium sp. | reverse complement strand
CAGGGCGCCGCGGCCGGCGCGGCGGCCAGCGCCTCGGCCTCGCTCCAGCGCGCGGCGCGCCAATCCGAGGTGGGCAGCGCCAGCATGCCGCCCAGGAGGCCCTTGGGCGGACGCCGCACCAAGGCCACCTCGGGGCCGCGGGTCAGAACATAGGCGACGCCGTAGCGGTGCGGCCGCTCGGCCTTGGCGAGCTTGCGGGGATAGGTCTCGGGCGTTCCGCCGGCGCGGGCGGCGCAGGGCGCGGCCAGGGCGCAGCGGTCGCAGAGCGGCGCCTTGGGCCGGCAGATCACGGCGCCCAGGTCCATCAGCGCCTGGGCCCAGTCGCCGGGCCGCTCGTCCGCCACCAGGCCGGCGGCCAGCCGCTTCAGCTGCGGCTTCGCATCCGGCAGCGGCGCCTCGAGCGCGAAGAGCCTCGCCATCACCCGTTCGACGTTGCCGTCGACCACGTTCGCCGGCCGGTCGAAGGCGATCGCGGCCACCGCCGCGGCCGTATAGGGGCCCAGCCCCGGCAGGGTCCTCAAGGCCTCTTCGGTGTTTGGGAAGACGCCGCCGTGGTCGCGTGCGACGGCCCGCGCGCAGGCCAGCAGGTTGCGGGCGCGGGCGTAATAGCCGAGCCCCGCCCAGGCTGCCATGACCTCCTCGTCGCGCTCGGCCGCCAGGTCGGCGACCGTCGGCCAGCGGGCGGTGAATTTCAGGAAATAGGGGGTGGCGTGCGGCACGGTGGTCTGCTGCAGCATCACCTCCGACAGCCAGACCCGATAGGGATCGGCGCGCAGGCCCGCCGCCTGCGCCCTCGGGCCGACCCGCCAGGGCAGGTCGCGGGCGTTGGCGTCGTACCAGGACAGCAGGGCGGCGCGGATCTGGGCGGGGGTCACGCCGGCGTGGGTAGCAGATGCCGCGTCACCTCGCACCTCGCCTCCGCCACAACCCCCGGCTAGACTGGCGCCATGCGCCGGTCCCTGCCCACGGCTGAAGAAGCTCTGCGGATCCTTACGTCCAAGCGGACGCGGCCGCAGCGCCGGCCGCCGCCGCCGGCCGGGCGGGCGCTGAACAAGACGATCAAGGAGCTCGACGCCCGCTTCGGCCAGGGGCCGGGCGCGCTCGCCGCCCGCTGGCGCGAGATCGTCGGCGCAGAGGTCGCCAAGCGCACCGAGCCGGTGAAGCTGGTCAGGGGCCGCAACGGCGCGCCCTCGTCTCTGGAAATCCGTGTCGCCGGCCCGTCCGCCGCCGTCATCCAGCACCAGGCGCACGACATCCTGGCGCGGGTGAACCTGTTCCTGGGCGCCGAGGCCGTGCAAAAGCTGCGCATCGTTCAGGGCCCGCTGCGTCCCGCCCAACAGACCGCCCACCCGCAACCTCGCAAGCGCGCGGCGCCCCTCGACGCGGCCAAGGAGGCCGAGCTCGCCAGGGGCCTCGCCGAGGCGCCGGACGGGCCCTTGAAGGATGCGCTGACCAGGCTCGGACGCGCCGTCCTGCGCCGCCAGGACTAGCTCATCCGGACCAGGTTCGGTCCGGCGGGAATCGCGCTTTAATGCTTTCTTCGGACTTCAGGGACCTGCCCATGCTCAGCCGTCGTCTTCTCATCGCCGCCGTCGCCGTGGCGGGGCTCAGCCTCGCCGGCTGCAACAAGGGCGGCAAGGGTGCGGCCGGCGAAGGCGACATGAGCCTGGGACCGGCCGACGCCAAGGTTCAGGTGGTGGAGTACGCCTCGGCCAGCTGCAGCCACTGCGCCCGGTTCAACAACACCGTCTTTCCCGAGTTCAAGGCCAAGTACATCGACACCGGCAAGGTGCACTACACCCTGAAGGAGTTCCTGACGCCGCCGGAAGAGGTGGCCGCGGCCGGCTTCCTGATGGCGCGCTGCGCGGGCAAGGACAAGTACTTCACCGTGCTCGACGCCATCTACAAGAACCAGGCGGAGATGTTTCAGACCCAGGACTACCGCGGCGTCCTGCTGCGCATCGCCCAGTCGGCGGGCATGACCGAGGATCAGTTCAACAAATGCGTCTCCGACCCCGAGGCGCTGAAGGCGCTGAACGCGCGGGTGCAGCGGGCGATCAAGGACGACAAGATCAGCGGCACCCCGACCTTCGTCGTCAACGGCAAGCAGATCGCCACCGGCGAGGTGAGCCTGGCCCAGCTCGACGCCGCGATCGCGGCCGCCTCGAAGTAGGGAAAATCTCTTGTCGACCCGTCGCCGCCTCCTGAGCCTGATCCTCTCCGCCAGCCTCGCCGCCGGCGGGGCGGTCGCGGCGACGCCCGCCTCCACCAAGCTCGCCCCGCAGCCGGGCGACATGAGCCTGGGCTCGCCGAAGGCGAAGATCCAGGTGGTGGAGTACGCCTCGCTGAGCTGCCCGCACTGCGCGCGGTTCAACGCCGACGTCTTCCCGGCCTTCAAGGCCAAGTACGTCGACACCGGCAAGGTCCGCTACACCCTGCGCGAGATGCTGACTCCGCCGGCCGAGGTGGCCGCCGCCGGCTTCATGCTGGCCCGCTGCGCCGGGCCGTCGAAATACTTCAAGGTCGTCGACGCGGTGTTCCGCAGCCAGTCCAAATGGGACGGCGACATCAAGTCGGTCTTCCTTGGCATCGCCAAGGACAACGGCCTGACCGAGGCCCAGGTCGATGCCTGTCTGACCGACCAGGAGAACGTCAAGGGCGTCAACGCGCGGCTGAAGGCGGCGATCGACGCCGGCGTCTCCTCGACGCCCACCTTCTTCGTGGGCGGCGTGAAATACGAGGGCGAGCTGAGCCTCGAGAAGCTGGACGCCGCCATCGCGGCGGCCAAGAAGAAATAGGAGCCGAGCAGGCCGTGCATTTCCAGCGGCTGCGTCTTTCCGGGTTCAAGTCCTTCGTCGATCCGACGGAGTTCCGAATCGAGCCTGGCCTGACCGGCATCGTCGGACCGAACGGCTGCGGCAAGTCGAACCTCCTGGAGGCGCTGCGCTGGGTGATGGGCGCCAACTCCGCCAAGGCGCTGCGCGCCGGCGGGATGGACGACGTGATCTTCGCCGGCTCCGGCGCCCGGGCCTCGCGCAACCACGCCGAGGTCCAGCTCACTATCGACAACGCCGAGCGCCGCGCGCCGCCCGCCTTCAACGACCATCCGGTGCTGGAGGTGATCCGCCGGATCGACCGCGGGGCCGGCTCGACCTACCGCATCAATGGCCGCGAGGTGCGGGCCAGAGACGTCCAGCTGCTGTTCGCCGACGCCTCGACCGGCTCGAACTCGCCCGCCCTGGTGCGCCAGGGACAGATCTCCGAGCTGATCGGCGCCAAGCCGCAGAACCGGCGGATGATCCTGGAAGAGGCCGCGGGCGTCTCCGGCCTGCACTCGCGCCGGCACGAGGCGGAGCTGCGCCTGAAGGCGGCGGAAGCCAACCTCGCGCGCCTCGACGACGTCGCCCAGGAGCTGGAGAGCCTGCTCGGGCGGCTGAAGCGCGAGGCGCGCCAGGCCGAGCGCTACAAGAAGCTCTCCGCCGAGATCCGCGCCCTGCAGGGCGCGGTGCTCTACGCGCGCTGGAACGAGGCGCGCGAAAGCGCCGAGCGGCTGGCCTTGGAGGCCCAGGCCGCGGTCCGGGCAGTGGAGGAGACCGCGCGCGCCGCCGGCCGGGCGACCCAGCGCGCCGCCGACGCCGAGGCGGCGCTGAAGCCGCTGCGCGAGGCCGAGACGGTGTCGGCGGCCATCCTGCACAAGCTGGCCATCGACAAGGAGCGGCTGGACCGCGAGGCCGAGGCCTACGCCGCCGAGCTCTCGCGGCTGGAGGGCGAGATCGCCCGCATCGACGCCGACCGCGCGCGCGAGGCCCACATCGTCGAGGACGCCGATGCGGCGCTGAAGCGGCTGGTCGAGGACC
>NZ_DATELG010000298.1:0-4622 GCF_035276905.1 Phenylobacterium sp. | reverse complement strand
AAGGAGTTCTGGCACGTCGGCCGCGACCTGCCGCCGGGCCACCGGTTCGCGGCCCAGATGCCGCAGAACGTCTGGCCCGAGGCCGAGGCGCCCGGCTTCCACGAAGCTGTCGGCTGGCTGTTCGCCGCGCTCGACGCCATGGGGTCGAAGGTGCTGGAGGCGATCGCCGCCTGGCTGGGTCTGGAGCGTGGCTTCTTTGCGCCCACCGTCAGCGACGGCAACTCGATCCTGCGCCTGCTGCACTATCCGCCCATGCCGACACGAGACGGGCCCCACATCCGCGCCGGCGCGCACGAGGACATCAACGTCATCACCCTGCTGCTGGGCGCCGAGGAGGCCGGGCTGGAGGTGCAGGATCGCGACGACCGGTGGATCGCCGTCAACCCGCCGCCGGGCGCGCTGGTCTGCAACATCGGCGACATGCTGCAGCGCCTGACCAATCACCGCCTGCCCTCGACCACTCACCGGGTGGTCAATCCCGCGCCCGAGCGGCGCGGCTGTTCGCGCTACTCGACGCCCTTCTTCCTGCACTTCAACCCGGACTATGAGATCCGCACCCTGGCCGCGTGCGTCGACGCCGCCCACCCTGACCGCTACCCGCAGCCGATCACGGCGGACGCGTTCCTCCAGGAGCGGCTGCGGGAAATCAAGCTGGCTTAGCCAGATGCACCCCTTTGGGGGAGATCTTACGGCAGCTTGTCCACGTCGTCCGGCCCCGTCACCGTGACGTTCAGGTCGGTGACCAGGCCGTTGGCGAGCGAATAGACCCAGCCGTGGACATTGAGCGTCTGGCCACGCGCCCAGGCGTCCTGGACGAAGACGTCCGAGGCGACGTTCTTCACCTGGCGGATGACGTTCAGTTCGATCAGCCGGTCCAGGCGGGCGCCCTCGTCCGCCAGGGCGTCCAGCTCGTGCTTGTGGTCGTGGTGGACCTCGCGGATCGGGTGCACCCAATGATCGATCAGTCCACGGCGCTTGCCGTCCACCGCCGCGGCGACCCCGCCGCAGCCGTAGTGGCCGACCACCAGGATGTGCTCGACCTTCAGCACCTCGACCGAGAACTGCAGCACCGACAGGTAGTTGGCGTCCTGCGGCGGGGCGAGGTTGGCGACGTTGCGGTGGACGAACAGTTCGCCGGGATCGAGTCCGACGATCTCGTTGGCCGGCACGCGGCTGTCGGAGCAGCCGATCCACAGGTACTTCGGCGCCTGCTGGTCCACCAGCCGCTGGAAGAAGCCGGGATCGGCCGCGACCTTGCCGGCCGCCCAGTTGCGGTTGTTGGTCTTCAGTTCGTCGAGCATGGCGCGGCTTTAGGCCGCGCACGGCGCGGCCGCAACCCGTAACGCGGTCACGTCGGCGTGGCGTCGGGCTGCCGGTCCGGGTGGGCGGCCTGGAAGGCCGGATGTTCGGCGCAAGCGGCCGCGACCGCGCGGATCGCCGGATAGGGCGCAAGGTCGACCGCGTAGCGCTCGGCCGAATAGACCTGCGGGATCAGCAGACAGTCGGCCAGCGTCGGCTGGGCTCCGAAGGCGAAGCCCTGGCCGTAGGCGGCGATCATCGGCTCCAGCGCCGTAAAGCCGTCGTTGATCCAGCGCTGGGTCCAGAACGAGCGCCCGTCGGCGTCGACGCCGAGCTTGGTCAGCTGCCTCTGGATCCGAAGGTTGTTCAACGGATGGATGTCGCAGGCGACGATCCCCATCATCGCGCGGACCCGGGCGCGGTCGTAGGCGTCGGCCGGCATCAGCGGCGGGACCGGATGGACCTCCTCCAGCCACTCCAGGATCGCGAGGCTCTGGGTCAGCACCGCGCCGTCCTCGGTCTGAAGCGCCGGCGTCAGGCTCTGCCGGTTGATCCGCCGGTAGGCCTCGCCCAGCTGCTCGCCGGCCAGGAGGTTGACCGGCGCATAGTCGAACGCCAGCCCCTTGAGATTCAGGGCGATGCGCACCCGGTAGGGGGCGGTGGCGCGCCAGTAGCTGTGCAGGGTGAAAGCCATGCGCGGGGCTCCGGTTTCAGATCAGCTGGAAGACGAGGCGGCCGACGCCGTCGATCTCGCCGCCCACGCGGTCGCCGCGGACCACCGGACCGACGCCCTCGGGCGTCCCGGTGAAGATCAAATCGCCCGGCTCCAGCCGCCAGAGGCGGGAGGCCTCGGCGATGATCTCGGCCACGTTCCAGATCATCTCGCCGAGCGCCGCGTCCTGGCGGATCTCGTCGTTGACCGAGAGCCGGATGCGACCCTGCGGCGGGGCGCCCGCCCAGCGGCGGATGGCGCTGATCGGCGCGGAGGCGTCGAAGCCCTTGGCCGCCTCCCAGGGCTGGCCCTTGTCCTTGGCGGCCGACTGCAGGTCGCGACGGGTGAGGTCGACGCCGACCGCATAGCCCAGCACCAGGTCCAGCGCCCGCCCGACCGACACGTCGGCGCCGCCGGCCCCCAAGGCGACCACCAGCTCCACCTCGTAGTGCAGGTTCTGCGTCTTCGGCGGAAAGGCGACCTGGCCGCCCGGCGGGACCACCGCGTCGGCCGGCTTGGCGAAGAAGAAGGGCGGGTCGCGGTCGTCGCCGCCCATCTCGCGCCGGTGGGCGGCGTAGTTGCGCCCGACGCAGAGGACGCGGCGCACCGGGAAGACGGCCGTCTCGCCCTCGACCGGGACGGCGGGGCGGGGCGGGGCGGCGGATCGAAGACATAGGTCGTCATGCCATTGGGTTAGCGCTTCGGCGGGAGCGGCTTCAACTCGGAATATGCAGGCCGATGCCGCCAAGCCGGCGCGGTTGACAACACGGCGCGCGGCTTCAGGCTCCGCCGCTTGGAAGATCCAGGAGCCCGTCATGGCCGAGCCGAAGCCCGTCCCCGCCCCGCCGGCGCAAGGCCCGCTCGCCGACCTCACCGTCGTGGAGATGGGCACGCTGATCGCCGGGCCGTTCTGCGGCCAGATCCTCGGCGACTTCGGGGCCGAGGTGATCAAGATCGAGGATCCGAAGGGGGGCGATCCGATGCGCCAGTGGGGCCGGACCCTGCCCCAGGGCCTTTCGCCCTGGTGGCCCGTGATCGCCCGCAACAAGAAGTCGGTGACCCTCGACCTGCGCAGCGCGGAGGGCCAGGATCTGGCGCGGGCCCTGATCGCCAGGGCCGACGTGCTGATCGAGAACTTCCGGCCGGGCGCGCTGGAGAAGTGGGGGCTGGGCTGGGAGGCGCTGTCGGCGCTCAACCCGCGCCTGATCATGGCCCGCATTTCCGGCTTCGGCCAGACCGGCCCCTATTCCGGGCGCGCCGGCTTCGGCCTGATCGGCGAGGCCATGGGCGGCCTGCGCCATGTCACCGGCGAGCCCGACCGGCCGCCGTCGCGCGCCGGCGTCTCGATCGGCGACAGCCTGACGGGCATGCACGCGGCGATGGGGGTGATGATGGCGGTGCACGCCCGCGAGCGCACCGGCCGCGGCCAGCTGGTCGACGCCGCGCTCTACGAGAGCGTCTTCGCGGTGATGGAGAACCTGGTCACCGAATACGATCTCACCGGCTACATGCGCGAGCGCTCCGGCTCGATCCTGCCGGGGCTGGCGCCGTCCAACGTCTACCCCTGCGCCGAAGGCCAGATGATCCTGATCGGGGCCAACGGCGACCGGGTCTTCTCGCGCCTGGCCGACGCCATGGGCCGGCCGCAGCTGAAGACCGACCCGCGCTACGCCGACCATCCCAGCCGCGGCGCGAACCAGGCCGAGCTCGACCAGCTGATCGCCGACTGGACCCGCACGCGCACGCTGGACGACCTTTTGGCGCTGATGGAGACCCACGGGGTGCCGGCCAGCCGGGTCTATCGCGCCCCGGAGATGCTGGCCGATCCGCAGTTCGCCGCCCGCCAGGCGATCATCGAGACCGACCACCCGGTGTTCGGCCGCGTGAAGATGCAGAACGTGTTTCCCAAGCTGGGGTCGACGCCGGGCGCGGTGCGCTGGGCCGGCCCCGCGCTGGGCGAGCACACCGACGAGGTGTTGGCTGAACGCGCCGGCTGCCCGCCCGAGCGCCTGCAGGCGCTGCGCGCCCAAGGGGTGATCGGATAAGCCTGTCCGATCACGGAGGGTAACAATCGGTCCGCGACCTGTGCCGCGGACCGGAAAGAGGGAGGAAGGTCGCGTGACACGGGCGATGTCCCTGGCCGCCGGTCCGGCCCCTGCGAGTACTCCGCAGGTCTCCCCGGGCGAGGGTCTTATAGCCAAGCTTCGGGCGGCGGGAGGCGGCGCCTTGTCTCAGCCCTGCGACAGACTTGCACCCGCCGAAGTCATCCGGCGCCGAGGAGATCCGCCACCGCGGCGGCGACCTGGGTGACGTCGTAGGGCTTGCGGATGACCGGCGCCTCGAAGCCGCCCGGCGCGCCGCCGGTCTCGCCGTAGCCGGTGGCGAAGACGAACGGCACGTTGCGGCGCGCCAAAGCCTCGGCCACGGGGGTCACCGAGCGGCCGTTCAGGTTGGCGTCGAGGACGGCCGCGTCGATCGGCCGGTCCAGCAGCGCCATGGCCTCCTCCAGCTCGTAGGCGGGGCCGACGACCTCGGCGCCGGCCTCGGAGAGGCCCGTCTCCAGCTCCAGCGCCGGCAGCACCGCGTCCTCGACGATCAGCACCCGAGAACC
>NZ_DATELG010000297.1:0-5547 GCF_035276905.1 Phenylobacterium sp. | reverse complement strand
CGCGGTCTCCGAGCCGGCCAGCCCGACCCGCCCCAGGGCCTCGTCCGCACGGCGCGCCGCAACGCCGCGCGCCACGCCTGCGAGTTCCAGCGGCAGGGCCGCGTTCGCCCGCGCGCTCAGCCAGGGCGCCAATGTCGGGGCCTGGAACACCACCGCGGTCTCGCCGCGGCGGGGGGTGCGGACGACTTCGCCGCGGCTGGGCGCCTCCAGGCCGGCCAGGAGCCGCATCGCCGTCGACTTGCCGCAGCCTGAGGGGCCGACCAGGGCGACGATTTCGCCGGCGGCGACCGCGAGACTGAACGGGCCCAGGGCGCGGCCGCGGTTCGGATAGTCGACCTCGACCCGGTTCAGGGCGGCGACGCTCATTTCCCCAGGAACTGCAGGGTGTAGGCGCGTTTCGGATCGAGCGTCTTCGGATAGACGCCTTCGCTGATCGCCGTATCGGCGAAAGTCCGCCAGCGTGCGTCGGTCATGGCGCCGATGCCGCCGGTCCTGGCGTCGCCGGATTCCACCAGACCGTAGGTGCGCATCTTCTCTCGGGCCTGGCCGAGCACGTCCTGGGTCATCTCCGGATTGTCCTTGCGGATCAGGGCGTCGCCCGGCTTGGGGTCGCCGTAGAGATAGTCGCGCCACCCCTGCGCCGTGGCCTCGACGAAGGCCTTCACCGCCGCGGGGTTCGTGGCGATCAGGCTGTCGGGCGCCAGCACCATGTTGGCGTAGCCGGGATAGCCGTTGTCTGCGAGCAGGAAGACCACCGGCTTCATCCCCGCCTGCTTCTCGAGGGTGTAGGGCTCGCTGGAGACATAGCCCTCCTGCGCGGCGCGCTTGTTGGCCAGGAAAGGCGCCGAGTTGAAGGTGTATTTTCGGATCTGTTCGTCGGTGAAGCCGTACTTCGCTTTCAGCCACGGCCAGAAGGCCCCGATCGAGGCGTCGGACAGGAGGATCGGGCGGCCCTTGAGGTCGGCGATCGAGCTTATGCCCTGGCCCGGGTGGGCCATCAGCACCTGCGGATCCTTTTGGAAGTAGGCCGCCACCGCCTTCACCGGCACGCCCTGCTGGGCGAGGTTCATGACGATGAAGCTGTTCGAGCCCATGCCCATCTCGACCGCGTGGGCGGCCAGCAACTGCGGCACGTTCACCCCCGGGCCGCCCTGGACGATCTGCACGTCGAGGCCACGCTTCTTGTACTCGCCGTTCGCCAGGGCCTCGTAGTAGCCGCCCTGTTCCGCCTGCGCGCGCCAGTCGGTGGCGAAACGGATGACCGTGGGCCGGGCGCCGCCGGAGCTCGCCTCCCTCTTCGCGGGCGAACAGGCGGCCAGCAGCGCCGCCAGGACGACGACGATCGGACGCAGGGCTTTCATCGGATAGAGGCTCCCCCGGGATCAGCGGCCGGAGGGTAGGGCGGCCGCGCCTCGGCGCCAATAAGGCCCTGGCCGCGCTGCGGGAAGGGCCAAATGCAGCAAGCGCACATAGTAAGAGGGCGGCGCTCCGGCAGGCCGGGGCGTCGCCCTCATTCAGATCCGTTGGGAGATCTGCGCCTCCTGGCCTGACCGCGGTTTGCGTTCGCGGGTCGCCCCGCTGGTTTCCGCCGCATCCGGTTCTTTTCGGCAGTCCCGGGTCGCCCCGGTCCCGTCCTCTAAGATCCGGCCCGCTGGGTTTTCCGGTGTCCCGGTCCGCCTGCGCCGCCATTCCTCTTGGCCCAGTGACGGTGCGCCTGGTCCGGCTACGGAGCAAGCGCCTGTGCGCGCCCGGCTGTGCAACAGTCTGTGAGCTTATGGTTAACGAGCGCTGGACGGCGGCGATAAACCCCGCACCTAGAAAGGCTTAGGGTTTTCCACGGTCAAGATCAGCGTCCGTTTTCCAGCGCCTCGCGCCGCTCTTCCAGGGTGAGCCACTCCTCCTCCGCCGCCCCCAGCTGGGTGCGCGCGGCCTCCAGCGCCCGATTGAGGCGCTCGAAGCCGGCCGGATCGCGGGCATAGAGGTTCGGGTCCGCCAGGCCGGTCTCCAGGGCGGCGATCTTCGCCGGCAGGTCGGCGATCAGGGTCTCCAGTTCCGCAAGCCGGCGCTGGTCCTTGTAGGAAAGCTTGGAGGGGCGGGCCGCGGCCGGCCTGGGCGGGGGTGACGCCTGCGGCTTGACCGCGGTCTTGATCACCGGCGGGGCGAAGAAGCCCGGGTTCTGATCCAGGAAGTCCTGCCAGCCGCCCGGCGTCTCGACGACGCGCCCGCGCCCGTCGAGGCCGATGGTCGAGGTCGCCAGCCGGTCGATGAAGTCGCGGTCGTGGCTGACGAGGATCAGGGTGCCGTCGTAGTCGGCCAGGAGATCCTCGAGCAGGTCGAGCGTATCCATGTCGAGGTCATTGGTCGGCTCGTCCAGCACCATGACGTTGGCGGGGCTGGCGAGCGCACGGGCCAGGAGCAAGCGGTTGCGCTCGCCGCCGGAGAGGGTGCGCACCGGCTGACGCAGCTGGTTGTCGCGGAACAGGAAGTCCTTGGCGTAGCCGGCGACGTGCTTGGGCTGGCCGCGGACCATGACCTGGTCGCCGCCGTGCGGCGTCAGCACGTCCTTCAGCGTCGCCTCGCCCGAGACCGCCGCGCGGGCCTGGTCGATATAGGCGACTTCCAGGTTGGTCCCCAGCTTCACCTCGCCGGCGTCGGGCGCCAGCTCGCCCAGCAGCACCTTGACCAGCGTGGTCTTGCCCACGCCGTTCGGCCCGACGATGGCGATCCGGTCGCCGCGCAGGATGCGGGTCGAGAAGTTCTTGAACAGCGTCCGCTCGCCGAAGGCCTTGGTGACGCCCTTGGCCTCGGCCACCCGCTGACCGGAGAGGCCGGAGCTGGCGACGCCCATGTTCAGCTGGCCGCGGGCGTCCTTAAGCCGCTCCGACTTGGCCTCGCGCATGGCGATCAGCCGGCGGCGGCGGCCCTCGTTGCGCGCGCGCCGGGCGGTGACGCCGCGCGCCATCCAGTGCTGCTCGCGCTCGATCGCCTTGTCGAGGCGTCTGGCCTCCTCGGCCTCCTGCGCCTCGATCTTCTCCGCCCAGGCGTCGAAGCCGGCGAAGCTCTCGTCCAGCCGCCGCACCTGACGGGCCTCCAGCCAGAAGCAGCGACGGGTCACCCGCTCCAGGAAGGCGCGGTCGTGGCTGACGATCAGGGCGGCGGCGCGCGAGGCGGCGAGCTCGGCTTCGAGCGTCTCGATCGCCAGGATGTCCAGGTGGTTGGTCGGCTCGTCGAGCAGCAGGATGTCCGGGTCTTCGGCGAAGGCCCGCGCCAGCGCCGCGCGCAGGGTCTCGCCGCCGGAGAGGCCCGGCGACGGCTTGGCCGGATCGAGGCCGAACGTCTCCAGCGCCGCGGCCGCCTCGTGCGGCTCGGCGCCCCCGGCGGTGGCGAAGTCCAGCAAGGTGGCGCCGGCGATTTCCGGCTCCTGGCGCACGAAGCTGATGCGTGTGCCCGGCGTGACCGTGCGCTCGCCGTCGTCGGCCTGGATCTCGCCGGCGATGATGCGCAGCAGCGTCGACTTGCCTGCGCCGTTGCGGCCCACCAGGCAGGCGCGCACCCGCGGCTCGAGGCCCAGGTCGACGCCGTCGAACATCATCTTCGGACCGTCGGCGAGCCGGACGTCCTTCAGGGCCAGGATGGGCGCTCTCATGGGCGGCCTCAGATAAAGGCTTGCGGCGGCGGCGCAAGACCGGGGCAGGCGGCGATCACATTTCAGGCCGAGCCTCTTGGGCCCACGGCCCCGCGGGTCTAGATGCGGCGAATGGCAGGCGAACCCTTCTGGCGCAGGAAGACGCTCGAGCAGATGACCGCTCGGGAATGGGAGAGCCTGTGCGACGGCTGCGGCCTCTGCTGCCTGGTGCGATTCGAGGACGAGGAGACCGGCGAGGTCATCCCCACCCGCGTCCACTGCAAGCTGTTCGACGCCCAGGTCTGCCGCTGCAGCAACTACGCCGAGCGCCATCGCCATGTGCCGGACTGCATCAAGCTCACGCCGCACAACATCGAGGCGCTGGAGTGGATGCCCCGGAGCTGCGCCTACCGCCGCCTGCACGAAGGGCGCGACCTTGCGCCCTGGCATCCGCTGGTCACCGGCGATCCGGAGAGCACCCACCGGGCCGGCGTCTCCGTCCGTGGTCAGACCGTGAGCGAAGAGGCGCTCGCCGATCCCGAGGACGCCCTGGATTTCACCGCCTGGGACCTCGTCGGCGAGCGCGGGGATCGGTAACGGGAACCTCGGCCGCCGTCCGTGAATTGCAGAGGTTGTCACGCTGGCCGCCACGCTCGCGCGATGGCGGCGCTGTGTGTGATATTATTGTCACATGCGACCTTGCGTGCATGTGCCATCAGACCAATCTACAAGGCGAAACAGTATAGACCGTTTGGGAAAGGCTGAGAGTTGGCGCGCGACCCCTATCAGGAACTGGGAGTGTCTCGCACCGCGAACGCGGACGAGATCCGCAAGGCGTTCCGCAAGCTCGCCAAGCAGCACCACCCCGACACCAATCCCAACAACAAGGCGGCCGAGGAGCGTTTCAAGCGCGTGAGCGCGGCCTTCGACATTCTCGGCGACGCCGACAAGCGCAAGAAATTCGACGCCGGCGAGATCGACGCCGACGGCCGCGAGACCGCGCGCGGCTTTGCGGGGGGGCAGGGGCCGTGGGGCGCGAGCCCGGGCGGCGGCTTCTCACGCCGCGGCGGCAGCCAGGGCCCCTTCCACAGCGAGACCTTCGAAGGCGCCGACCTCGGCGACATCCTGGGGGAGATGTTCGGCGGCGGCCGGAACGGCGGGCGCGGCGGCGCGGGCGGCGGCTTCGGCGGTTTCTCCCAGCGTGGCGCCGACGTGCGCGCGCGGCTGGAGATCGACCTGGAGGACGCGATCCGCGGCGGCAAGAAGCGGATCGCCTTCTCCGACGGGCGCACCATCGACGTGACCATTCCCAAGGGCGCACAGGAAGGCCAGACGCTGCGCCTGAAAGGGCAGGGCCACCCGGGCCGCTCCGGTCCCGGCGACGCCTTCATCGAGCTCGCCATCCTGCCGCACCCGATCTTCCGCCAGGAGGGCGAGGTGCTGGTGATGGACGTGCCGGTGACGGTCTACGACGCCGTGCTCGGCGGCAAGGTCGAGGCCCCGACGCCGGACGGGCCGGTGACCCTGACCGTGCCCAAGGCCGCCAACACGGGCACCCGGCTGCGGCTGAAGGGCCGCGGACTTTCCGACGCCCAGGGACGTCGCGGCGACCTGTTCGCCCGGCTGACGGTGGTGCTGCCGGAGACGCCGGACTCCGAGCTCGACGCCTTCGCCGAGGGCTGGCGGCAAAACCGCCCCTACGTCCCGCGCCGCCGCAAATAGACTCGCGGACGCAAAGCGTCGCCAGGGCGCCTTAGGCGAGGTGACAGAATAGCTTAGCCGTTTCATAACCCCGGCATTCAGCCCCGGTTCAGTCCTGGGAGCCTAGGTGTCGCCGTCATGAAGCGCCTGCTCGTCATCATCGCCGCCCTGCTTGCAGCGACCGCCGCGCCGCTGCCCGCCGCGGCGCAGGACGCGGGGCC
>NZ_DATELG010000296.1:0-4446 GCF_035276905.1 Phenylobacterium sp. | reverse complement strand
AACGGCGACCAGGACGCCTCCATCAACACCTTGAAGGAAGCGATGGCGGCGGAGCGCCCATTCGTCAGCACGCTTCACGGCGGCATTCCGGAACTGGTCGCCGGCGTCGACGCCGGCGTGCTGGCGCCTGAAGCCAATCCCCACGCGCTGTATCAGGCGCTCCAGACACTCATCGATCGA
Organism: Phenylobacterium sp.; assembly: GCF_035276905.1. GTDB lineage: Bacteria > Pseudomonadota > Alphaproteobacteria > Caulobacterales > Caulobacteraceae > Phenylobacterium. The sequence continues at coordinate 4,266 of NZ_DATELG010000296.1, read as the reverse complement.
CGCGGCGAATGGACTGAGATGGGCAGGCGCGCCCGCGCCCGTATCGAGCGCGACTACTCCATCGACGCCGCCGCGGCGCTGACGACGCACGCCTATCAAAGGGTGCTTCGGCCCACATAGTAAGGAGCCATAAGGACGACATGCCCAAGCATTCGGCCCCGACGCGCGTGACGATCGTTCTGACGCAGCGCGAACGCTTCAGCGCCATGCAGGAATCGTTGAGCAGCCTGCTGGAGAATACGCCTGAACCTTTCAGGCTTGTCTGCGCCACCGGGAGCGTCTCAACCCGGATGCGCGCCTGGCTCAAGCATCAGTCCCAGCAACACGGCTTCATGCACGTCGAGGCGCCCCGCACGCTGACCCCGCCCGAAGCCCGAAATCTTGGCCTTCAATACGCCGATACGGAATATGTCGTCTTTGCGGAAAACGACGTCGTCTTCAAAGCGGGATGGCTGAGCGCCCTCATCGCCTGCGCCGACGAGACGGGGGCCGACGTCGTCGCGCCGCTCACCTGCGAAGGCCGACCGATCCACACCATCGTGCATCACGTCGGATCCGTGGAGACCAATCAGGAGACCTTCGAAGGCGCGCCCGACGGCCAGAGAGACTTCCACGAGGAATTCTATCTTCAGGGCCGAACCTGCGATGAAGTCGCAGATTTCCTTGTCCGCAGGCAGACGCGATCGTTCGAGATGCACTGCTTCTTGATGCGACGCGATGTATTCAATCGAGTCGGCCTGTTCGACCCGGACATCGTCTCAAAGGAATATCTTGATTTCGCCTGGCGCCTTCGGAAAGCAGGCGGCGGCTCCATCTGGGTCGAACCCAAGGCAGTCGTAACCTTTCTCATTCCGTCCAGGACGGATCCGATCACCTTTGCGGATCTGCCCTATTTCCTGCTGCGCTGGTCGCAGGCCTGGCAAAACCGCAGTCATGACGCGCTGAAACAGAAGTGGGGGCTTGCCGAACGGGGCTTCATCGCCTCGCGCCGCGCGATCTCCCAATGGCGCATCGTCGAGCATGTGGCCAAGCCCGCGCTCGAGAAGATGCCGATGCTGGGGCGCCGCTGGGGATTCGTCTCTCGCGCCACCGCGCTGATCTATGCGCCGCTGGCGCTCGGCGCGGCGATCATGGCCTGGCGCTACGACCGTGAGCGGCGCTCCGAAGCGGCCCAGTCGCATGCAGCTTCCTGAACTCTTTGCACACGCCGGGCGGGCCGCGTTCTGGGCGGCGCTCGCAAAATGGTTCGACCTGGTGGGCGGGGCGCTCACCTTCCTGTGCATGGTGCGCCTGCTCCGGCCGGACGACTTCGGCGTCTACGGCCTTGCACTGCTGGTGATCCTGGCTCCGGAGACCATCGTCGCCGGCGCGCTGAGCGAGAGCCTCATTCAAAGGGCGGATCTGCGCCCGGGCCATGCCGCCGCCACGACCCTGCTACAGCTGGCGATCGCGCCCGTCTTGGGGGCGGGGTTGGCCGTGGCCGCGCCCTGGATCGCGGGCGCTCTTGGGCATGCGGAACTGCGGACGCTCGTGCCTTTGATGGCGGCGACGCTGATCCTGCTCGCGCTTGCGGCGACGCCCGCGGCCCTGCTGCAACGCGATCTGCGCTTCCGAGCCATCGCCGTCGTGGATGCGGCAGGCACGCTGACCGCAGCGGCGGTCGGTCTGACGATGGCGTTCACCGGCCATGGCGTATGGTCGCTGGCCTGGATGGAGGTGGCGCGGCGCGCCGTACGCGCCATCGGCTTTCTGGCGGTGGCCGGATGGCCGACCGTATGGCCCAGCAAGGCCGAGTTCGCCGACCTGACGCACTTCAATCTGACAAGCCTGGCGATGCGCCTGATGATCCAGGCGGACAGCGCCGTACCGCGCCTCTTCCTGGGCGTGGCCAGCGCCAGCGCCCTTGGCTACTTCAACCTCGCCCAGCGGATTTTCCAGCAGTTCAGCGCCTTGTTCATCGCTCCGTTCAACGGGATCGCGCTGCCGGTCGCCTCGCGCATCCAGGGAGAGCGGAAAAAGCTTCACGCGGCGCTCGACGGCGCCACCCGGGTCTCGACCTTGGTGGCCTATCCGATTTTTCTGGGCGGCGCGGCCATCGCCCCGGTGGCGATCCCGATGCTCCTGGGCAGGACCTGGGCGCCGGCGACGCTCGCCATTCAGATCATGCTGTTGCTCGGTCTGCGCGCCGCCACCGCCTCGTTCAACGGGGGGGTGTTGCGCGCGGTCGGCAAGCCTGGCCTGCAGCTCCTCCTTGTCACCATCGGCGTCGCGATCAACGCCAGCATCGCCCCGTTCGCCGCCGCGTGGGGGGCGAGCGCGATCGCAGCCGTATTTCTGGCGCGCGGGCTCGTGACCTGGGCGCTGGGGGCGATGCTGCTCCAGCGCGTCGTCGGATATCCGGCGACACGACAATTTTCGATCGGCTGGGAGAGCATGGCGTCCGCCATAGTCATGACGGCTGTCGTGAGCGGCGCTCGGCTTGGCTTGGGCGATGGCGGGTCAGGACCGATCCGGCTCGCCGGCTCGATCGTGCTGGGCGCGGCCACCTACGCCTTGACGCTGCGCGTCCTGGCTCCGGCTACGGTTCGCGTCTTCACCCAGATCGCCTTGGCGCTATGCCGACGAGATCGCGCAGGTGCGGCGGCGCTCGCCTACGCTTGGGCGCAACCCTCCACTTAATTCGTATTGCGGCCCGGACCTTGTCCAGGACCACAGATTAAAGGCGGCAACCGACTGCGGGACGGCGGCGATGGAAGAAGAAGCTCCAAGCGTTTCGGTTATCCTGCCCACGTTCAACCGGGAGCGGTACATTCGCGCCGCGATTTCAAGCATTCTCGAGCAATCGTCTCGCGTCCGCGAGATCATTGTTGTCGACGATGGATCGACCGACGGCACTGCAGCCGCCTGCGCCGAATTCGCGCAACAAGTGCGTTACGTCCGTCAGCCCGAGAACCGGGGCAAGACCGCCGCCATCAATCGCGGACTCGCCCTGGCGACGGCGGACTACATCTGGATCATGGATGACGACGACATCGCTCCATCAGACGCCCTCGAACAATTGCTCCGACCGCTGACCGAAAATCCGAAGCCGGGATTCAGTTATGGCCGACTGCAAAAGTTTACTGAGGACGAGAGGGGCGCGTGCGCCTTCGATCCGCCCCAGGCATTCCCAGTGGACGGCGAGAGATCCTTTTTTGCCCGGTTGATGGAGGATTGCTTCATTACCGGCCAGCCGTGCGTCCTGGTGCGTAAAGCGTGTTTCGACGAGATCGCGCCGCTGGATGAAAGCGTCCAAGTGTCAGTGGACTACAATATTCTGCTTCAGCTTGCCCGTCGTTACGATGCGGCGTGTGTCGATCAGGTCGTCTTGTGGCAGCGCCAGCACCTCGGAATGCGCGGGCCAAAGGCGAATTCCTACCGCGAAAGCGAACGCGTGCAGCGCTGGATGCAATCGGACGCACGCCTGCTTCGACAGCTGCTGCGGGACCTGCGCCTGCCCGAATACCTGGGCCTGCGTAGTCGTTCCGTTCGTCTCACGCCGCTCCAAAGACGCCAGGCGCTGTTCCAGAAGGCCGCCATCGCCGCGCGCAAGAACTTGTGGGACATCGCCTTCCCGGCGCTTGCAGATGCGCTCGCAGCCGACTCCAAGTCGCCGCTGACCCCGCCGAACCTGGCGGCGCTGCAGAACATGCTGGGCTGCCGCTACGGCATCGACGAATTCATATTCGACCCCGCCAAGCAGGCTGCCCTGGTGAAGGCCGCCGGGCAAGGCCCGCTGGCCACGGAAGTTCGCTACGCCGTTGGCTCGCGCCTTACCTATTGGATCGGGGATGCGTTGCGTCGGGGCGATCTGCGCCGCTTCTCGGCGACATGCTGCACGCTCGCGCGCATCAGCGGCGTCAGTGCGTTGCGCCTCTGCCTGGCTCCAATCGAAAAGAGAATGATGCAGCTATTTCGCGCGACCGAAGCCGACCGGCGGCGAGACGACTTGCAGGCTGAAGATTGCGAAGTTCGCTCCGGCGCGTGACCCGACGCGGACGAACTTCAGATCCAGCCCGCTAGACCATTCGCCGCCGAAGTGGAGGCCGGTTCGGCGCAGCGAATGGTCTAACTTCAAGAACTTATGTTCGGCGGTTCATTCGAACCGCCGAACGCTCTAGATGTGAGCTCTCAGTAGGTTGTCCATCCGGTCCGGACCGGGAAGGCTGTTGTTGCGACACTTCAGCTGAGTCTCGGGGGACCGGATGAACCTGCATAGGAATGCCC
>NZ_DATELG010000295.1:0-16119 GCF_035276905.1 Phenylobacterium sp. | reverse complement strand
CCGCCGCGACCGCCGCCCCGGCGCCGGCTGTCGGCGAATGCTGGCGCTATGCCGACAACCATTGGAAGAAGCTGCCTGGCACGACCACGCTGAACGGGTGCGTCCAGGCCCTGTTCGCCGGCCGCTGCGAGGTCGCCGGCGGGGCGAGCTACGGCCGCTGGGGCCAGCAGACCCTGCGGCTGGCGCCCGGCAAGGTCGAGATCTCCAGTGACAACCACAGCTTCCGGACCCTCGTGGAGCAGGGGGCCGGCTGCAGCATTCCGGCCGCCGGCTGACGCCCTCGCGCGCGCCGATTCGCGCGTGTAGGGTCGGGCCATGCTCTCGACCGTTCCGTTCCGCGCCGTCCTCGCTGTCGTCGCCGCCGCAGCCTCCGTCCTGGCGCTGGACGCCTGCAGCAAGCGGATCGAGCCGCCCGGCGACAAGGGCGTCTGCTACAACGTGACGTTCAAGCCGAACGGCGAGCTGGTGTACCACAAGCTGGTCAACACCCCGAACCTCGAGACCTGCGCCGCCAACCTCGAGGCGATGCGCATCAAGTTCCTGCGAATGGGCGGCTCGGCCGACGAGATCCTCGGCGCCTACCAGGCCAACTTCATCTTCGTGCAAAAGACCGGGATCTTCAGCGGCACGACGCTGGACGGTCCGCGTTATCCGGCGCTGGTGCGCACCGGCGACGGCCGGCTGGCGATCCCCGGCGCCATGCCCCAGCCGCCGCAGCAATAGGCTGTGGACGGCCCGGAACGTAGCAAGAACATTGGCTTGCCGAAGTCTTAACGACCCGTTAGCCTGCGCCCCTGGGCCACGTGCGCCCGCAACTACGGAAAGCTAGGACATCGACATGGCGGGCAGCGTCAACAAGGTCATTCTGGTCGGCAATCTGGGCGCCGATCCGGAGATCCGCACCCTCAACTCCGGCGACCGCGTGGCCAACCTGCGCCTCGCCACCTCCGAGACCTGGCGCGATCGCGGCACCGGCGAGCGCAAGGAGAAGACCGAGTGGCACCGGGTCGTCATCTTCAACGACAACCTGGTCAAGGTGGCCGAGAACTACCTGCGCAAGGGCTCCAAGGTCTATGTCGAAGGCGCGCTCCAGACCCGCAAGTGGAACGACCAGTCGGGCCAGGAGAAGTTCTCCACCGAGGTCGTGCTGCAGAAATTCCGCGGCGAGCTGACCATGCTCGACGGCAAGGGCGAAGGCGGCGGCATGAGCCGTGACGAGGGCGGCTATGGCGGCGACTACGGCGGGGGCGGCGGCTTCTCCTCCGGCCCGCGCCAGCAGAGCTCGGGGCCGCGCGAGGACTTCTCGGCCGACCTGGACGACGAGATCCCGTTCTGAACCCCGTCCGGGCCTGAACCCGGATCGACGGCCGGCTCCGCCAGGAGCCGGCCTGGCTGACTCAGTCCTGGCAGGCCTCCATCATGTCGGCGGCGTGGGTGACCGGCGCGGGGTCCAGGCCGCCGGCGAGGGGCGCCTGCGCCAGCACGGTGATCACGTCCGAGCCCTTCTCGAGCGTCTCGTGCACCGGGCAGCGGTTGGCGATCTCCAGCAACCGCTGGCGCTGCTCGCGTGAGAGGTCGCCGGCCAGCACGATCTCGCGGGCGAATCGGTCCCTGGTCTCCAGGCCGTCGCGCCGGTGCAGGACGCGGACCGTCACCGACTTCAGCGGCCAGGCCTTGCGCTCGGCGTAGAGGCGCACCGTCATCGCCGTGCAGGCGCCCAGCGCCGAGGCCAGCAGGTCGTAGGGCCCGGGACCCGAGCCCAGGCCGCCGACGGACACGGGCTCGTCGACCAGGAAGCGCGTCCCCGCCGCGCTGACCTCGACCTGGTACTTGCCGCGGCCGGTCTCGTGGACCTCGATCCCCTCCGCCATCGTCTCGTCCGCGCTGACCATCGTCGCCTCCTGGTGCTGCGTCGCGGCCACAATCTCGGCCCGGCCGCGCCGGCGCGCCAGCCCCATCTGGACCGCCCCGACGAGGTCTCAGCCCCGCATGTCCTCCAACTCGCGGCCGCGGGTCTCGTGGACCATGCGCTGGACGAAGACGAAGGAGATGGCGGCGAAGGCCGCATAGCCGAGGTAGGTGGGCGCCAGTCCCGGGGTCAGCGCGAGCGTCGGGAAACTGACCGAGACGGCGGCGTTGGCGATCCACTGGGCGAAGCCGGAGACCGCCAGGCCCGAGCCGCGGATCTGGTTGGGGAACATCTCGCCCAGCATGACCCACATCACCGGGCCCCAGCTGCCGTTGAAGAAGACCGTGTAGAGATTGGCGGCCGCCAGGGCGACCAAGCCGTTGGAGCCCGGCAGCGTCACCGCGCCGTTCGCCGCCGTGACCGCCGTCGAGAAGGCCCAGGCGACTGTCGCCAGCGTCAGCGTCATGCCGGCCGAGCCGATCAGCAACAGCGGCTTGCGGCCGATCCGGTCGACAGTGGCGATGGTGAAAAGGCAGGCGCCGATCGAGAGCACGCCCGAGAGGATGTTGATCTGCAGGGCGTCGTTCTCGGCGAAGCCAACCGCCTCCCAGAGCGACGCGCCGTAGTAGAAGACGACATTGATGCCGACCAACTGCTGGAAGACCGCCAGGCCGACGCCGGTCCACAGGATCGGGCGGATCTTGCCGGTGGTCTTGTCGACGAGGTCGGAAAGCTTCGGCCTGTGCTGGTCGGACGCCAGGCTCGCGCGGATCTCGCCGATCTTGCGCTCGGCCGCGGCCTCGCCGAACAGGCGCGACAGCACGTTCCGCGCCTCGTCGTCGCGTCGCTTGATCACCAGGAAGCGCGGCGATTCCGGGATCACCAGCAGGGCTGCGAAGTAGACCGACGCCGGCATCGCCTGCAGCCAGAACATCCAGCGCCAGGCGGGCTCGCCCATCCACAGGATGGCGGTCGAGCCGCCGGCGAAATGGGCGAGCAGGTAGTTGGCCAGGAAGGCGCCCGTCAGGCCGGTGATGATCATCACCTGCTGCACGCTGGAGAGCCGGCCGCGGATGGCCGCCGGCGTGACCTCCGAGACATAGACCGGCGAGATCACGCTGGCCGCGCCCACGCCCAGGCCGCCGAGAATCCGCGCCAGGATGAAGATCGACGAGACCGGGGCGGCGCCGGCGGCGAGCGCGCTGACGAGGAACAGCGCCGCGGCCAGCATCATCACCCCGCGGCGGCCGACGAGGTCGGAGAGCCGTCCGGCGACGAAGGCGCCGATCGAGGAGCCGACGAGGATGGCGCCGACGTTCACCCCGATGCCCAGCCGCCCGAGGTTGAAGGCCGACTCCAGCCCCTTCTGGGCGCCGTTGATCACTCCGGAGTCGTAGCCGAACATGAAGCCGCCGATGGTGGCGACGGCCACGATCGCGGCGATGAAGGCCATGTTGACGCGCTCGAGCGCGCCGCTGGTGGAATCCCGCATCATCCTCCCCGCGGTGTTTTGCCGTGAGCGCCGACGCGGACGTTAGGCCCCGAAGGCGTTGTGGACAATCTTCGCACCCCTAACGCGGCCCGTTCCGCGCTCTGCAGCCTTGACGACGCCTGCAGCTTTCCAATGTTGGAACCGTTAGAGTCCGAATGTTCGGGGGCGGGGAACGCGGGCGAAGCTCGGCCGTTCCGGCTGAATCGCAGGAACGTCACGGATGTCGAGCCGTTGGGGGCCAGAAGTCATGGCGGACAGGTTGCAAGTCGCTGCAGCCCGCCGGGAGATGCGCGGTTGAATTCTCGGAAAAGGAGCGAAAGCCCGAGCCCGACCTTTCAGCAGTTCGTCGAGGCGATCGACGACGCCGCGATCTACATGCTCGACGGTGAGGGCCGGGTGATGAGCTGGAGCCCGGCCGCCGCCCGCATCAATGGGTGGCGGCGCGAGGAGGTGGAGGGCCAGTCCTTCCGCCGCTTCTTCACGCCGGAGGACCAGCAGGCCCGCGTTCCCGAGGCGATCCTGGTGCGGGCCCGGGCGGAAGGCCGCGTTCAGAGCGAGGGCTGGCGGCTGCGCAAGAACGGCGAGCGGTTCTGGGCGCAGGCCTCCCTCCACGCGATCCGCGACGACAGCGGCGCGGTGGTGGGCTTCGCCAAGATCACCCGCGACATGACCCAGCCGCGCGCCGCCCAGCAGGCGCTGATCGAGAGCGAGCGGCGGTTCCGCTACCTGGTCGAAGGCGTCGTCGACTACGCGATCTACATGCTCGACCCGAACGGCGTCGTGGTGAACTGGAACCGCGGGGCGGAGCGGGCCAAGGGCTACAAGGCCGAGGAGATCATCGGCCGGCACTTCAGCACCTTCTACACCGCCGAGGACCGGCGCGCCGGCGTCCCGGCCCTGGTGCTCGAGCGGGCGCTGGCCGAGGGGCGCTGGGAGACGGAGGGGTGGCGGGTCCGCAAGGACGGCAGCCGGTTCTGGGCCTCGGTCGTGGTCGACGCGATCCACGACGACCAGGGCCGCCACATCGGCTTCACCAAGATCACGCGCGACATCTCCGAGCGGCAGGCGGCCCAGGAGGCGCTGGCGCAGAGCGAGCGGCAGTTCCGCATGCTGGTGGCGGGGGTCGTCGACTACGCCCTGATCATGCTGGACCCCAACGGGGTGATCACCAACTGGAACGCCGGCGCCGAGAACATCAAGGGCTACCAGGCCGACGAGATCATCGGCCGGCACATCAGCATCTTCTACACCGAAGCCGACCGCGCCGCGGGCGAGCCGGCGCGCGCGCTGCTGACCGCCATCGACCAGGGCCGCTACGAGGCGGAGGCCTGGCGGGTGCGCAAGGACGGCAGCCTGTTCTGGGCCAACGTCGTTCTGGACACGATCCGCGACGAGCACGGCGAGCTGGTCGGCTTCGCCAAGATCACCCGCGACATCACCGAACGGCGCAACGCCCAGATCGAGCTTCACGCCGCCCACGAACGCCTCGCCCAGGCCCAGAAGATGGAGGCGATCGGCCAGCTGACCGGCGGCGTCGCCCACGACTTCAACAACCTCTTGATGGTGGTGGTCGGCCAGACGCAGCTGTTGCGCCGGCGGCTGGGCGACGATCCGCGCGCGGCCAAGGCGCTCGACGCCATCGAGATCGCGAGCCGCCGCGGCCAGGACCTGACGCGCCAGCTCCTGGCCTTCGCCCGGCGCCAGCGGCTGAACCCGATCGTGCTTTCCCTGCACGCGCGCGCCGAAGACCTGTCCCAGCTTCTGGGCGCCAGCGTCGGCCGGGGCGTCGCGTTGCGGATCGACATCCCTGAAGGGATCTGGCCGGTGGAGGCCGACGCGGGCGAGCTGGAGCTGGCGCTCCTGAACCTGGCGGTGAACGCCCGCGACGCCATGCCGAACGGCGGCTCGCTGACCGTCCTGGCGCAGAACGTCCGGCTGAAGCGCGGCGAGATCGACCGGGAGATCGCGGGCGACCATGTCGCCGTGACGGTGCGGGACACCGGCGTCGGCATTCCCCCGGACATCCTGGCGCGGGTGTTCGAGCCGTTCTTCACCACCAAGGAGGTGAATCGCGGCACAGGGCTTGGCCTCTCGCAGGTCTACGGCTTCGTCGAGCAGTCCGGCGGCCGCGCCACGGTGACCAGCGAACTGGGCGCCGGCGCCAGCTTCACCCTCTACCTGCCGCGCTCCACCAAGCCCTTGGGGACGGTCAGCCCGCCACCCGAGGCCGAGGCGCCCCGCGGCGTGCGGGTGCTGGTGGTGGAAGACAATCCGGAGGTGGCCGAGGTCGCCGCGGGGCTGCTGGAGCAGCTCGGCAGCCGCCCCCGCGTGGTCGCCAGCGCCGACGCGGCGCTGCGCGTCCTCCTGGAGGGGGAGCGGCCGGACGTGATCTTCAGCGACATCGTCATGGCCGGGGAAATGGACGGGCTGGCGCTGGCCAGACGCGTACGGGCCGAATGGCCGGACGTGCCGATCCTGCTGACCAGCGGCTACAGCCACAACGCCGAAAAGGCGGCCCAGGAGTTCGTCATCCTGCCCAAACCCTATCAGCTCGCCGACCTCAGCCGCGCCCTGGGGGTGGTGCTGGACCAGCCGCCGGAACCTATTCCCTCCCATTAATGGGGTGGGACGACCACGAAGCTCAGCTTTCCGGCGTCGCCGGGCAGCTGTCGCCGATGCGGCGGGCCTCGGTCGAGGCGCGGCCGCTGAGCGGGATGCCGGCGATCTCGGTGGCGATGGTGGCGGTGATCTTGAAGCTGGTCTGGGTGTAGACGCCTTCGCCCTCGACCTTGACCTTGCCGCCGCCCTTGCGCTTCACGCAGGTCCCGGACATCCGGATCACCCCGTTCTCGATCAGCTTCGAGGGGTAGGTGCAGTCGTAGTGATGGTTGCTCGGCCCGGCGAGGAACTTCTCGACGTCGGCAGGCGTGATGCAGCGGCGCTCCACCTTGCTGGTGCGGATCGGCGACAGCAGGCGGTTGGTGGATTCCCAATAGCCGGGCTGGATGACGTCGGCGCGGCCGGGCTGGGCGGCGGCGGGTCCGGCGCTAGCCGCCGCCGCGACCAGGAAGGGAAGGATGGCTTTCATCTCGTCTCGTACTCGGTCCTGGGGGAGGACATTGCCGCGGCCCGTCTGAACGACGGCTCAACGGCGCCTCGACCCTTTGTTCATGCGTCCGGCGAAGAAGCCGCGACGCGCGCCTGATAGGCGGCCAGCGCCGCTGCGCCCGCCTCGTCGTAGAAAAAGGGCAGGAAGGCGTAACGGCGTCCGGCGGTGACCTTGGTCGCCTCGTGCAGGAGGCCGCAGGCGAAGACGCAGGCGCCGCCCACCGGCGGACGGTGCAGGTCGCGGCCGAACTCGGCGAACCGCAGGTCGCCGCCCGCGAAGTCGGCGTTGAGGTTGATCGAGCCGGCGAATTTCCGGTGCGCGGTGCCGAAGGTGGTGTTGTCGCGGTGGGCGTGGAACACCCCGCCGTCGGCGACGTCGTAGCAGCTCACCAGGTAGCGCTCGATGCGGGTCGGCCGAAAGCAGAAGGCGCGTTCCATCAGGGGGAACAGCCGGCCCTCCAGCCGCTCGCGGATCTCGGCCTGCAGGGCGGGGTCGGCGACCAGCACGTCGCGCCGGCTCTTCAGCTCGTCCATCACATAGTGGGTGCGCTCGCCCCGGTCGCGCATTACCCCGGTGAACTGGCCGGCGGTTTCGGCGTGCAGCGCGATCAGCCGTTCGCAGAGCTCGGGCTCGAAGATCCGGGGCGCGATCAGCACCGGAGCGCGCCCCGGCGCCCCGCCGTGCTCGGCCGGCGGGGGCAGGGCGGCGAGGTAGCCGAACAGGGCTGCGATCTCGTCGAGCTCGAAGCTGCGTAGCAGCCGCAGCGTCGGGTCCAGCACCATGAAGGCCGGCGGCTCGCAGCTCTGATCCGCGAACTGGACGCTCACCGCGCCGTCCAGGTCGAGCACCCAGCGCAGGCCGGTCATGTCCTGCGCGCCGGCGGCGGTCTGCGGGTCGCGGACGACGGCGAAACACGAGAGCCGCGCGTCGTCGAACATCGGCCGGTGTTCGGCGAGCGCCTTGAGGACCACGAGCCGCGGCGCATCGTCGCGCGGCAGGAAGGCCAGCAGGATGTAGCGCCCGGCGACGCTGTCGAAGGTGAACTGCGGGTAGGACGGGGTCGAGCCGCGGAACCAGGGGGCGGGCTCGCCGGGCTTGAGCGGCATCTATGGGGACCCTTGCGGCCATCCGCCTCGCGCGCGCCCGCGCGAGAGTTGTGAGGTCCGCCTTCGAAATGCTAACAACGATCCTACATAATCAGTCCGATTCTTACGGCAAATCCCTACATTGACCGACACGACCACCCCACCCGACCAGGGGCGCGGGGGCATCGCCCCTATCGCCATCGAGGACGAGCTGAAGCGCTCCTACCTCGACTACGCCATGAGCGTGATCGTCAGCCGGGCTTTGCCGGACGTTCGCGACGGCCTGAAGCCCGTGCACCGGCGCATCCTGTTCTCGATGAACGAGCAGGGTCACACGCCCGATCGCAGCTATGTGAAGTCCGCCCGCGTGGTCGGCGACGTGATGGGTAAATACCACCCGCACGGCGACGTCGCGATCTACGACACCTTGGTGCGGATGGCGCAGCCCTTCTCGATGGGCCTCCTGTTGATCGACGGCCAGGGCAACTTCGGCTCGGTGGACAACGACCCGCCGGCGGCCATGCGCTACACCGAAAGCCGCATGACCAAGGCCGCCATGTCGATCCTGGCGGACCTCGACAAGGATACGGTCGACTTCAAGGACAACTACGACGGCTCCGAGCAGGAGCCGGTGGTGCTGCCGTCGCGCATCCCGAACCTGCTGGTCAACGGCGCCGGCGGCATCGCCGTCGGCATGGCCACCAACATCCCGCCGCACAACCTGGGCGAGGTGGTCGACGCGTGCCTCGCCTATGTCGACAATCCCGACGTCAGTCTCGAGGACCTGCTGGACATCGTCCCTGGGCCGGACTTCCCGACCGGCGGCGAGATCATCGGCCGCTCCGGCGCGCGCAACGCGCTGATGACCGGCCGCGGCTCGGTGGTCATGCGCGGCAAGGCGAGCGTCGAGGAGATCCGCAAGGACCGCGAGGCGGTGGTGATCACCGCCATCCCCTACCAGGTGAACAAGGCGGCCCTGGTCGAGCGCATCGCCGAACTGGTGCGCGAGAAGCGGATCGAGGGCGTCGGCGACCTGCGCGACGAGAGCGACCGCCAGGGCATGCGCATCGTCGTCGAGCTGAAGCGCGACGCCAGCGCCGAGGTGCTGCTCAATCAGCTCTACCGCTACACCCCGCTGCAGACCTCGTTCGGCGTCAACATGCTGGCGCTGAACCGCGGCCGGCCGCAGCAGATGGGCCTGCGCGAGATGGTCGCCGCCTTCGTGGATTTCCGCGAAGAGGTGGTGGTCCGGCGCACCAAGTTCGAGCTTTCCAAGGCCCGCGACCGCGGCCACGTCTTGGTGGGCCTGGCGATCGCCGTCGCCAACATCGACGACTTCATCCAGATCATCCGCTCGTCGAAGGACCCGACCGAGGCGCGTGAGCGCCTGGTCGCGCGCGACTGGCCGGCCGGCGACATGCTGCCGCTGGTCGATCTCATCGCCGACCCGCGGACGGTGGTGATCGGCGGCTCGTCGATCCGGCTGACCGACGAGCAGGCCCGCGCCATCCTGGCGCTGACGCTCTCGCGCCTGACCGGCCTTGGCCGCGACGAGATCTTCGGCGAGGCCCGCAGCCTCGCCGAGGCGATCCGCGGCTTCCTGGAGATCCTGGGCTCGCGCGAGCGGATCATGGGCATCGTCCGCGACGAGCTGGCCGAGGTGAAGGCCAACTTCGCCGTGCCGCGCCGCACCGAGATCGTCGAGGGCGACGCCGACGTCGAGGACGAGGACCTGATCCCGCGCGAGGAGATGGTGATCACCGTCACCCACGGCGGCTATGTCAAGCGCACTCCGCTGGCGCTCTACCGGACCCAGCATCGCGGCGGCAAGGGCCGTTCGGGGATGCAGACCAAGGAAGAGGACGCCGTGACGCGGGTGTTCTCGGCCAACACCCACACGCCGATGCTGTTCTTCTCGTCCGGCGGCAAGGCCTACCAGCTGAAGGTCTGGCGGCTGCCGGTGGGCACGCCGTCCTCACGCGGCAAGGCCTTCGTCAACCTTCTGCCGATCGAGCCGGGCGAAAGCATCACCTCGATCCTGCCTCTGCCGGAGGACGAGAGCGCCTGGGACCAGTACGACGTGATGTTCGCCACCCGTTCGGGCAACGTCCGCCGCAACAAGCTCAGCGACTTCATCGGCATCAAGCGCAACGGCAAGATCGCCATGAAGCTCGACGAAGGCGACTCGATCGTCGGCGTGGGCGTCTGCAACGCCGAGCACAACGACATCCTGCTGACCACCGCGCTCGGGCGCTGCATCCGCTTTGCGGTGGACGAGGTGCGGGTGTTCGCCGGCCGCGACTCCACCGGCGTGCGCGGCATCCGCCTGGGCGGCGGCGACAGCGTCATCTCCATGGCGATCCTGCGCTCGGTCGAGGCCACCGCCGACGAGCGCGCGGCCTATGTGAAACAGGCCAACGCCAACCGCCGGGCCGCGAGCGGTGAGGGCGAGGACGTCGAGGAGGCCGCGAGCGCCGACGACGAGGAGGAAGTGGCCGGCGACGCGGCGCTCTCGTTCGAACGTTTTGTCCAGCTCGGCGCGGCGGAAGAGGTCATCCTCACCGTCTCGACCGAGGGCTACGGCAAGCGCACCTCGGCCTATGAGTTCCGCCGCACCGGCCGGGGCGGGCAGGGGCTGCTGGCCCAGGACCTGACCAAGCGGGGCGGGCGGCTCGCGGCCTCGTTCCCGATCGAGGAGGGCGATGAGATCCTGCTGGTCACCGACCAGGGCCAGCTGATCCGCACGCCGGTGAGCCAGGTCCGCATGGTGGGGCGCAACACCTCGGGCGTGATCATCTTCCGCACCGGCGCCGACGAGCACGTGGTCTCGGTCGAGCGCCTGGCCGACCAGGGCGAGGACGACGGCGGGGCCGATGCGGCGGCCGAGGCCGGCGAGACCCCGGAAAGCTGAGCCGTCATGGCGGACGGCGGCGGGATGATCGGCGGCCTCCTGGCGCGCATGGTGAAGGTCGGCGACCTCACCGTGCGGCTGCCGGGCGGGCGCGAGGTGCGGGCCGGCGACGGCAGCGGCCCGCCCGTGGCGATCCGCCTGACCAAGGCCGGCCTTCGGCGCATCGTCGCCAATCCCAGCCTGGGCCTGGCGGAGGCCTATATGGACGAGGACATGGTCCTCGATCAGGGCGGCATTCACGACCTGCTGGAGATCGTGGGACGAAGCGGCGCCCGCGGGCCCAAGGGCCGCGGCTCCTGGGCCAAGCGGACCCGCAAGGCGGTCAAGCGTCGGCTGCAGCAGGCCAACGACCGGGTCGCCGCGCGGCGCAACGTCGCCCACCACTACGACCTGTCGAACGACTTCTACCGGCGCTGGCTGGACGAAGACATGCAGTATTCCTGCGCCTACTTCGCCCGGGACGACATGACCCTCGAGGAGGCGCAGGTCGCCAAGAAGCGCCACCTGGCGGCCAAGCTGCGCCTGGAGCCCGGCCACAAGGTGCTCGACATCGGCTCCGGCTGGGGCGGCCTGTCGATGACGCTGGCCCGCGACTACGGCGCCGACGTCCTGGGCGTCACCCTCTCCACCGAACAGCTCGGCCTCGCCCGCGAGCGGGTCGCGGCTGCGGGGCTCGCCGGCAAGGTGCGCTTCGAGCTCAAGGACTATCGCGACGTCGAAGGGCCCTTCGACCGGATCATCTCGGTCGGCATGCTGGAGCACGTCGGCGCGCCGAACCTGCGCAAGTACTTCGAGACCGTGAAGCGGCAGCTGGCGGAGGACGGGGTGGCGGTGATCCACTCCATCGGCCGCATGACGCCGCCGTCCGTCACCAACGCCTTCACCCAGAAGTACATCTTCCCCGGCGGCTACATCCCGGCCATGTCCGAAGTCGTCACGGCGGTCGAGGACGCCGGCCTGTGGATCACCGACGTGGAGATCCTGCGCGTGCACTACGCCAAGACCGCGCAGGTCTGGCGCGAGCGGTTCCTGGCCGACCCGGAAATTCCCAGGCTTTATGACGGCCGCTTCCGGCGGATGTGGGAGTTCTACCTCGCCGGCGTCGAGCTGGGCTTCCAGCACGGTACGCACATGATCATGCAGTTCCAGCTGACCCGGCGGCTGGACACCCTGCCGATCACCCGCGACTACCTCGCCGGCTCCTGACCCGCGCGCACGAAATCCGCAGGTGACGGTTATCTGTTCGCCTGCTGCAAGTTTAGTCTTGCCAGATCGTCCCGCCCCGGCGAAAGCCGCGCAGATGTGAGTTGGGGGAGCCGTCGCATGAAGCGTGTCGGTCTTTATCCGGGGACGTTCGATCCGATCCACAACGGGCACACCGACATCATCGGCCGCGCCGCCAAGCTGGTGGACCGGCTGGTGCTGGGGGTGGCGATCAACGCCGGCAAGGGGCCGCTGTTCTCCCTCGATGAGCGCGTGGCCATCGTCGAGGAGGCCGTCGCCCCGCTGCGCGCGGTCACCGAGGTCGTGGTCCAGCCTTTCCAGGGACTGACCATGCACTTCGCCCGCCAGGTGGGGGCCAGCGTCATCGTGCGTGGCCTGCGCGCCGTCGCCGACTTCGAGTTCGAGTTCCAGATGACGGCGATGAACCAGCAACTCGACCGCGAGATCGAGACGGTGTTCTTCATGGCCGATCCGCGTCACCAGGCGATCGCCTCGAAGCTGGTCAAGGAGATCGCCGAACTCGGTGGGGACGTGAGCAAGTTCGTCAGCCCCAGCGTGGCGAAACGCCTCCTGGAGAGGGTCGGCCGGGCGTAGCTCCAGGCTGAGCTTTTTTGTTGGCCGCGGGCTGGCCCGCGGCCGCCTGCGCCGCTACTGAGTACCCCCCATGAGATCCGTCCTGCTGGCGGGCGCCCTGACGCTCGCCGCCTTCTCCGTGTCCGCCGCCAAACCGGCTCCCCCGCCGCCGTCCGTAGCCGCCCCTCCGGGGCCCGGCGATTGGCGCACGCCCGATCCGAACGACGTCCTGGTCATCGACACCAACCGTGGCCGGATTCTCGTCGAACTGGTCCCCGAGGTCGCTCCGCAGTTCGCCGCCCGCGCCCGCGAGCTGGCGCACGAGCACTTCTACGACGGCCAGACCTTCTTCCGGGTCATCGAAGACTTCATGGATCAGACCGGGGATCCGCAGAACAACGGCATGGGCGGCTCGAAGCTGCCCGACCTGCCCGCCGAGTTCACCTTCCGCCGCGGTCCTTCGACGCCCTTCGTCCCGGCCTACGACCAGTCGGTGGCCGAGATCGGCTTCATCAAGTCGCTGCCGGTGATGAGCCAGAGCATGATGCTGGCGCCGATGATGCGCGACGGCATGGTCCAGGCCTGGGCGCTCTATTGCCCGGGCGTCGCCGGCGCGGCCCGCTCGGGCGATCCGAACTCGGCCAACAGCCAGTTCTTCCTGATGCGCGCGGTCTATCCGAAGCTCGAGAAGCAGTACACCGCCTTCGGCCGTGTGATCGCCGGCCAGGACGTGGTCCTGGCGATCAAGACCGGCGAGCCGGTCGCCGATCCCCAGGACCGCATGGAACGCGTGCGCCTGCTCGCCGATTTGCCGCCTGCGGACCGTCCGCAGGTCCGCGTGATCGACCCGAACGGCCCGTGGTTCAAGGCTGAGATCGCCCGCGTGCGGGCGCAGGAAGGGGCCGCCTTTTCGGCCTGCGACGTGAAAATTCCCTCAGAGGTGAAATGATGGCCCAAGATCCCGAGAACTTCCTGATCCTGACGCTCGAGGGCGGGCCGGTGGTGATCAAGCTGCGTCCCGACGTGGCGCCGAACCACGTGGCGCGGATCAAGGAGCTGGCGCGCGAAGGCTTCTATGACGGCATCGTCTTCCACCGCGTGATCCCGGGCTTCATGGCCCAGGGCGGCGACCCGAACGGCACCGGCGCGGGCGGCTCGAACAAGCCGAACCTGAACGCCGAGTTCAACGACGTCAGCCACGTCCGCGGCGTCTGCTCGATGGCCCGCACGCCGAACCCGAACTCGGCCAACAGCCAGTTCTTCATCTGCTTCGACGACGCGACCTTCCTCGACCGCCAGTACACGGTGTGGGGCGAGGTGGTCTCGGGCATGGAGCACGTCGACGCCCTGCCGAAGGGCGAGCCGCCGCGCAATCCCGGCAAGATCGTCAACGCGCGCGTCGCCGCCGACGTCGACAACGCGGCCGACCTGCTGCCGTAAGCATAGATGCTCCCCCGCAGGAGTCCCCCAACGGGGGAGCATCTGCTTGCCTGCAGGCGTTCTCCAGTCACATGCACTGGAGCTTCGCGATATGGCCCCGCGGCTGAAGGTCTTCGTCACCTCGGATGGGCTGACCGACTTCGCCGTGGCGACTAGCTCGAAGGTCAAGGCGCTCGCCGCCTGGGGCGTGCGCCAGGACCTCTTCAAGGAGGGCCTGGCGCGGGAGACCGACGATCCCCAGCTGGCGGCCGAGGCGATCGCCCGGCCGGGCGAGGTGCTGAGGCGGCCGGCAGGAAGCCGGGAGACGCTCGCCGAATTGAAGTCGGTCAAGAGACCCGCCAAACCGGCGAAGACCGCCAGGCCGGTGACGCCGGCGCCGCCCGAGCCCGAGAAGCCCAAGGGCCCCTCCAGGGCCACGCTGAAGCGGATCGCCGAGCTGGAGGCCCGGCTCGCCGATCTCGACGCCGATCACGCACGGGCGGTGGCGGGGCTCGCCAAGGAGCGCGCGGCGCTGGAGCGTCGCGCCGAGGCGCTGGAGACGGACCATGCCGCGCGCCGGCAGAAGCTTGAGACCGCACTCAGCGCGGCGCGACAGGCGCCAGCGTGACCACCAGCGGATAGTGGTCCGAGCTCAGCCTGGGGCCGCGCCGTACGCTCACCGTGGCCCAGGCGGGCCCGGCGTAGACATGGTCGATCGGCAGGAACGGCATGCCCGGCCATTGCAGGCGCTTGTAGTTGCGCGCCGGCCAGGAGGGGACCGCCCGTTCGCGGCGGGGGATCCCGAACGCCTTGTCCCATCGGCGGCGCTGGAACGACCAGGGCGTCGAGTTGAAGTCGCCGACCGCAATCATCCGCTCGTGCGGGTGGCCCACGATGTAGGCCGCCAGGCGGGCTTCCTGTGCGGGCTGGTCGCGGTCGGTCGGCCAGGCGTTGTGCACGCCGACCACCTCGAACTGGCCCCTCCGGTCGGCGAAGGTGGCGTGCGTCAACGGCCCCGGCGCGGCGTGCGGCCCGTGGCGGGCGAAGGCCGCGGTCAGCGCCGGCTGGCGCGACAGGATCATCACCTCGCAGCCCAGGCAGGCGATCTGCCAGCCGCGGTCGCGCGCGAGGAGCGCCTTGCGGAAGGTCGCCGAGTTCTCCTCGATCACGGCGATGTCGGGCCGCTCCCGGTCGAGCCAGTCGAGGATCCTCCCCGGGTCGGGGTTCTCGTGCCAGACGTTGAACTGCACGACCTTCAGCTGCTCCGGGGCGCTCGCCGGGGCTTGCGGGCCGGCGGGACGCAGGAACTCCGGCGCGATGAGAGAGGCGGAGGAGGCTGCGCCGACCAGGCTGACGACGGCCAGGATCCAGCGGAGGCGCCCGCGATAGACCATGGCCGCGACCAGGCAGACCGCCGAACCGGCCAGCCAGACCGGCGCGAACTGGGCGGCGAGGTCCCATTTCAGGCTGACCCGGCCCCATTGGGAAACGATCGCCATGACCGCGCACAGCGCGGCTGTCAGGAAGACCGGCGGCCACAGGAAGACGTTGAGGACGAGTCGCAGCTGGCGCATCGGCGCCGCTCTAGCATGGCTGACGCTTGACGCGACCCCTGGCGCATGGCCACAGGCGCAGGGCCGATGAAACTTGCCGACTTTGACTTCGAACTGCCGGACGACCGCATCGCCTTGCGCCCGGCGAGCCCACGGGACGCGGCGCGCCTGCTGCTGGTCGAGCCGGGCCGCCCGCTCAAGGACCTCGTGGTGCGCGACCTGCCGGGCCTGCTGCGCGCCGGCGACGTCCTGGTGCTCAACGACACCCGGGTGATTCCCGCGCGGCTCAAGGGCATGCGCCAGCGCGCCGAGAGCCGCATCCGGGTCGAGGCGACCCTGCATCGCAGGCTCTCGGCGCACGTCTGGACCGCCTTCATGCGACCGGGCAAGAAGCTGGCGCCCGGCGACCGCCTGGTCTTCGGCGAAAGCGACGACCGCGCCTGCTTGCTGGGCGGCCTGGACGCCACGGTGCAGTCGAAGGGCGAGGGCGGGGAGGTGACCCTGGCCTTCGACCTTTCGGGTCCGGACCTGATGGCCGCCATCGCCGAGCGTGGGATGATGCCGCTGCCGCCCTACATCGCCGCCAAGCGTCCGGAAGACGCCCAGGACCGCGCGGACTACCAGACGGTCTACGCCGCCGAAGACGGTTCGGTGGCCGCCCCCACCGCCGGCCTGCACTTCACGCCCGAGCTGCTCGAGCGCCTGGCGGCCATGGGCGTCGGCTTCGAGCGGGTGACCCTGCACGTGGGCGCGGGCACCTTCCTGCCGGTGAAGACCGAGGACCTCGCCCAGCATCGGATGCACGCCGAGTGGGGCGAGGTGGACGCCGCCACCGCCGGGCGGC
>NZ_DATELG010000294.1:0-2215 GCF_035276905.1 Phenylobacterium sp. | reverse complement strand
TCCTTGATCAGGTCCCGCGCGACGGGCGTGGAGTCGTTGATCGAGGTGAAGACGAAGGCTTCGTGGCCCTCGCCCCCGGTCATGGTGTCGGCGCCCTGGCCGCCGTAGATCGTATCGGCGCCGGCGCCGCCGTTCAGCTCGTCAGCGCCCTCGTCGCCGAAGACGATGTCCGCCCCGTCGCCGGCCTGCACCCGGTCATTGCCGGCGTCGCCGTGCAGCACGTCATTGCCTTCCGCGCCGTTCAGCGAGTCCGCGCCCGCGCCGCCGAACAGGAAGTCGGCGCCGGCCTGGCCGTTGACGGTGTCGGCGCCCTGGCCGCCGTAGCCCCAGTCGTCGCCGTCGCCCAGGATCAGGGTGTCGTTCCCGGCGTCGCCGTAGACGTGATCGGCGCCCGCCTCGCCGAACAGCCGGTCGTCGCCCTGGTAGCCGTGGATGGTGTCGTCATTGGCCGAGCCGCGAAGCGTCTCGTCGTGCTCGCCGGCGACGCCGTTCAGGACCTGCCCTTCGACGGAAGGATCGGCGTTGTCGACGTACATGACCTGGATCTGGCCGCCTTCGACCTCTTCACCGTTGAGCTTGTAGTGGGCCTGGGTGTCGAGCAGGTAGGCGCGCTGAGTGGCGCTGCCGAGGATGCTGGTCACGTCGATGACGCCGGAGGCTTCCTCATCCTGGTTGAACGGCGGCGTCGGCAGGTGATTGGGATCGACCACGTTGGAGCCGGGCGTGAGCTCCTCGCCGAAGCGCGCCTCGTCATGCCGGGCGAGCTCGGCGAGCGTATGCGTCGCCAGGTCGAGGTCCCACACTCGGCCGGCCCGCGGCGAGTTGCCCACGTCTTCCAGCATGACGATATGGCCGTTCGCCGAGACGGTGATGTTGTCCAGCATCGCCTGGCCTTCGGTCCCGTTCAGCAGCTCGGTGACGGTCCCGCCGAGTTCCGGATGCTTGACGTCGGCGAAGTCGAGCTCCCACAGGCGCGAGGCGCCCGGATAGCCGGCCGTGGTGACGAAATAGTATTTCGACGCATCGTTCGGATCCCAGGCGCCGTCCTCGGGCCGGTTGAAGCCCGACTGGCCCGCGGCCGCGCCGGCGGCCTGCAGCTGGGCCGCGTTCAGGTTGCTGACGTCGCCCAGGTTCAGGAGCTGGAACTGCGCGTGATAGCCGGAGCCGGCGAGGTCGTGGGCGTTGTCCTCGTTGGCCTGGCCGCCGAAGCCGCCGATCACCTTCACCGCGCTGAGCGTGCCGCCGACGAGCCCGGCCTTCTCGATCGCCGCGCCCTCCGCCTGCTTCTGGCCCTGATAGAAATAGATCTGGCCGCCGGCGGTGTCCTCGTTCCCCGCCACGAGGGTCAGGTCGCCCGTGCCCCAGTTGGCCAGCTCGTTCTCGACCGCGTAGTTGCCGAAGCTCGCCAGCTCATAGGCGTTGTGCGCCTGCTCGCCGGTGACGACGTGGGCGATGATCCGCCCCTGATCCGTGCCTGACACCGACTCCTCGCCGTTCAGGAAGATGCGGTCGTCCGTGCCGAGGCCCGTGCTGGCGTTGTAGTAGGCCCTGGGATCGGCCAGGTCCGCCGAGCAGAAGCGCGCGAAGTTCAGCTGCGCGCCCGTCGCGGCGACGTAGGAATGGGTGGCCGTATTCCAGCTGAAGACGTGCTGGTCGAGATCCTGGCCGGAGACGACGCTCAGGTCGGACTTGCTGATGACGTATTCGCTGACGAACGAGCCCGTGGTGTTGCCGTGCGCCCGCGGGGCGCCTTCGGCGCTGGTGAACTCGTGGTTCACCAGCAGGGTGAAGGTGCCGTCGCCATTGTCGAAGGCGCCCATGCCGTCTGGCGTTCCGTCGGTGTCGTAACCGGCCACTTCATCGCCGACCGTCAGAATGGAGGTCAGGCTCACCCCGGCGGCGGTGGGCGTGATGTAGGGCGTTGTCGTGGTCGAAGGACCGATGGCCATTGGCTTCCCCCAAAAAGGTTGAGGGCATCGTCGCTATTCGACGGACGCGAAACACTCGCGAAACCTTTGCAACAATTGAGCAACAATCTGCACGCGGGAGCATCGGTGGCCGCTGCGCCGCGGCGTAGGGCCTCACGGTCGAAGCGGCGGCAGGTTCGGGGTGTCGAGCGGCTTGTTGCGGTTGCTGGATCCGGAATCGCCCTGCGAGCCGCTGGTCCCGGCCGGCATCGGCGCCTCGCGGTAGCGGCGGCGCGCTTCGCGGGCTG
>NZ_DATELG010000293.1:0-7775 GCF_035276905.1 Phenylobacterium sp. | reverse complement strand
CGAGCTGGGCGGCAGGCCGATGTTGTCGACGATCGACAACAGCTCGGACGGCGGGATCACCTCGCGGATCTTCTGCTCGATACGGCCGAACTCGACCGAGGCGTCCTCGATCCGCGTGCCGACCCGCGGCCGGGCGTGCAGGGTGATCTGGCCGGAGTCCACCGCGGGAAAGAAGTTCTCGCCGAGGAAGGGCGTCAGCCCGAAGGAGAGCGCCACGACCGCCAGGAAGAGTGTGACGAAGCCGCGCCGACGGCGCAGCGCCCGCTCAAGCAGGGCGCGATAGCTTTCGCGCACGCGGTGGAAGCGGCCCTCGAAACCGCGCTGGAAGCGCGCCAGGGGGTTTTTCCATGCGGAAGGGGCGGCGTGGGGTTCGGCCTCGTAGGGGTTCGCGCCGGAATACTCGATCCCGCTCTGGTGCGGCTTCAAGAGGAACATCGCCATCGTCGGTACCAGCGTCCGCGACAGGATGAAGGAGGCGACCATGGCGAAGACCACAGCCTCGGCCATCGGCACGAACAGGAAGCCCGCCACGCCCTGCAGCATGAACATCGGCACGAAGACGATGCAGATGCAGAGCATGGAGACCAAGGCCGGCGTCAGGATCTGATCGGCGCCGTCGAGGATGGCGGTGCGGACGTCCTTGCCCTGCTCCAGGTGCCAGTTGATGTTCTCGATGGTGACGGTGGCGTCGTCGACCAGGATGCCGACGGCGAGCGCAAGGCCGCCCAGCGTCATGATGTTCATCGTCTGGCCGAGCGCCGAGAGCGCGGCGATCGCGCACAGCACCGCCAGCGGGATGGAGGTGGCGATGAT
This sequence comes from Phenylobacterium sp., assembly GCF_035276905.1. Classification (GTDB taxonomy): domain Bacteria; phylum Pseudomonadota; class Alphaproteobacteria; order Caulobacterales; family Caulobacteraceae; genus Phenylobacterium. The sequence continues at coordinate 6,962 of NZ_DATELG010000293.1, read as the reverse complement.
GACCGTCGAGCGCCAGCTTCCCAGGAACAGCAGCACCATCAGGCTGGTCAGGGCCGCGGCGATGACGCCCTCGCGCACCACGCCGCCGATCGCCGACTTCACGAACAGCGACTGGTCGTTCAGCTGAACGATCTTGAAACTGTCGGGCAGGGTCTCCTTGAGCTTCGGCAGCTTGTCTTTCACGCCCTGGACGATGTCGAGGGTCGAGGTCTGGCCGACTTTGAGGACGGTGGTCAGCACCGCGCGGGCGCCGTCGACGTGGACGATGCTCTGCTGCGGCGGGCTGCCGTCGCGAACGTGGCCCACGTCCTTCACATAGATGGTTGCGCCGCTCGCGGTCTTGATCGGCACGTCGTTGAGCGCCTCGATCGTCGGCACGGCGTCGTTGAGCTCGACGTCGTACTGCAGGCCGCCGACCTTGATCTGGCCCACGGGGGTGATCTGGTTCTGGGCGGCGATGGCGCCCGCGACGTCCTGGGCCGACAAGCCCTTGGACTGCAGGGCGACGGGGTCGAGGTCGATCTGCACTTGGCGCACGCGGCCGCCGTAGGAATAGGGGATGGCCGCCCCCGGCACGGTGGTCAGCGCCGGGCGCATGAAGTTCTGGGTGAGGTCCAGCACCTGCTGCTCGGACAGCGCCTTCGACGAGGTCGCCAGCTGCAGGATCGGCACGGTCGAGGCGTTGTAGTTCAGGATCAGCGGCGGCTGGGTTCCGGGCGGCATCGAGCGGATCGCCGTCTGCGAGATCGAGGTCACCTGGGCCGTCGCCGTGCGGATGTCGACGTTGGGCTGGAAATAGATCTTCACGATGCCCATGCCGGGCAGCGAGGTGCTCTCGATGTGCTGGACGTCGTTGACCGTGGTGGTCAGCACCCGCTCGTAGGGCGAGATGATTCGCCCCGACATCTCGTCCGGCGACAGGCCGGTGTAGGTCCAGGCCACGCCGATCACCGGCACCTTGATGTTGGGGAAGATGTCGGTCGGCGTCTTCAGCGCCGCCATGGGGCCGATGATCAGGATCAGCAGCGCCATCACCACGAAGGTGTAGGGACGACGCAGGGCGATGCGGACGAGGGCCTGCATGCGCGGGGATACTCCACGGGTGGACGGCCGCCCACTGGGCGCAGCCGGCTCGAAGCGCGGCCTCATGCGCCCGTGCGGCTAAATCCCCGGCGCGATTTGGATGAAGATTGTTTTAGGTGAAGCCTTCTCTCCGCCTTGTGGGGAGGGAAGCTCAGTCATCCAGCCGCAGCACATACCCATGGCCGCGGACGGCGTGGAGCAGCGCCGCGCCAAGTTCGCGGCGCAGCTTGGCGCGCAGGCGGGCGACCAGCGCGCGGATGCGCTGCGGCTGGGGCTCGGCCTCGGCGCCCAGGAGGTGACGGTCGAGACGGGCCAGGTCGACCACCTCGCCCTCGCGCCGCAGGAGGAAGGTCATCAGCCGAAATTCCGCGGCGGAGAGCTGGGTCTCGCGGGGACCGATCGACAGCCGCCGCGCGCCGCGGTCCAGGCTGAGGCCCGCGCGTTGCAGCGGCGACGGGCGCAGGCGGTCCGACAGCCGCACGAGGGCCATCAGCTGGGTCTGCACCTCGATCAGGTGCAGCGGCCGGATCAGGCAGGCGTCGGCGCCGGCGCGGAGCGCCGCGGCCCGTTCCGCCGGCTCGGCCGCGTCGGCCAGCACCGCCAGGGGCGCTTCGCTGCTGAGGCGGGCGATGAGCGCGGCGTCCAGCCGGGGCATGTCGGCCAGGACGAGGTCATAGCCGTCCTCGGCCGCCAGCGCCGCGGTCTCCTGCGCCCAGCCGGCCAGCTCGACGATGTGGCCCATCTGCCGAAGCCCCTCGACCAGCCAGTGGTCGTCGCCGTGGCCGCTCATGTAGATCAGCTGCATGCGGCTCTAGCCTTGGGGCCAGGCGTCGATTGTCACCTTAAGGCCCGGCTGGGCGTCGCCCAGCTCCAGCCGGAAGGCGTGCAGGCGCACGACGGCGGCGACGATGCTCAGGCCCAGGCCCGAGCCCGGCGCGCATTCGTGCCGCCGACTGCGGTAGAAGCGCTGGAGCACGGCCTCGCGCTCGCCTTCGGGCACGCCGCAGCCGCTGTCGACCACCTGGATGCGCGGCCCCGCCGCCGTGGCGTCGAGGGCCAGCAGCACGCGTCCGCCGACCGGGGTGAACTTGATCGCATTGGCCACCAGGTTGCCGATCGCCTCGAACAGGAGCTCGCCGTCGGCCTGGATCGGAGCGGCGGGGGCGAGCCGGAGCTCCAGCGTATGGCCAGCCTCCTCGGCCAGCGGCTCGTAGAGCTCGAAGACGTTGCGCAACAGGGGCTCGAGCCCGACCGCGGCGAAGCCGGCGCGGCGTTTGCGGCGGTCGATCTCGGCGATCCGCTGCAGGGCGCGGAAGCGGACCAGCAGGCTGTCGGTCTCCTTCAGCGCCTGCTCCAGGGCGAGATGGTGGGGATCGGTCTCGTCGAAGCTCTGGCTGGTGCGGTAGAGCAGGGCGCGCAGGCGGTTGAGCGGCGTGCGCAGGTCGTGGGCGACGTTGTGGCCGACCACCTGGACCTCGCCCATCAGGCGCTCGACCTCGGCCATCATGGTGTTGGCGAGGCGCGCCAGGACGTCGATCTCGTCGCCGCGCGCGGAGACCGGCAATCGGGCGGTGAGATCGCCCTGCAGCACCGCCTCGCTCGCCCGCTGCACCTCCCGGATCCGCCGGAGGGGCCCGAGGCTGAGGGTCGCACCGAGCCCTAGGCCCAGCAGAAGCACGATGCCGCCGAACCCCAAAACGGCGCTGGCGATGATGTGGCGCAGGCCCTTGAGCACCTTGGCGTCGTAGCCGACCACCAGGATCTCGCCCCAGGGCAGGCGCTTGGCCAGGCCCTGGGCGCCGGGCAGGAAGCGGGCCCCGGCGAGCCCGCGGGGGACGCCGTCGATCGGCAGGTCGGGCGGCAGGGCCCTGACGTTGCCAGTGATCCACACCCCGTCGGCGGAGAACAGGCCGTAGTAGTTGACCTGGCGGACGTCCGCGGCCTGCGCCTGGGCGATGCGGTCCGGCAGGGTGTCGGCAGGCCCGGTGCTGAGCGACCTGGCCTGGCCGAGCACGATCTGGTCCATCTGCGTCGTCAGGTAGCCGGCGGCGCTGAAATAGATCAGCGCCACGAGCGCCAACACCCCGACGGCGAAGACCGCGCCATAGATGACGGTCAACCGGAACGGCGTGGTGCGCCATAGGCGCATCGCGGTATCGAACTCAGCGCGGCGGGCGGAGCGCATAGCCGGACCCGCGGACGGTCTGGATCAGGGGCTCGGCGCCGGGCGGATCGACCTTGCGCCGCAGTCGGCCCATGTGCACGTCGATCAGGTTGGTGCCGGGATCGAACCGGTAGCCCCAGACCGACTCGAAGATCATGCTGCGGGTCAGCACCTGGCCGGAGTTGCGCAGCATCAGCTCCAGCAGCTTGAACTCGGTCGGCAGGAGCTTCAGATCGCGGCCGCCTCTGCGCACCTCGCGGGTGACGAGGTCCATCTCCAGGTCACCGGCGCTCAGGATGGTCTCGCGGGCCCCGGCGCGCCGCTGGCGGCGCAGCAGCACTTCCAGCCGGGCGCTGAGCTCCTCGGATGCGAACGGCTTGGTCAGGTAGTCGTCGCCGCCGGCGCGCAGGCCCTTGACCCGCTCGTCGACGTCGCTCAAGGCGCTGACCATCAGGATCGGGGTGTCGACGCCGGCCTGGCGCACGACCTGCAAGATGGTCAGGCCGTCGACGTTCGGCAGCATGCGGTCAAGCGTGATGGCGGCGAAGGGCTCGCTGACCGCGCGCATCAAGCCCTCGCGCCCGTCGGCCACCCATTCGACGTCGAAGCCGGCTCCCGTCAGCTCGGAGATGATCTCCTGCGCGATAGTCTCGTCGTCCTCGATGCAAAGGATGCGGCTCATGCGCGCGAGTAGGCGGACATGTCGCCGGGCGACGCAAGCTCCGGGCGGACGGGATCGCTAGTCGGCCTCGCTCCAGGCCGGCGTCGCCTGGTCGACGCCGAACTTCTCCAGGCGCAGCAGGAGCCGGCCTTCTCGCCAGAGCAAGCCGCCCAGGCCGGCGGCGGCCTCGGCGCCCAGGCGGACCGCGTCGCGATCGGTCTCGGCTTCGAACTCGAAGCTGACGCCGGCGGTCGCGGGTTCCTGAAGGAGGCTCAGTCGATATGCCTGCATCGCCATTGCAAGGCCCCTCGGCCGTCCCCGACGCCCGGAAGAGAGAATGCCCGGCTCATTCTCCAGTTCCGCGATAGGGAATGGCTAAGTCCTCAGACGAGCTGGCGCAGGATGAAGTAGATTCCCCCGGAGATGGCCATGGCGGCCGGGAGCGTCAGCACCCAGGCCATGGCGATCGAGCGCACCGTCGACCACTGCAGGCCCGAGCCGTTGGCCGCCATGGTTCCCGCCACCCCGCTGGAGAGGATGTGGGTGGTCGAGACCGGCAGGGCGTAGGCGTCGGCGGCGAGGATCGTGCCCATGGCGACGAGCTCGGCCGCTGCGCCCTGGGCATAGGTCAGGTGGGTCTTGCCGATCCGCTCGCCGACCGTGACGACGATCCGCTTCCAGCCGACCATCGTGCCCAGGCCAAGCGCGATGGCGACGCAGACCTTCACCCAGGTCGGGATGAAGCGCGTGCTCTTCTGCAGGTTGTCGCTGTAGGCCTTCAGCGCCTTGGCCTCGTCCGGGGCGAACTTGACCTTGTTCTTGGTCATGATCCGGATGGCGTCGTTGGCCAGATACATGTCGTTGCGCAGGTTCGGCGTGGCGGCGGCCGGCACATGCTTGATGGAGCCGTAGTTCTTCACGTTGGCGGCGATGTCCTGCGACAGGGAGGCGAGGCCCGCGTAGACCGCGGGCTTGTCCAGCTGCTTGGTGCGCAGGGCGTCGCCGACGACGGTGCGGGCCTGGGCCGGCGGGATCATCGGCCGGCCCTTGGCGTGGGTCTCGAACACCGCCTGGGCGGAGGCCGCCGACTGGACGAAGGCCGGGGTGTGGCTGTCTTCCATCGTGCGGTTGAGCGCGTAGGCGGTGGGCGCGGCGCCGATCAGGATCAGCATGATCAGGCCCATGCCCTTCTGGCCGTCGTTGCTGCCGTGGGCGAAGGAGACGCCCGTGCAGGTCAGCACCAGCAGGCCGCGGATCCACCAGGGCGGCGGGGCATTGGTCTTCGGCTCCTGATAGAGCGTGGGCGAGCGGACCAGAACCTTCAGCAGCAGCAGCGCGACCGCCGCCAGGCCAAAGCCCATCAGCGGGCTGAACAGCAGGGCCTGGAACACTTTCATGGCCTGGCTCCAGTCGACGCCCGAGGTGTGCTGGCCGGCCGGCGCCATCAGCTGGTTGGCGAGGCCCACGCCCATGACCGAGCCGATCAGGGCGTGGGAGGAGGAGTTGGGGATGCCGAGCGCCCAGGTGCCCAGGTTCCAGATGATCGCCGCCAGCAGCAGGGCGAAGATCATCGCGTAGCCGGCCCCCGAGCCGACCTGGAGGATCAGCTCGACGGGCAGCAGGGTGATGATGCTGTAGGCCACCGCGCCGGTCGAGACCATGACGCCGATAAAGTTCCAGCAGCCGGACCAGACCACCGCCACGACGGGCGGCAGGGAGTGGGTGTAAATCACCGTGGCCACGGCGTTGGCGGTGTCGTGGAAGCCGTTCACGAACTCGAAGCCGAGCGCGATCAGAAGGGCGATCCCCAACAGGAAGAAGACGCCGACGGCGATCGGCTCGTTCACGCTGCGGATGTCGTCGACCAGGCCGTGCAGGCCGTAACCGAGGCCCAGCGCCAGCAGCGTGCAGAAGACGACGCTGGTGACGGCGTTCGGCCGGTGGTCGAGGTGCGGCTTGGCCACCCGTGCGACCGAACTCGTGATGGCGGCGTCAGTCATCGCAAATGTCCCCCTGAGATAGGCTCTGCGAGCCGTCTGCATCTAAGGGGTGCGCCGCAACGAATTTATGAAGAATGTCTGAACGCGCCCAACCTTGGGTGGCGTGGCGGCGCTTGGTTTGCGCGCTGAACGTGCGTCCGGCAGGCCCTTCCAGGGCCGGGCGCAACAGGTCTTCAGGTCGCGGGAAATGAGTGGTCGCGGGTGTAGTCGGCCCGCAAGTTGTCTGCCGATATGTGGGCGGCGTACCAGCTTTACAGCCTCAGCAACCTCAACGTCGGTGGCCGTCTCCCTTTCGCGGCTTCCCCGCGCCGAGGCCGGCGGCAACAAACGGTCCAGCTTGAGACCATAGTCACTGGACACGATCACGGTCCAGCCGTTGGGCAATACCGAGCAGGCGAGCCGCGCCCTCAACTCATCGTTGGCCCAGCCGGTTTCACGGAAGCCGAGGTGCGCCAACAGCGCATCCTTGTCGCTGCTCTGCACGGCGAGCCAGTTAACATGAAGGCTCATCTCACGTTTGCTCCGGGCCTGCTCGCCGTGCTGGTGCTTGGCTGGGTGGAGCGAGAGGCCGTCGTCCGGGCCTCAGGACCGAGACCTACACTTGTGGAATGGGCCGGGAGGGCAGGGTGGATTTCCGGCCGCATTGGGCCGAAATCGGAGAGACGCTATCGGCTCCCGCATCCCCGGCATGCCGCGGACTTCTTGAGACAGTTCCGGCCGACGAATGGAGGCCCATTGTCTTGCAGGAATGAGTGGTCGGAGTGGCAGGATTCGAACCTGCGACCCCCGCGTCCCGAACGCGGTGCTCTACCAGACTGAGCCACACTCCGACTAAGGAGCGGGCCTTATAGGGAAGGATTCCGTGGCCTGCAAGCGGGCCATTTTCCCGCGCTGAAGACGGTCAGAAGGCGTTGCATCCGCAAAGGCGCTGCGCTATCTCCACCGCCTCGCGAGGGGGAGCCCCTCTGCGCCGTTCCTGCTGGGGAATGGTGTAATGGTAACACTGCGGTTTTTGGTACCGTCATTCTAGGTTCGAGTCCTAGTTCCCCAGCCA
>NZ_DATELG010000292.1:0-43960 GCF_035276905.1 Phenylobacterium sp. | reverse complement strand
GCCTGGGGGCTCATGCGAGGGACCTCCGCGCCTGCGCCAGCCGGGTCGCGGATTCGACCAGGTTCGGACCGCCGCAATACATCAGATGCTCCGGAAAACTGACGATGCGCGTCCGTCCGCCCAGCGCCTTGAGGGCCGGATGCTTCATCACGCGCTCGCCCCAGGTCGGGGCGCCCGGCAGGGTCTCGCCACTGAACAGCACGTCCGGCGGGTTGGCGAGCACGCTGTCCAACGGGACGTCGGTCGTCCGCTTGGCGCCGTACTCGACCGCGGCGTTGCGGAAACCGGTTCGACGCAAGAGCTCGTCCATCAGGGTGTGCGGACCCGAGGCGAGGCCATTGCGCTGGAAGACCAAGGCGCGGACGGGGTTGCTTGCGGCCGGCGGAGCGGCGGCGGCCAGGGCCGCTTCGATGCGCGCGATTTCGAGGCGGCCGCGTTCGGGATGGCCGGTCAGGTCGGCAATTCGAAGAACCTGCTCCAGGCTCTCGGCCACGCTGTCCGGCGTCGAGAACAGCTCCACGGCGACGCCCAGGCGCTTCAGCGAGTTGCGGGTCGCCAGCGACGAGTGGCGGCTGGCCAGCACCAGATCCGGCGAAAGGGCGATCACCTCCTCGGCGCTTTCGTAGGTGAAGGGAAAGCGGCTGGCCGCCGGGCCGACGCTGGAGGCCAGCGGCTGGCGCGAATAATGGCTGAGGGCCGCCACCTGCGAGGGGTCGGCGACGCTGAGCAGGACGGCGTCCAGGCAGGGGTTCAGGGAGACGATGCGGCGGGCGGTCGCCCGTCCCGCGCCGGCCAGCCCGAAGGCCGCCGCGGCTGTTACGGCCGCGCGTCGGGTCGGAAGGCTCACCGGGCGCGTTCCGACAGGGCCGCTTCCAGGCGGGCCCAGGCTGCGGCCCCGCCGGGAAGTCCGAAGCGAAGAAGCCGGGGATCGGCGAAGGGGCGGCAAAGGACGCCGGCTGCGGCCAGCCGCAGGAAGACGGCGCGGGCGTCCGGCGCGCGGGCCAGCCGGAACAGGGACGTGCCGCCGACGACGGTGAGGCCTGAGCGCGTCAGCAGCTGGTCGAGGCGCGTTGCATCCCGCGCCAGCCGGGCGCGCGTGCGATCGGCCCAGGCGTCGTCGGCATAGGCCGCAAGGCCCGCGGCGATCGCGTCGGCCGATATGGGCCAGTCGCCGAGCCGCCTCCTCAAGCTGGCGACCAGCGCCTCGTCGGCGACGACGAAGCCGAGCCTCAGGCCGGCCAGGCCGTAGAACTTGCCGAACGAGCGCAGGACGACCAGGCGGCCCTCCGCCCGAGGCGCCAGGCTGAGCTCGGGCGCGGTCTCGACGAAGGCCTCGTCGACGAGCGTCCAGCGCCGGCCGGCGGACGAGAGCAGGAGGTCGGCAGGCGTGATCCGACCGTCCGGATTGTTCGGACTGACCACCGCCCAGGCCTCCGCATCCTCCGGCGAGAGGCTGACTTCGGCGCCTGCCGCGCGCCAGGCCTCGGCGTGGCCGCCGTAGGTGTCGGGCGCGATCGCCACGCCTCGGACCGCGAGCAGATCGGGCAAGAGCCGGATCGCCGTCTCGCTGCCGGGCACGGCGGCCACGCGCTCAGGCCGCGCGCCGAAGGTTCGAGCCGCCGCCGCCTCCAGAAACTGCAGCGCCTCCGGGTCGGGCAGGCGCGCCCGCTCGGCGCGGCTGGCCCGCGGCGCCGGATAGGGCCGCGGGTTGATCCCCGTCGAAAGGTCGAGCCAGGGCTGCGGCGCCTGCGGAAAGGCCGCCTGCGCCGCCGCCAGCCGGCCGCCGTGCCGGATGAAGCCATCCAGCTCGGCCGACGTCGTCATCAGAATGTCGCCCTCACGCCGGCGTAGGCCGCCCGACCGAGCTGGCCGTAGTTGCGGATCGTCTCGTAGGACCTGTCGAAGAGGTTCTCGATCCGCCCATAGACCTCGACCGTGTCGTTGATCGGGTAGGACGCGCGGATGTCCCAGAGCACGTAGCCCTTCAGGACGGTGGTGTTGGCCGTATTGTCGAAGCGGTCGCCGGCGTAGTGCACGGCGATCGCCGTCTCGAGCTTGGTCGGCCAGCGATAGGTCGCCTCGGCGTTGGCCTCCCGGGCTGGACGTCTGGCGAGTCGCTTGTCGAAGTTCGGGCTGCCCTCGACGTCGTTGCGCGCGTCGGTCCAAGTGTAGTTGGCCGTCACCGTCAGCGCGTCGGTGACGTCCACCTCGGCGTTCAGTTCGACGCCGTGGGCCTTGGTGCGCGCGGTGTTGGCGTAGTAGCCGAACCGCGGCAGGCCGCCGGCGCCGATGCAGAGCGGATCGCCCGAGCCGCTGGTGCAGGTGAAGAAGTCGATCTGGTTCTTTGTCCGGCGGTCGAAGTAGGCCGCGGAGAGGACGACGCGGTTGTCGAACAGCCGTTGCTCGATGCCGGTGTCCCAGCTGTGGGAGGATTCCGGCGCCAGGTTCGGGTTCCCGAACTCGCTGCCCAATTGGTAGAGGCTGGGCGCCTTGAAGCCCTGGCCCCAGCTCGCGCGCAGGATGGTGTTCCCGTCGTTGAGGCGCCAGGCGGCGGAGGCCTGGCCGACGGTGTGGCCGCCGAAGTCGCTGTGGTGGTCGTGGCGGATCCCGCCGCTGAGCGTCAGGTTCGTCAGCACGTCGCCGGTCAGGTTGGCGTAGACGCCGGTGAGGTCGGCGCTGCGGCTGATGGAGGGCGGGCTCGGATCGAAATCGGACGGCGAGTTGCTGCGCATCGACGCGTGCTCGGTCTCGGCGCCGAACACCGTCTTCCAGGCCGGCGTGATGGCGAAGGCGCCCTGGTACTCGAAGCGCCGGTTGCGCCCCAGCGAGCCGAAAGTGACGTCTGTCAAGGTCTGGTCGGGGTCGTAGTTTTTCCGCCGGGTCTGGGTGTAGGCGAAGGCGAGGCGGTTGGTGAAGCGGCCGTCCAGCAGGCCGAGATTGGCGCCCACGTACCCGACCAGATCCTCGGTCACCCCGTACTCGCGGTCGTCGGCGAAGGTGAAGTCCGGCGGCGGGAAGCCGTCGAAGTCGTTCCGGCCGCGCGAATAGATGGTGCGCAGGTCGAGCGACAGCTGGTCGGTGACGGCCACCTTGGCCTTGGCGCTGGCGCCGATGTTTTTGTAGCCGTCGGATTCCGTTCCGCCCTTGGCCTGGTCGAAGGCCGAGACGCCCGTGGTCGACAGATAGCCCACGGTCGCCCGCCATGCGACGCGGTCGGTCTTGCCGCCGACACCGGCGCGGCCCAGGTACCAGTTGTTCGAGCCGCCCTCGGCCATGAGGTCGCTCTCGAAGGGCTTCGTCGGGTCCGTGGTGATGAGGTTGACCACCCCGCCGATGGCCTGGCTGCCCCACAGCACCGACTGCGGCCCGCGCAGGACCTCGACCCGGCTGATGTCGCCGACCAGCAGGTTGCCGAAGTTGAAGCTGTTGTCGGTGGAGGTGGGGTCGTTCAGCTTGACCCCATCGATCAGCACGACCGTCTGGCCCGTCTCCGCCCCGCGGATATAGACCTGGGTCGGCGCGCCCACCCCGCCATTGCGCGAGAAGCTGACGCCCGGCGTGCGGCTCAGGATGTCGCTGAGGACCTGCGTCTGTTGCGCCTTCAGCTCCTCGGCGGTCAGCACCGTGACCTGCTGGCCGATGTGGTCGGCCCGTTCGGGCGCGCGGCTGGCGACGACGACGAGCTCATCCGTCGATGGAATGTCCATGTCGGCGGCCAGGGATGCGGCAGGCGCGGCGACGGCGAGCACGGAAATGGCGGTGGAAACGAAAAATCTGGTGTTCAAGGCGAGGCCCTCTTCAATCGAAGGCCGCCGGAACGCGAGGTTGGGCGCGACGCGCCCGCCCCGCGCACGCGCGGCCGGACAAGACGTCGCCGAACCGGGGTGTTCTCCCGTCCTCCAAGGCCATCCCCGACCTCGTCGAATGACGACCGCCGCGGGCAGGTCTCCTGACTTGCGGCTCGATCGCCCGGCCCCGCCTTCCCAGGCCTTTCGGCCCAGTGGCGCATGGGGTCGTGCTCGCCGCTCACAGTTGCGGGGACAGTCCGGGTCTTTCACCCAGTTCCCTTTTGATCCCTTGCGGGAACCCGTTGCGTGAGTGGCGCTATAGTCGCGCTGGCGCGGTGCGTCAAACAAGGGTGTTTCGAATGGGCCTGAGGCTGATCATCGGTGGAGCGCGCTCGGGCAAGAGCGCCCGCGCCCAGGCGCTGGCGGAGGCGCAGGCCCAGCGGCGCGGCGGGACGCCGGTCATGATCGCCACGGCTGAAGCTCTGGACGAGGAGATGCGCGAGCGAATCGCCCGCCACCGGGCCGAGCGCGGTCCAGCGTGGCGGACGCTGGAGGCGCCGCTCGATCTCGCCGCCGCGATCGCGGGGCTGGCGCCTGAAGACTGCGCAGTCGTGGACTGCCTGACGCTGTGGCTCAGCAATCTGATGTTCGCCGAGCGCAGCCTTGCTCAGGAGACCGATCTCATGCTCGAGGCCGCGGACCACGCATTGGGCGAGGTGATCTTCGTCACCAACGAGGTCGGCATGAGCATCGTGCCGGAGAACGCCCTGGCCCGGCGGTTCCGCGACGAAGCCGGTCGGATGAACCGGCGGGTCGCCGAGCGCGCGGACGAGGTGGAGGTGATGTTCGCCGGCGTTCCGCTGCGGCTGAAGCCGTGAGGCGGCCTCAGGCGCAGGCGCGACCCGCGGCGTAAAGCACGTGCCGCCGGAGCGGATGATCCACTGGAAGATGCGGGTGGTCGAAGGCGCGGCCAGGTTGCTCGACCATGCCGATCCGCTGCATCACGCGCTGCGAGCGCCGGTTGTCGACCGCGGTGATGGCGATGATCTCGTCGATGTCGAGGTGCTCGAACCCCCAGGCGAGCGCGGCCGCGCCGCCTTCCGAGGCGAAGCCCTGGCCCCAGGCGTCCGGCGAAAGGCGCCAGCCGATCTCGACGGCCGGCGAGGGCGGCAGATCGGCCTGCAGGCGCATGAGGCCGATCATGCCGATCAGGCGCGCGTCCGCCTTGCGCTCGGCGGCCCAGAAGCCGAAGCCGTGCTCGGCGATGTGAGAGGTGACGCGGTCGAGGGCGGCGTCGCTCGCCCTGCGGTCGATCGGTCCGCCCAGCCAGTCGCTGACCCGCGGGTCGCCGTTGAGCGCGGCGAAGGCGTCGCGGTCGGCGTCGCGGAATGGGCGCAGGATCAGCCGGGCGGTCTCGATCATTCCGCCAGTTGTGGGCACGGTGCGGCGTCGGGTCCAGTGCCGGATCCTGCGCGACGGTCAGGTCGTTTGGGAGAAACCCGTAAAGGCGCGCGCCCCAATGAGCCCAAAAATCCAGCTCGGCCTCGTCGGTCTCGGCAAGATCGCCCGCGACCAGCACCTTCCAGCCATCTCCAGGACGCCGGGGATCGAGCTGGTCGCCGTCGCCAGTCCCCACGCGCGGGCCGAGGGCGTGCGCAACTACGCCGAGGTCGGGGAGATGCTGGCCGCCGAGCCGCACCTGGACGCGGTGGTGATGTGCCAGCCGCCACAGCCGCGGTTCGACGCCGCCAGGCAGGCTATCGCCGCGGGCAAGCACGTCTTCCTGGAGAAGCCCCCAGGCGCGACCATCTGCGCGGTGGAGGCGCTGATCAGCCTGGCCGACGAGAAAGGCCTTACGCTCTTCGCCAGCTGGCATTCGCGATACGCCGCAGCGGTGGCGCCGGCGCGGGCGTGGCTGGCGGGACGCACGCTGCGAAGGGCGGCCATTACCTGGAAGGAGGACGTCCGCCGTTGGCATCCGGGACAGACCTGGATCTTCGACGCGGGCGGTTTCGGCGTGTTCGATCCTGGGATCAACGCGCTCTCCATCCTCACCGAGGTCGTGCGCGATCCGATCGTGCTGTCGGCGGCTGAGCTGGAGGTGCCGTCGAACCGCGCCGCGCCGATCGCGGCCAAACTCGCCCTGAAAACCGTCGAGGGTGCGCCGATCGAGGCCGTGTTCGACTTCCGCCAGACGGGGCTGCAGACCTGGAATATCTCGATCGAGACAAACCAGGGCGAATTGCTGCTCAGCGAAGGCGGCGACAGGCTCGCGATCGACGGCGTCGCGCAGGACTGCGGGCCGGAGGGCGAGTATCCGGCCATGTACCGGCATTTCGTCGATCTCGTGCAACACCGCCGCAGCGACGTCGATCTGGCGCCCCTGCGGCTGGTCGCGGACGCGTTTCTTTCCGGGCGCTTTCGGCCGACCGATCCTTTCGAAGAGTAACCAGGGAAGGAGAGCGCCGTCTGCGGCATGCCGGCCGCCTCGCAGGGGGTCGCCGCGGCAGAGCGGTGATACGTAGGCCGCTCCTGAACCTGCGGCCGCGCCGACGGAATTCCGACGCCGGACGGAATCTTGCGGCCCGAAGGCCACAGGCCGCTGCGGAGATGCAAAGCCATCGGCAAAGTTACGCCGCTGGGGCTTGATCCTCACTACGGTATAGCTACGTGGCAGCGGGAAGGGGATCGTCCATGACTCGACGCGCTAGATCGATCGGCCGGCTGACCGGGCCGCTGCGGTATGTCGGCCTTTGCCTGGCCGGCGCGCTGGCCGCGACGAGCGCGGCGGCGCAGGATGCGCCCCCGACTCCGCCGGCGGAGCGCGCCGTGGCGCCCGAGGCGCGGGCCGACGCCACCGTCGCCTACGACCCCTGGCAGCCGATGAACCGCGGGCTGTTCGCCTTCGGCATGGGCCTCGACCATGCGGTTTTCGCACCGGTCACCCACGGCTACATGAAGGTCACCCCCGCGCCGGTGCGCAACCGGGTGACCTCGATGGTCTACAACCTCAGCGAACCCTCGACGGTGATCGAGGACGTCCTGCAGGGCCATCCGAGGAAGGCCGGCCGCGCCACCGCGCGGTTCGTCGTCAATTCGACGGTGGGCGTCCTCGGCCTTTTCGACGTCGCCGCGCGCTGGGGCCTGGAGCCTCACGAATCCGATTTCGGCCAGACCCTCGGCCGCTACGGCGCCCAGCCCGGCCCCTACATCTTCGTGCCGGTCGTCGGCCCCACGAACCTGCGCGACGGGATCGGGCGGATCGTCGACGTCGCCACCGACCCGATCGGCTTCATCACCGGCCCGATCACCTCCACTCCTGGCGCGATCCGCTACGGCGTCACGGCGCTGGACCAGCGCGCCCTCAGCGATCCGGCGTTCGAGGCCCTGAAGGACGCCACCGATCCCTACGTGACCACCCGATCGGCCTATACGCAGTATCGGGCCTCGGTCATCCAGAACGCCACGGGCAAGACCCAGGCGCTTCCGGACTTCGACGAAACGCCGAGCGCACAGTAAAAGCGTAGCCTTCCAGAACTTGGATCCGACGATGCCCCACCTGAACCGCCGCCGCATGAGCGCTGCGCTCGCCACCGTCGCCGCCGTCCTGACGCTGGGCGCGGCGACTTCCAGCCAGGCCCAAGGCGCGCGCGACCCTGGCGCGGAGCAGTTTGTGCAGGCCAGCGCGCAAAAGGTGATCGGCATCCTGGCCGACAAGGGCCTCAGCGAGGCGCAGAAGGAGGCGGCCTTCCACCGCGCCATCGACGAACTCGCCGACGTGCCGAAGATCACCAACTTCGTGCTCGGCAAGTACGCCCGGTCCATCACGCCCGAGCAGAAGGCGCGCTTCACGCCGGCGTTCCGCGCTTACGCCGAGAGCGTCTACCGCAACCGCCTGGACGACTATCACGGCGAAGTCCTGAAGGTGACCGGCTCGACCGTGCGCAAGCCCGGCGATGTCATCGTCACCACCCAGATCACCGGCGGTCACAATGCGCAGCCGGTCGACGTCGCCTGGCGCGTGCTGGGCGGCTCGGGCGGCTGGAAGGCCGTCGACGTCCAGTTCAAGGGCGTCTGGCTGGCGATCACCCAGCAGCAGGACTTCGTCTCGACCATCGACAACGCGCACGGAAACATCGACGTGCTGGTCGCCCAGTTGCAGCGCGACGCGAAGCGGCCGCCGTCGAGCCGCTGAGACGGCCGGCGAACGGAACGGAAGGGATCTGACTTTGCGTGAACAATGGGCCGAGGCCGCCACGGGCCTGGTCGTCATCCTGCTGGCCGCGGTCTTCCTGGTCTATTCGCTGACCGTCGGCGGCGTCGGCCGCAAGGCCGGCAGCTATGAGGTCACGGCCAAGTTCGGCGAGGTCGGCGCGCTCGCGCCCGGCGCCGTGGTCAGCGTGGCCGGGGTGAAGGTAGGCACGGTCTCGGAGATCAGGCTCGATCCCAAGACCTTCCTGGCGGTGACGAAGCTGAGCCTTGATCCCGCCGTCAAGCTGCCGGCGGACTCCACCGCCAAGATCACCAGCGACAGCCTGCTGGGCGGCGCGCACATCGCCATCGCGCCGGGCGGCGCGCTGGAAGACCTGAAGCCCGGTAGCGAGATCGAGAACACGCAAGGCTCGGTCGACCTCTTCGGCCTGATCGGCCAGTTCCTGCGCCCGCAATCGGGGGACGCGGCGGCGGGCAACGCCGCGGCTCCCGCCGCGGGCGCCGCGGCGGCGAAGGCTCCGGCGGCGGGCAACGTCGCGGCTCTGCCGGACTATTGAGATGACCGCCTCGACCGTCGCGCCGCCGGCCGTACTCAGCCCTCTTCGCCTGCTGGGCCGCTCCACCCTGGGCGTCCTGAAGCGGGTAGGGTCGGTGGCGGTGTTCGCCGCTCGCGGCGTCGCGGCCGCGGCGAGCCCGCCCTGGTTCTCCGCCCAGCTGCTGCGCCAGCTGGCGGCCGTCGGCTATTTCTCGCTGCCGGTCGTGGGCCTGACCGCGGTCTTCACCGGCGCGGCGCTGGCGCTCAACATCTACACCGGCGGCGGGCGGTTCAACGCCGAGCAGGTCATGCCGCAGATCGTCGCGCTGGGCATCACCCGGGAGCTCGCGCCGGTGCTGGCCGCCCTGATGCTGGCGGGCCGCGTGTCCGCCGCCATCGCCGCCGAGCTGGGCGCCATGCGCGCCACCGAACAGATCGACGCGATGCAGACCCTGTCGACCGATCCGTTCCGCTACCTGGTGGCGCCGCGCCTGGTGGCGGGCGTGGTCATGCTGCCCCTGCTGACCGTGGTCGCCGACCTGATCGGGGTGGCCGGCGGCTGGCTGGTCGCCACCCGCGTGCTGCACTTCAATCCGACGGTCTACATCCGCAACACCATGAGCTTCCTGCAGGCGTGGGATGTGGGCTCCGGCCTGATCAAAGCCGCCGTGTTCGGCTTCATCGTCACATTGATGGGCTGCTTCCACGGCTACAACGCCAAGGGCGGCGCCCGCGGCGTCGGCCGGGCGACGACGCATGCCGTCGTCTCCGCCTCGGTGCTGGTGTTCGCCGCCGACTACCTGCTCACCTCGCTGTTCGCCCACACATGACCACCGTGCCGAAACTCGCCTGGAAGGGCGTGCACAAGCGCTTCGACGGCAAGCGGGTGCTGGACGGGCTCGACCTGGCGGTGGACGCCGGGCGTTCCCTGGTGATCATCGGCGGGTCGGGGCAGGGGAAGTCGGTCACGCTCAAGGTGGCGCTGGGCCTGATGACGCCCGACGCCGGCGAGATCGCCCTCGACGGCCAGGACGTGGTGGGGCTGCGCGGCCCAGCGCGCAGCAAGCTGTTTTCCCGCTTCGGCATGCTCTTCCAGGGCGGGGCGCTGTTCGACAGCCTGTCGGTCTGGGAGAATGTCGCTTTTCGCCTGCTCAACGCCGACGGCGTCAAGCGCAAGGCCGCCCGCGAGCGGGCCGTCGAGGCGCTGGAGCGTGTGCGGTTGGGCGCGCAGGTCGCCGACCTGTTCCCCGGCGAGCTCTCCGGCGGCATGCAAAAGCGGGTCGGGCTGGCCCGCGCCGTGGTCGCCACGCCGGAGATCATCTTCTTCGACGAGCCGACCACCGGGCTCGATCCGATCACGGCCGCGGCGATCAACGGCCTGATCGTCGAACAGGTCCGCAGGCTCGGTTGCACGGCGGTGTCGATCACCCACGACCTGGCCTCGGCCCGGACCATCGGCGACGAGATCGCCATGCTGAACAAGGGACAAATCATCTGGCGTGGAACCCCGGCCGAGCTCGACCACACCGACGACGCGCGCGTGCGCCAGTTCGTCGACGGGCGGCCGGACGGCCCGCTGACGAATCGCCATTGAGGCTGCGCGCTGCGATGTGGCGCGGCCTCGTCCTGGCCGCTCTGCTCGGCCTCGCCGGGCAGGCCAGAGCCCAGGCCTATGTCACGCCGATCTGCCGGGCTTACGTCTCGGACGCCAACCTGCGCTTCGATTCCGCCGAGCACGTGCGCTGGTACAAGCGCTTCTGGACCGGCCAGTGCGGCCAGATGCTGGCCTGCCTGCCGGGCTCGCCCACCTGGAACGACATCGCCGCCAGGCTGGTGGCGCGCGGCGCGCCGGCGCAGCGTCCGGCGCTCCTGCCCACGGCCTGCGGGCTGGGACAGCGGATCGGGCTCGAGTGGTCGCGCGAGCATGGCGTGCGGCGGATCACCACCGCGGACCTCAGGCGCTATCGCACCCTTCTCGAGGGCGACGCCGATCCCGTGCGCGGGCTGGCCAGGGTGGAGAGCGCCGTCGAGGCGGACCTGAAGCGGCCGCCGCAGCGCTGAGCCGCGGACTCAGGGCTTGATCGAGAGCGTCGCCAGCTGGGCCTTTCCGGTCAGCTGCGGCTGGTCGAAGGCGGAGCCCACCTCGATCTCGTAGAGGCCGGGCGCGACGCGCCAACGCCGCCCGGCCACATCGAACGCGGCCAGGAGCCGCGGATCCGCGGCGACGGAGACCTGGCGGGCCTCGCCGGGCCTAAGCTCAATGCGCCGCCAGCCGACCAGACGCTTGACGCCGTTCACCCGGGCGTAGACCTGGGCCACCTCCACGCCGAGGCGCTGGCCGACGTTGGCGACCTGGAAGCTGACTCGCAGGCCCTTGCCGCCGGTGACGGCCAGGCTCTTGTAGGCGAAGCGCGTGTAGCTGAGGCCGTGGCCGAAGGCGAACAGCGGCCTGGCCTTGGTGCGGTCATACCAGCGGTAGCCGACGTCGGCGCCTTCCGGATAGGTGACCGGGAAGTGCTTCTGGGCGTCGGGCAGGGCGGCGATCTCCTCGTCGCTCTTGCCGGCCAGGAGGTCGGCGCCGGGCAGTTTCGGGTTCGGCGTCTGGGCGAGCGAGGCTGGGAAGGTGATGGGCAGGCGCCCGGACGGATTCACCTGGCCGGTAAGGACGCGGGCGATGGCCTCGCCGCCGCGTTGTCCCGAATACCAGGCCTCGAGCACCGCCCCCACCTGATCCAGCCAGGGCATGGTCACCGGCCCGCCGGTCTCCAGCACCACGACGGTCTTCGGGTTCGCCGTAGCGACCGCCGCGATCAGGGCGTTCTGATTGTCCGGCAGGCTGAGGTCGGGAACGTCCTTGTCCTCGGTGGTGAACTGCTCGCCGAACACCACCACGAGGTCGGCGTCTCGGGCGGCCGCCGCGGCGCGCTGCGGATCGGTTCCGTCGTCGAACCTCACCGTCGCCTGCGGCAGCGCCGCCCTGAGCGCCGTGAGCGGCGGGGACGGCGCGTATACCCGCCTCTGCCAGGCGGGCTCTCCCGGAATATTGAGTGCGAGCGCCGGCCCGCCCACGGGCGTGACCTGTGACGAGCCGCCGCCGCTCGGCACGCCTGCGTCGGCGTGGCCGCCGACGACGAGGATGCGCTTCGCAGAGCCTGCGATCGGCAGCAGGCCGCCTTCGTTCTTCAGCAGCACGATCCCGGCCTCGGCCACCGCCTGGGCGACCTTGCCGTGGGCGTCGTAGTCGATCGGCCGGCCCATCTTCACCGGATCGTCGGCGACGCCCGACGCATACATGGTGCGCAGGATGCGCAGCACCGCCCGGTCGATGTCGGCGTCGGTGACGCGGCCGGCGGCCAGCTCCTGGCGCAGCAGGGCGCCGAAATAGGGCGTGTCGGAGTGTTGGGTCCCGGACTCCTGGTCGAGGCCGGCGCGGATCGAAGGGCTATGGACGGCGCCCCAATCGGACATCACGAAGCCCTTGTAGCCCCAGTCCCGGCGCAGGACGTCGGTGAGCAGGAAGCTGTTCTCGCAGGCATAGACGCCGTTGACCTGGTTGTAGGCGCACATCACCGAGCCGGGCTGGCCGATCTCGATGCCGATCTCGAACGCCAGCAGGTCGCTCTCGCGCAGCGCCTGCTCGGGGATGCTCGCCGTCAGCGTCGTGCGGCCGGTCTCCTGGGCGTTCAGGACAAAGTGCTTGATGGTCGAGATGATCCGGTTCGACTGGACCCCTCGGATGGCGTGGCCGGCCAGGGTCCCGGCCAGCAGCGGGTCCTCGCCCAGGTATTCAAAGTTGCGGCCGTTGCGCGGCTCGCGGACCAGGTTGACGCCTCCGGCGAGCATGACGTTGAAGCCCTTGGCCCGGGCCTCCGAGCCGATCATGGCGCCCGCCTGTTCGATCAGCTGCGGGTCCCAGGTCGAGGCCATGGCCGCGCCCGAGGGCAGGGCGGTGGCCACGTCCCCATGGCGCATGACGTTGTCCATGTTGGCCACGCCCAGGCTGGCGTCGCTCTCGATCAGCGCGGGCACGCCCAGTCGCGGCACGCCCTTCACATAGCCCGCCCCGAAGATCACGCCCTTTGGCTTTTCGGCCTCGGGCAGCTGGAACGGCATGTAGCCGCGGATCAGGTCGAACCGTTCGTCGAGCGTCATCTGCTTCAGGGTCTGCGCCGCGCGCGCGTCGGGTGCGGCGTTCTGCCCCTGGGCGCGCGCTGCGGCCGCCAGGGCGAGCGCGGAAGTCATGACGGCGAAGGTCGTCGCGCGGCGAAGTTTCATGACTGGAATGAATATCCTGTGTGACAGCCTGAAGCTTCGGCCTGCGTCGTACCGGAATCAATCGAACGATAGGGCCCTGTTATGGCCGTTCCATGCGGTCGAAGCCGAGGCGTCAGTCCAACACGGCGTGGCCGCCGCCGACGGCGCCGCGGCGGGTGCGGATCAGCAAGACGAACGGCAAGGTGACGAGGGTCGCCACCATCATCAGCCTGAAGTCGTCCAGATAGGCGACGAATGCAGCCTGGTGGTTGATCGCCGCGTCGATCGCCGGGAGGCTGTGGTTGGCCCAGGGGTCGACCCGAGCGGCGACCGCGGCCGACGTCGGGTCGGCGCTGGGCGTGCGGACCATCGCGGTCAGCGCGGCGTGCATGGTCTGGGTGTTGCGCGTCAGCATGAACAGCACCACCGAGATCCCGGCCGAGCTGCCGATGTTGCGCATCAGGCTGAACAGGGCCGCGCCTTCGTTCCGCAGGCTGGGATCCAGGGTCGCGAAGGCGGTGCTCGACACCGGCACATAGACCAGGGAGACGCCGAAGCCCTGAAGCAGGCCAGAGACCACCAGCGGCATGTAGGACATGTCCGGCGAGAACTTCGTCATCTGCCAGAGGGAGAGGGCGGTGATCGCCAGGCCCGCGGCGAGGACCGCCCTTACGTCGATGAGGGTCAGCAGCCGGCTGACCACCATCATCCCGAACACGGTGCCGATCCCGCGCGGCGCCGTCACCAGGCCGGTGAGCAGGACGGGGTAGTCCATCTCGTTCTGCATCAAGGGCGGCAGCAGCGCCAGGGTGGCGAAGAGCACGATGCCGATCAGGAAGATAAAGAGCGTCGAGGCGACGAAGTTGCTGTCCTGGAAGAGGTGCGGGTTCAGGAACGGCTTGTCCGTCGTGAACATGTGCACGACGAAGACGTAGAAGGCCGCCGCGGCGATCAGCGTCTCGGTGATGATCTCCTTCGACGAAAACCAGTCGAGCTGCTGGCCGCGGTCGAGCATCAACTGCAGGGCGGTGACCGCCACGGTCAGGGCGGCGAAGCCCATGAAGTCGAATCGCGTCCTGAGCGGCAGCGGCCGTTCCTTGAGCGTAAGCAGACCCAGAAAGGCGATCACCCCGATCGGCAGGTTGATGTAAAAGACCCAGCGCCAGCTGAAGTTTTCGGTCAGCCACCCGCCCAGGGCCGGGCCGCCGATGCTGCCGATCTGGGCCGCGCCGGCCCAGATGGCCATCGCCTTGGGGAAGTCCTTCGGCTCGTTGATGTCGAACAGCACCGCCTGCGACAGCGGCACCAGGGCCGCGCCGCCGACGCCCTGCAGGAACCTTGCGAGCACGATCTCGGGCAAGGTGGTGACCATGCCGCACAACAGGGAGGCCAGGGTGAAGAGGACGATCGAGACCAGCAGCACCTTGCGCTTGCCGAAGGCGTTCGCCAGCCACCCCGACAGCGGGATCGTGATCGCCGCGGCGACGATGTAGGACGTCAGCACCCAGCCCATCTGGTCCTGGCTGGCGGACAGCGCGCCCTGCATGCGCGGCAAGGCGACGTTGGCGATGGTGGTGTCCAGCGACTGCATGGTCGTGGCGGCCATCACCGCGGCGGTGATGATCCAGTACGCGCCTTTTGACCTTGCAGGGGCCGCATCGAAGATCGCGGCGGTCGCTTCCGACATCTTGAGCTGAACGTCCCGCCAGACCGAGGACGGCGAGGGCGCGAGCGCGCACGCCATCGCACAGGGCTTCGTCATTTGGCGGCCGGGCCGTCCTTTGATAAGGGGGAATATTCCAAACTATCTGCTCGCAAAGTGGGAATAATGACGCATGTCGATTTCGGCGAGCTGAACGCCTTCGCCTCGGTGGCCGAGCACAAGAGTTTCACCCGCGCCGCCGCCCAACTGGGCGTCGCCCTGCCGACCGTCAGCCAGACGATCCGAGCTCTGGAGGAGCGGCTGGGCGTGCGCCTCTTCAACCGCACCACCCGCAGCGTCGCCCTGACCGAGGTCGGCGCACGGCTGCTGGCCGACGTCCAGCCGATCCTGACGCGCCTGGGGGAGGCGCTGGAGAACGTCAATTCCTTCCGCGACAAGCCGATGGGCTCGCTGCGGCTGGCGGTGGCGCGGCCCTTCGCCTCCCAGCTGGTGGCGCCGCTGCTCAAGCCCTTCCTCAGCGAATATCCCGAGATCCGGATGGAGGTGGTGGTCGAGGACGCGCGGACCGACATCGTCAAGAGCGGCTTCGACGCCGGGATCCGGCCCGGCCACCAGGTCGAACGCGACATGGCGACGCTGCGGGTCGCCGAACCCTATCGCCTGTTGGCGGTGGCGGCCCCGGTCTACCTGGCGGCGCGAGGCTGGCCGCAGGCGCCCAAGGACTTGCACGCACACAACTGCATTCAGGTCCGCGCGCCCTGGGACGGGGCCCTGCTGCCCTGGACGTTCGTCAACGGCGAACAGCGGATCGAGATCGCGGTCGAGGGAAGCCTGACGGTCAACGACGCCGACGTCTGGCTACGGTGCGTGCTCGACGGGCTCGGCGTGGGCTACCTGCCCGAGCCGATGGTCGCGCCGCTCATCGCCAGCGGCGCCCTGGAGAGCCTGTTCACGGATTGGAGCGGCGAGCGGTCGGGGGTTTTCCTCTACTACCCGAGCCGTGGCCAGCCCCCGTCGCCGCTGCAGGCGCTGATCGACTTCATCGAGACTCGCCGCCGCCAGGGCATTCTTTGGCCGACGGCGGCCTGACCACGTTCAGCGGCGCGGCTGGTCCACGTCCCGCACCGCGCCGCGCGCGGCGCTGGTGGTGAAGGCCGCATAGGCGCGCAGCGCCATCGAGACCTTGCGGTCACGATCAGCAGGCTTCCACGCCTGGGCGCCCTTGGCCGCCATGGCGGCGCGGCGCTTGGCGAGGACATCGTCGGCGACGGCCAGCTGGATCGTGCGGCTGGGGATGTCGATCTCGATCCGGTCGCCGTCCTCGACAAGCCCGATCAGCCCGCCTTCGGCCGCTTCCGGCGAGACGTGGCCGATCGAAAGCCCCGAGGTGCCGCCGGAGAAGCGGCCGTCGGTGATCAGGGCGCAGGCCTTCCCCAGGCCCTTCGACTTCAGGTAGCTCGTCGGATAGAGCATCTCCTGCATGCCCGGACCGCCGCGCGGGCCTTCGTAGCGGATCACCACCACGTCGCCGGCCTCGACTTTGCCGGTCAGGATGGCGCTGACCGCCGCGTCCTGGCTCTCGTAGACCTTCGCCGGGCCGGCGAACTTCAGGATGCTCTCGTCGACGCCGGCGGTCTTCACGATGCAGCCGTCGAGCGCGAGGTTGCCCTTCAGCACCGCCAGGCCGCCGTCCTTGGAGAAGGCGTGCTCGACGTCGCGGATGACGCCGCCTTCGCGATCGAGGTCGAGCTCGTCCCAGCGCCGGTTCTGGCTGAAGGCGACCTGGGTGGGCACGCCGCCGGGGGCGGCGCGATAGAAGGTGTGGACCGCCTCGCTGTTGGCGCGGCGCACGTCCCAGCGCGCCAGCGCCTCGCCGAGGCTCGCGCTGTGCACCGTCGGACAGTCGCTATGGATCAAGCCGCCGCGCTCCAGCTCGCCCAGGATGGCCATGATGCCGCCCGCCCGGTGAACGTCCTCCATGTGCACGTCCTGCTTGGCCGGGGCGACCTTGGAGAGGCAGGGCACCTGGCGCGAGAGCCGGTCGATGTCCTCCATGGTGAAGTTCACGCCCGCTTCATGGGCCGCGGCCAGCAGGTGCAGCACCGTGTTGGTCGAGCCGCCCATGGCGATGTCGAGGCTCATGGCGTTCTCGAACGCCTTGAAGCTGGCGACCGAGCGCGGCAGCACGCTCGCGTCGTCCTGCTCGTACCAGCGCCGGGTGATGTCGACGATCAGGTGGCCGGCTTCCAGGAACAGCCGCTCGCGGTCGGCGTGAGTCGCCAGCGTCGAGCCGTTGCCCGGCAGCGACAGGCCGAGCGCCTCGGTCAGGCAGTTCATCGAGTTGGCGGTGAACATCCCCGAGCAGGAGCCGCAGGTCGGGCAGGCCGAGCGCTCGATGGTCGCGACCTCGGCGTCGCTCATGCTGTCGTCGGCGGCGGCCACCATGGCGTCGACCAGGTCGAGGGCGACCTCCTTGCCGCGCAGCACCACCTTGCCGGCCTCCATCGGCCCGCCGGAGACGAAGACCGCCGGGATGTTGAGACGCAGCGCGGCCATCAGCATGCCGGGCGTGATCTTGTCGCAGTTGGAGATGCAGACCATGGCGTCGGCCGTATGCGCATTGCACATGTACTCGACGCTGTCGGCGATCAGGTCGCGCGAGGGCAGGCTGTAGAGCATGCCGTCGTGGCCCATGGCGATGCCGTCGTCGACGGCGATGGTGTTGAACTCCTTGGCCACGCCTCCGGCGCGCTCGATCTCGCGGGCGACCAGCTGGCCGAGGTCCTTCAGGTGCACGTGACCGGGGACGAACTGCGTGAAGGAGTTCACCACCGCGATGATCGGCTTGCCGAAGTCGGCGTCCTTCATCCCCGTCGCGCGCCAGAGGCCGCGGGCGCCGGCCATGTTGCGGCCATGAGTGGAGGTGCGGGAGCGGTAGGCGGGCATGGGCAATTGTCTCGATCGATAGGCGGGACCGCGCGAAACCCTTCACCTAGGCGTAACGCGCCAAAGGTCAATCCGCGGGATGTGATCGGCGGCGCCGGGCCGCCGCGCGGAGATTCAAACGATCTGATCGTCGGCGACGACCGGGCGGCTTTCGCGGGTGGCCCGCATGCTCTCCTTCGGATCCTTCGGATTGGACGAAAGGATCACGTAGTCTTCGTGCACCTCGATGAGCACGCCGACGAAGGGGAAGTCCTGGAACTGGCTGGGAACCCGGTAGCTGACCGTGTCGCCCACATTGAAGGTCGCCGGATCGAAGTTGAATTCGAACGGGCAGTTTTCGCCGTCCATGCCTTGCATCGCAGTCTCCACTCTCCACGGCGGCTCGGCCGCGGATGTCGCGAGCCCATTCTGCCGGACCCGGCGGGCGGGGTCCAGTTAGCCCGCAGCCGGCGCGAATCGCGCGACAAAGCCCGGCCTTACTTGGAGCAAGCCGGCTGTGACGACGATCCTCTACGGCATCCGCAACTGCGACACGATGAAGAAGGCCTGGACCTGGCTCGACCAGCACGGCGTCGCCTACGACTTCCACGACTACAGGAAGCAGGGGATCGAGCGCGAGCGGCTGGAAACCTGGGTCGCCAGGCTCGGCTGGGAGGCGCTGCTCAACCGTTCGGGCAGGACCTTCCGCAAGCTTCCGGACGCCGAGCGCAGCGGGATCGACGCTGCGAAGGCGGTCGAGCTGATGCTGGCCCAGCCGTCGATGATCAAGCGGCCGGTTCTGGAGGCCGACGGGCAGCTTCTGGTGGGCTTCAGGCCGGCCGAATACGAGCGCCGGTTCGGCTGACCGCCGACCGCCCGGAACATGACAAAGAATTCACGGCGCAGCCTGCATCCATTGCCGCAGAACATCGCCTCCTGTTCCTGAAGGACGGCGCCTCCGCTGTCTGAAATGACAAGAGGAAGAGTCGATGCATTCACTAGTCCCCATTGCGGCGTTCGTGATGGTCGCGGTGATCGTGGTCGTCCCGCGCTATCTGCAGAGCCTCGAGCGCCGGAAAATGGCCGAGGCGCTGCGGGCCGCGATCGAGAAGGGTCAGACCTTGCCGCCGGAGATGGTCAATCTCCTGACCGCGGAAACCCGCCCTCAGCGGCCCGCGCCGTCGCCTCGGCGCGACCTGCGGCGCGGCGTGATCCTGCTCGGCGTCGCGCTCGGGCTGGTGGCGATGGGACTCGTGATCGGCCAGGGCGAGCCGGATGCGACCTATCCGATGATCGGGCTGGCGGCGATCCCGGGCTTCATCGGTCTGGCGTTGATCGCCATTTCGCGGATCGATAGGGATCGCACCTAAGCCGCCGCGCGGGGGACCCCACGCCTATGGCCGGCGCCGGAAAGCTGCGCTTCGCCCAATTGCATGACCTGGAGCTTTGCGCCCAGGCCGTGACGGGGAAGCGTGCGCCCTTCGGCGAGCTCGTGCGACGGCACGGGCCGGCGGTGCGCGGCCTGTTGCGCCGGATGGGCGCGCCAGCGCCGGAAGCGGACGATGTCGCCCAGGACGCTTTCCTGACTGCGTTCGAACGGATCACCGAATTTCGCGGCGAGGGAACCTTCGCGGCCTGGGTCAAACGGATCGCCGCGCGGCTCTATCTGCGGCGCCTGCAGAAGGCGCGACGGCTCGTGGTGCTGGTCGAGGCGCCGGATCCGGTTCCGCCGGGCGGCGACGCCGACGGGCGCATCGACCTCGACGACGGATTGAAGGCGCTGTCGCCGGCCGAGCGGCTCTGCCTCGCCCTGTGCTTCGGGGCGGGCCTGTCGCACGGCGAAGCGGCGGAGTCCTTGAACCTGCCTCTGGGAACCGTCAAATCCCATGTGAAGCGCGGTCTGGACAAGCTTCGGGCCCGGCTGGCGTCAGCAGGCGAGACCGCACCGGAAAGGAGCCGCCACGATGGCTGAGCTCGATTTCGAACGGCGGCTGGAGCGGCTTTTCGCCGAAGCTCCCGCCTTCGCCGACGACGACACGTTCGCCGAACGGGTCGAGCGGCGGCTGGACCGGGGCTGGACCGCGCGGCGCTGGTTGATCGGCGCCGCCGGGTTGGCCGGCGGCCTGATCGGCGCCAGCCAGCTGGTGGTCTCCAGCGTCTTCCATCGGATGGCCGCGGTCGAAGGTTCGGCGCGGGCGCTGTCCTCCGGACTGCCGCGCACTGAACCGGTTCAATGGATATCCACGCTGCCCAGCGGCGGCGTCGTGGTATGGATCGCGATCGGCGTAGCCGTCATCCTGATGGGCTTCGTGTTTACGCGTGTGATCGAGGAGATCTGATCCGTGTCATCGCATCGCCAGGAAACGATCCGCCGCAAGGCGGCGCCCGACATCGCCGCGCGCAAGGGCAAGACCCCGATCGTCGTCCTGACCGCCTATACCGCCCCGATCGCCGAGATCCTCGACGAGCACTGCGACGTGCTGCTGGTGGGCGACAGCGTCGGCATGGTGGTCCACGGCCTGCCGAACACCATAGGCGTGACGATGGAGATGATGATCCTGCACGCCCAGGCCGTGGTGCGCGCGTCGAGGAAGGCCATGGTCGTCGTCGACATGCCGTTCGGCTCCTACGAAGGCTCGGCCGAGACGGCCTACGTCAACGCGACGCGGATGCTCAAGGAGACCGGCGCCCAGGCGGTGAAGGTCGAAGCCGGCGAGACGGTCGCCGAGACGATCGCCTACCTGGTCAAGCGCGGCGTGCCGGTAATGAGCCATGTGGGCCTCAGGCCCCAGGCGGTGATGATGGACGGGGCCTTCAAGGCGAAGGGCAAGGCCGCCGACGAGCGCCAGCGAATCCTCGAGGACGCGCGCGCCAGCGAGGCGGCGGGCGCTTTCGCCATCGTCGTCGAAGGCGTCGCCGAAGGTCTGGCCAAGGACATCACCGAAGCGGTGGGCGTGCCGACCATCGGCATCGGCGCTTCCGCCGGCTGCGACGGCCAGGTGCTGGTCGTCGACGACATGCTGGGCCTCTTCTCCTGGACGCCCAAGTTCGTGCGGCGCTACGCCGACCTGAAGGGCGAGATCGCGCGCGCAGCGGCGGCCTATGCGGAGGACGTCCGCGAGCGCCGGTTCCCGGGGCCGGCGGAAATATATTTCGCCAAGGCCGGATAATATTGACTCGCTTTCGCTTGCCCCGGAAACCGGGCCAATCATAAAATTGATAGTTACTCAAGCTATCCGAGCGTCGGAACCTCGAAAGTTACTATAGCGTGGCTTGTATAGCGCCACTCCAGGAACAGCGTAAACCGCTACCTTGAGAGCGGCGTGAACATATCTCGCCAGAATTAAAGTAGAGCTGAAACAAGTCGGCGCTCTCCGAGTTCTCCCGCCACGCCGCCAGGGCGGCGGCGAACTTGGAGGGACCATGCCGAAGGACGACGATCCAACGATCAGCAGCGGCTCCGAAAAGCCGCAGAATCCTGGCCAGACCTCCGCCTCTGGGACCGGCGCGAATGCAGCCGGCCAGTCCGGCGACAAGGCGGCCGCCGGCTCGGCGCAGTCCGGTCAAGGCCGGGACGCCGAGAACGCCGCGCAGGGCGACACCAACGCGTCTTCCCAGCGCGCGAGCGCCTTGCTCAAGGCCGACCACCAGAAGGTGGAGAAGCTGTTCGCCGAGTTCGAGGGCGCGGACGATCAGCGCCAGAACGAGATCATCCGCCAGGCCTGTCAGGACCTGATCCTCCATACCCTGGTGGAGGAGGAGATCTTCTATCCCGCATGCCGCGAGGCCGCGTCCGACGAGGAGCCGCTGGACGAGGCGCAGGTCGAGCATGACAGCGCCAAGCTGTTGATCCTCGAACTGCTCGAGGGGCGTCGGAACGACCCGTTCCGCCAGGCCAAGTTCAAGGTGCTGGCCGAACAGATCCGCCACCACGTGGCGGAGGAGGAGAAACCGCGCACGGGCATCTTCGCCAAGGCTCAGGCCGCCGGGATCGACACCCCCGAGCTCGGCCACCGCATCCAGCAGCGCAAGCAGCAGGTGCAGGGCCGGGCAGGGAGCGCCCTGCGGCCGACGCGCCCGTCATCGCTGCAACTGCTGGCGGGCGTCGCAAGACCAGCGGAGGAGTATGGAATGCCTAGAAACTACGGACCCGAGCGCGACGAACGCGGTCGTTTCATGAGCGATGACGATCGCGACGATCGCCGGCGCTACGGAGCCGAGCGGTACGAAGGCCGTCGGCGTTACGCCGACGACGATGACGACCGTACATACCGCGAACGCGACGGCGGCCGGCGGGGCGGCTGGTTCGGCGACCCCGAGGGTCACGCCGAGGCGGCGCGCCGTGGTTGGGACAACCCCGACCATGGGCCGAGCGGCTGGTACGGCGATAGCCGCGGCCATTCCGAAGCGTCCCGGCGCGGCTGGGACAACCCCGACCACGGCCCGAGCGGCTGGTACGGCGACAGCCGCGGCCACGCCGAGGCGTCCCGGCGCGGCTGGGACAATCCCGACCATGGCCCGAGCGGCTGGTACGGGGATCCGGAAGGCCACTCTGAAGCGTCCCGCCGCGGCTGGGACGAGCGCCGTTCCTTCTCCTCGCGCGATCGCGACTACGATCGGGAGCGCGACGACGACCGGGGCCGCTACCGCGCCCGCGACGAGGAAGGTCGCTTCCGCTCGCGCGACGAGGATGACGATCGACGCTATCGCTCGCGCTCACGCGACGAGGACGATGATCGCCGTTCCTACCGCGGTCGCGACCGCGACGAGGACCGCGGCCAAGGGGGGTGGTTCGGCGATTCGCGCGGCCACTCCGAAGCTGCTCGCCGCGGCTGGGACAACCGGCGCTAGGCTCACTTTATGAGCTCGCCAGACGAGCCCTGCGCTCGCCTGATGAAGGGACGGCGGTTCGCGCAGCGATGCGGGCCGCCGTTTCTTGTGCCTGGGGCGAGCGTTGCGGCAGGGGGCGTTGCGGCGGGGGGCGTCGCGCTATAGGTTCCCGGCCTCTGCACACCTCGCCGTGCATATGAGTCCGGAGTCCCCGTTTGGCCGATCTGTTTGAAGAGGTCGAGGAGCAGCTGCGCTCCGACCGCTACCGGACGTTTGCGCTGAAGGCCCTGCCATGGCTGCTGGGCCTTGCGGCGGCCGCGCTGATAGCGACCCTGGCCTGGTGGGGCTGGTCGCATTATCGCGAGCAGGCGGCGGCGAAGGCCTCCGAGCAATACGCCGCCGCCCTCGACGCCCTGCAGCAGGGACAGACCGACCAGGCGGCCAAGCTGTTCACCGACGTCAGCAAATCCTCGGCGAAGGGCTACAAGTCGCTGGCGCTGATGCAATTGGGCGGCCTGCAACTGGCCAAGAACCAGACTGGTCCCGCGGTGCAGTTCTTCGACCAGTCGGCCGCGGCCGCGCCGGACGAGACGATCGGCGACGCCGCGCGCCTCAAATCCGCCTTCGCCTTGCTCGACACCGCGCCGGCAAAGGACGTGGAGGCGCGGTTGACCCCGCTGATGCAGGACGGCCGCCCCTATCGCATCCAGGCCCGCGAGGCGCTCGCCTTCACCAAGCTGATGGCCGGCGACGTCGCCGGGGCGCGGGGCGACTTCGTGATCATCTCCGGCATGCTCGACGCCCCGCAGGGTGCGCGCGTCCGGGCCAAGGCCGCCATGGGCCTGATCGATTCCGGCTCGGCCAAGGCGCTCGCCTCGACCGTCCACGCCGCCGCCGCCCTTCCGCCCACACCCGCTGTCCCGGCCCTGCCGGCGCCACAGCAAGCCCCCGGTCCTCAATGACGCTGCGCCGCACCCGCCTTCTCACCGTCCTCATGGTCGCCGCCCTGGGCGCGAGCGGCTGCTCGACGCTGGGCCATCTCAATCCCTTTCACGGCAAGGGCGCGCTGAAGGAGACCGCCAGCGAGGGCGAGCGGATCTCGATCGTCCCCGCGGACCAGAAGCTCGAGGTGTCGGAGGCGCTGAAGGGCGTGGACTTCGCCCTGCCGACGCCGGTCGCCGTCACCGACTGGCCGCTGCCCGGCGGCACGCCGGAACAGTCGGTGGAGAACGTCGACGCCGCGCCGAACCTGACGGTGGCCTGGCGCAAGGGAATCGGCCGGGGCTCGGGCAAGGGCTTCTTCGTCACCGCTCCGCCGATCGCCGTCGGCGGCCGGGTCTACACCATGGACGCCGAAGCCGGCGTCTCGGCGCACGACGCCCAGACCGGCGCGCAGATCTGGCGCACCGACATCCGCACCGGCGGCAAGCGCGACCGCGAGGCGTGGGGCGGCGGCCTCGCCTACGCCGACGGCAAGATCTACGTCTCCTCCGGGTTCCGGCAGGTCGTCCAGCTCGACGCCGCGACCGGCGCGATCGGCTGGCGCACCAAGACCGACCAGCCGATCCACGCCGCGCCGACCGTCACCGGCGGCAAGGTGATGGTGGTCGCGCTCGACAACACCCTGCTCACCTTCGACGCCGCTACCGGCGCGCCGAGCTGGAATTACCAGGCGCTGTCCGAGCCCGCCCGCATCCTGGCGGCTTCCAGCCCCGCGGTCAGCGGCGACACGGTCGTGGCCGCCTTCGGCTCGGGCGAGCTCGTGGCGCTGCGCGAGCAGAACGGCAGCGATCTGTGGAACGCGGCGCTGTCGCGCACCAGCCAGACCAGCGCGCTTTCGGAGATCCGCGACATCCCCGGCCGCCCGGTGATCTACCGGGGCGACGTCTACGCGGTGAGCCACTCAGGCGTCTTCGCCGCCACCGACCTGCGCACGGGAACCTCGCGCTGGAGCCTGCCGGTCGTCGGCGTGACCTCTCCCTGGGCGGCCGGCGACGTCGTCTATGTGGTCTCGCGCGACGGCCAGCTGATCTGCGCGGCGCGCGACAGCGGCCAGATCTACTGGATCCGCGACCTCAACGAGGGCTTCAAGCCGAAACGGAGGGGCGGCTTCTTCGGCCTTGGCGGACGCACGATCCAAAAGCCTCTGTGGTCGAGCCCGATCCTGGCGAACAACCGGGTGATCCTGGCCAGCTCCACGGGCGAACTGGCGGCGGTGAACGCCAAGACCGGCGCGGTCGACCGGCGCATCAGGATCGGCGCCCCGGTGCTGATCGGCCCGATCGCCAGCGGAAACACGATCTACATGGTCAGCGACAACGGTCAGCTCATCGCTCTGCGCTGAGCTGACCGCTAAAGTACCTCCATGCCGTTGAAAATCGCGATCGTCGGGCGCCCGAACGTCGGAAAATCCACCCTGTTCAACAGGCTGGCCGGCAAGAAGCTCGCCATCGTCGACGACCAGCCGGGCGTGACCCGCGACCGGCGGTTCGCGTCCGGCCGGCTGGGCGACCTGGACCTGGAGCTGATCGACACCGCCGGCTTCGAGGACGTCACCGACGAGAGCCTCGAGGCGCGGATGCGCGCCCAGACCGAGCTCGCCATCGCCGAGGCCGATGTCGTGCTGTTCGTGATCGACGCGCGCGACGGCGTGGTCGCGCACGACAACGTGTTCGTCGAGATCCTGCGCAAGCACGACAAGCCCGTGGTGCTGGCGGCCAACAAGGCCGAGGGCCGGCAGGGCGACGCCGGGATTCTCGACGCCTTCGGCCTTGGCCTGGGCGAGCCGGTCCCGATCTCCGCCGAGCACGGCGAGGGCATGGCCGACCTCTACGCCGCCATCGCCACCCATGCGCTGGAGGTCGAGGACGAGGAGGACGAGGGCGACAAGCCGGTGCGCATCGCCATCGTCGGCCGGCCGAACGCCGGCAAATCGACCCTGGTCAACCGCCTGATCGGCGAGGACCGGCTGCTGACCGGGCCCGAGGCCGGCATCACCCGCGACGCGATTCCGGTGGACTGGGAATGGGACGGCCGCGCGGTCCGTCTGGTCGACACCGCGGGCCTGCGGCGCAAGGCCAAGGTGCAGGAGAAGCTGGAGAAGCTGTCCACCCAGGACACCATCCGCGCCATCACTTTCGCCGAGGTGGTGATCCTGATGATGGACGCCACCCATCCGTTCGAGGTCCAGGATCTGCAGATTGCCGACCTGGTCGAGCGGGAAGGGCGGGGCCTGGTGTTCGCGCTCGCCAAATGGGACCTGGTCGAGGATCCGCAGGCCAGGCTCGCCGAGTTCATCGAGGAGGCCCAGCGCCAGCTGCCGCAGGTGCGCGGCGCGCCGATCGTCGCGCTCTCCGCCGAGACCGGGCGCGGGCTCGACCGCCTGATGCCGGCGGTGTTCAAGGTGCACGCCGACTGGTCGACCAAGGTCAAGACCCGCGATCTCAACGACTGGCTGGCGATGGCGACCCAGCGCCACCCGCCGCCGTCGGTCAATGGCCGCCGGATCAAGCCGAAGTACATGGCCCAGACCAAGGCCCGCCCGCCGACCTTCGTGCTGTTCGCCAGCCGCGCGGAGCAGCTGCCGGACAGCTATCGCCGCTATTTGATCAATTCGCTGCGCGAGAGCTTCGACCTGCCCGGCGTGCCGCTGCGGGTGACGATCAAGTCGACGCGCAACCCCTACGCCGACGACGGCGAGCCGGCGCCGCGCGCGAGCGCGCCGAAGCCTAGGCCCCCTATCTCCGCCTCGCCCGCCAACGCCAAGGCGCCGGCCAAGCCCAAGGCTGAGCCCGCGAAGCCCAAGGTCAAGGCGGCGAAGCCGAAGTCCGGCGCGCCGCGCGGCCGCGCCCAGAAGCTCGTCCGGCCGGGCGTCAAGCCGAAGCGGGCTTCCCGGCCGACTTCCAGTCGGCGAACGCCACGTTAGAGGTCGGCAGGCCGAGGTCAGGCTTCTGCACCAGCTCCAGGATCAGCGGGCCGATCTCCGATGGATCGGGCAAGGTCTGCGGATCCTCGCCCGGCATCGCCTCGGCGCGCATCCGCGTGCGCATGGCGCCCGGCTCCAACAGCACCGCGCGGATGCTGGTCTGTTCCAGCTCGTCGGCCCAGGTGCGAACAATGTTCTCCATCCCGGCCTTGGTCGCGCCATAGGGGCCCCAGAAGGCCTTCGGCCGCTGCGCGCGGCTGGTGGTGAGGAAGATCGCCCGTGCGGCCGGCGCGGCGCGCAGCAGCGGCTCGGTCGTGCGGATCAGCCGGTAGGTGGCGGTGAGGTTGGTCGCCACGACCCGGTCCCAGTGCTGCGGCTCGATGTGACCAACGGGCGTCAGCGGCCCCAGGATCGCGGCGGCGTGGACCAGGATGTCGAGCCGGGCGAAGCGCTGGTGCAGGGCGAAGCCGAGCTGGTCCAGCGCATCGCCGTCGGAGATGTCGAGCGGCACGAGGGTCGCCGAACCGCCGGTGGCCTCGCGGATCTCGTCGTCCAACTCCTCGAGCCCGCCCTGGGTGCGGGCGACGGCGACCAGCTGAGCTCCGGCCTTGGCGAGCGCGAGGGCTGCGGCCCGCCCGATGCCGCGGCTGGCGCCGGTGACGAGGGCGATCTTGTCTTGCAGGGGGAGGGACTCAGACATGGGCCGCTTCCTAGAGCGCGTTCCGCAAAAGTGGAACCGGTTTTGCGGTCAGAACGCGCTCAAACTTTTGATTTTAGAGCATGATTCAACGATCAGGCGATTTCGCCTGATCGCATCGTGCCCAAGTGCGCAGCCGCCCAAAGGGGAAGCCAAAGGCGTCAACGCGCGGCGAACGTTTCGGCCTCGGCTTCCGGCCGGCGCGCATAGGCCTGGGCGATCACCGCGCAGGCCATGAGCTGGATCTGGTGGAACAGCATCAGCGGCAGAAGCGCGACGCCGGCGGTGGCGGCCGGGAACAGGACGCCCGCCATGGGCGCGCCGCTCGCCAGGCTTTTCTTCGAGCCGCAGAAGACGATGGCGATCTCGTCGGCCTTGGAGAAGCCGAGCGTGCGCGCGGTCCAGGCCGTGGCGGCGAGCACCACCGCCAGCAGCAGCGAACAGAGCACCAGCAGGCGCACAAGATCGGCCGCGCCCACCCGCGACCAGACGCCTTCGACGACGGCGCCGGAGAAGGCGGTGTAGACCACCAGCAGAATTGAGCCGCGGTCGATATAGGCGAGGAACTTGGCGCGGTCCTTCACCCAACCGCCGATCCAGCGTCTGAGCGCCTGCCCTGCGACGAAGGGCAAGAGCAGTTGCAGCACGATCGCCCAGACCTGGCCGGCCGAGACGCCGCCCTGGGCATGCAGCAGCAGGCTGACCAGCAGAGGCGTCAGGAACATGCCGATCAGGTTGGAGGCAGACGCGGAGGCGACCGCCGCGGGCACGTCGCCGCGGGCGATGACCGTGAAGCCGATCGAGCTCTGGATGGTCGAGGGCAGGCAGCCCAGGAAGATGAGGCCCGACGCCAGCGCCGGCGGGGTGATCCAGGCGGGAAGGGCCGCAAGGCCCAGGCACAGCAGCGGAAACAGCCCGAAGGTCGCCGCCATCACCAGCAGGTGCAGCCGCCAGTGCGTCAGGCCGCCGATCACCGCCTCGCGCGAGAGCCGCGCGCCGTGGAGGAAGAAGACCAGGCCGATGGCGAACTTGGTGGTCCAGTCGAAGACGTGGGCCGCCTGACCGCGCGCCGGCGCGAGGCTGGCGGCGACCACCATCAAGACGATCAGCAGCAGATAGCGGTCGACCTTGATCCGCGAAAGCAGGCCGCCCAGGCCCCGCCTGCCTGCCGCCGCCTCCGCGCTCATGCGTCGACGAGGAAGGACAGCTGCCGTTCGACCGCCTCGTTGCGGCCTTGGGCGATCTCGCGATCGAGCAGGCGCGTGGGGTAGTCGCCGGTGAAATAGTGGTCAGTGAACTGCGGGTTGGCCGGGTCGCGGGAACCGGCCTCCATCGCCCAGTAGAGGCCCTCGACCGACAGATAGCCCATCGAGTCGACGTTCAGGATCTTGGCGATCTCGTCGACCGTGTGATTGGCGGCGAGCAGCTTTTCGCGGTCGGGCATGTCGATGCCGTAGTAGTCCGGCCACTGGATCGGCGGCGAGGCCGAGCGCAGGTGCACCTCCTTGGCGCCGGCCTCGCGGACCATGCGCACCACGCGCACCGAATTGGTGCCGCGGACGATGGAGTCGTCGATCAGCATCACCCGCTTGCCGGCGAGCACCGACCGGTTCGGCGCCAGTTTCATCCGCACGCCCATTTCCCGCTGACCCTGGGTGGGCTGGATGAAGGTCCGGCCAACGTAGTGGTTGCGGATGATGCCCATCTCGAAGGGCAGGTTGGCCTCCTGGGCGAAGCCGAGGGCCGCGGGCACGCCGGAGTCCGGCACCGGGACGACCACGTCGACGTCGGCGGGGGTTTCCTGAGCGAGCCTTCGGCCCATGCGCTTGCGCACTTCGTAGACCGAATGGCCGTTCACGACCGAGTCCGGACGGGCGAAGTAGACGTATTCGAAGATGCAGGGGCGTGCCTGGCGGGCGGGGAAGGGGCGGATGCTCTCGATGCCGCCATGGTCGATGACCACCATCTCGCCGTGCTCGATGTCGCGCACGAAGCGGGCGCCGATCATGTCGAGCGCGCAGGTCTCGGACGCCAGCACGTACTTGCCGTCGAGCTCGCCCAGCACCAGCGGCCGGATGCCGAGGGGATCGCGCACGCCGATCAGCTTCTTGTTGGTCAGCGCCACCAGGGCGTAGCCGCCCTCGATCTGGGTCAGGGCGTCGATGAAGCGCTCGATCAAGCGGGCTTTCCGCGAACGGGCGATCAGGTGGAGGATCACCTCGGAATCCGAGGTCGATTGGAAGATGGCCCCGCCGGCGACCAGCTGTTCGCGCAGCGTCAGGAAGTTCGTCAGGTTGCCGTTGTGCGCCAGCGCGACGCCGCCGCTCTCGAGATCGGCGAACATCGGCTGGACGTTGCGGATGAACGAGCCGCCGGCGGTCGAGTAGCGGGTGTGGCCGATGGCGCAGCGGCCGGGCAGGCGATCGGCGAGGCTGCCGCCGCCGAAGGCGTCGCCGACCTGGCCCATGTGCCGCTCGGTGGTGAACTTCTGGCCATCGAAGGCGGCGATGCCGCAGGCTTCCTGGCCGCGGTGCTGAAGGGCGTGAAGTCCGAGCGCGCTCAGGCCGGCGGCTTCCTCCACGTCGTAGATGCCGAAGACCCCGCACTCGAGCCTGGGCGTGTCGTCGTCGGGATCACGCTGGGGGGCGGAGTATTTCTCGAACACCTGAGTCACCGGCTCTTCTCCACCAGATCGTCCACCTCGCCGCGTTGGCGCGCGTCGTACCCTCCCGTCGTCGTTCTGTCACGCGAGGGTTGGTAGACCGCGCGCTCGACCGTCGGCTTCAGCCGCTCGGCCACGTGCAGGCCCCTGGGCGCCAGGGTCTCCAGCAGTCGGCCCATGTTCGCGGCCAGCGGCCAGGTGCGGGCATGGGTGATCCAGCGGGGCTGGAGGTCGACAGGCGTAGCGGCGACGAACATCAACTTCAGCGCCCCCAGGACGACGAGGCCCCGCACGAGGCCGATCAGCAGACCGGCGGTCCTGTCGAGGGCGCCCAGGACATTGGTTCCGTGCACATGGCGCACAAGGGCTGCGCCGATCAGCCGCACGACGATATAGCCCGCCAGGAACAGCACGAGCAGGGTCGCGGCGAGGGCGAACCAGTGCGAATGGAGCAGATGATCCGCCACCGGTTCGGCATAGTGCAGCCCGAAGACGGCCGCCGCCGCCCCGCCCAGCAGGGCGGCCACCGCGACCACCTCCCGCGCCGCGCCGCGCGCGAAACCGACCAGCGCCGAGATCAGCAGCAGGCCCAGGACGATGTAGTCGAACTTGGTCACTTCTTAAGTCACTTCACTTCCAGTCCGCCTCGCCGATCCGGCGGATGGCGTCGGACAAGCGGCTCGCGCCCGTGACCCGAAGCACCGAGGCGCTCTCCAGGTCTGCGGGCGCCAGGGCGCGGCGGAAACCGAGTTTCGCCGCCTCCTTCAGGCGGGAGTCCATGCGGCTAACTGGCCGAACCTCGCCGGACAGGCTGATCTCGCCGAACACCACGCAGTCCTGGGGCAGGGCCTCGTCCAACGCGGAGGACGCCAGCGCCGCGGCCGCCGCGAGGTCGGCCGCCGGCTCGCTGATGCGCAGCCCCCCCGCTACGTTGAGATAGACATCACGGTCGCCGAAATGAAGCCCGCAGCGCGCTTCCAGCACCGCCAGAACCATCGCCAGCCGCCCGGAATCCCAGCCGACCACGGCGCGCCTGGGTGTGCCGTACGCGGAGGGGGCGACCAGGGCCTGGAACTCGACCAGCACCGGGCGCGAGCCTTCGATGCCGGCGAAGACGGCCGCGCCTGCAGCCCGCTCGCCGGCGGTGTTGAGGAAAAGCGCCGAGGGGTTTTTCACCTCCGCCAGGCCCGCATCGCCCATTTCGAAGACGCCGATCTCGTCGGTGGCCCCGAAACGGTTCTTCGCGCCGCGCAAGATGCGGAACGGATAGCCGCGCTCGCCCTCGAAGGCGAAGACCGCGTCGACCATGTGCTCGACGACGCGCGGCCCCGCGATCGCGCCTTCCTTGGTGACGTGGCCGACCAGGATCACCGCCACGCCGCGCTTCTTGGCCAGACGGACCAGTTCGCCGGCGGCGGCGCGCACCTGGGTCACCGATCCGGGCCCCGCCTCGTGGGCGTCGCTCCACAGCGTCTGGATGGAGTCGATCACCACCAGGTCGAACTTCTCGCGCTTCAGTCCCTCGACGATCTCCCGCAGCGATGTCTCCGCAGCCAGCTTCACCGGCGCATCGGAGAGGCCCATTCGCTGGGCCCGGCCGCGCACCTGCTCCACCGCCTCCTCGCCGGATATGTAGGCGCAGGCGACCCCGCGCCGCGCCGCGTGCCCGGCCACCTGCATCAAAAGGGTCGACTTGCCGACCCCCGGGTCGCCGCCCAAAAGGATCGCCGATCCCGGAACCACGCCGCCGCCGCAGACCCGGTCGAACTCCTCGACGCCGGTGGCGATGCGGGCCGGCGGCGGGACCTCGTCCTCCAGCCCCTCGAAGGCGAGGCCGCGGGTGCGCGCCCCCTTCGCCGGCGCCATGGCCCCCGGCGGCCGGCTGGAGACCTCCTCGACAAGGGTGTTCCAGGCCCCGCACCCCGCGCACTGGCCGGCCCACTTCGACTGGGCGGACCCGCAGGACTGGCAGACGTAGACGGCGCCGTCGCGGGCCAAGGGACGCTCCTGATTCGGACGCGGCCATTGTACTGAAGATCCTCCCCCGTTGGGGGAAGCGGCGGC
The DNA here is from genome assembly GCF_035276905.1 of Phenylobacterium sp. Classification (GTDB taxonomy): domain Bacteria; phylum Pseudomonadota; class Alphaproteobacteria; order Caulobacterales; family Caulobacteraceae; genus Phenylobacterium. Next base: position 12,405 of record NZ_DATELG010000292.1, on the reverse strand, counting down.
GTAGCGGTCCAACGCCGGCTTCCGCTCAGAAGCCGACGAAGCGCGTTTCTCAGATCTCCCCCACGTACGTCCGCTCGCCGCGGCGGCCCAGCCGCACCAGCACTTCGTGCGCCACGGTGCCGGCGGCCGTGGCGAGGTCGTCGAGCAGGGCGTTCTCGCCGAGGAGTTCGACCTCATCGCCGACCCGGCCGGCGGCGTCGCCCAGGTCGATGACCAGGAGATCCATGTTGACGATCAGCATCGGCCGCCGGGCGCCGGCGTACCAGGCGTAGCCGCCGCCGCGCGCGGCGCGGATCACGCCGTCGGCGTAGCCGGCGCCGACCACGGCGACGCGGGCCGCCCGCTCCATCACCACCTTAGCGCCGTAGCCGAGCCGTTCGCCGGCGCGCACGGTGCGGATGTCGAGGATCGGGGCGACGAGGCGGGCGACCGCCCTCAGCCGCGGATCGGGACGCTCCTGCGGCCCGCCGCCATAGAGGCTGACGCCCGGTCGGATCATGTCGAAGCGGTAGTCGGGCCCCAGGAAGGCGCCGGCCGACGCGGCCAGGCTGGCGCGCGCCTCGGGAAACAGCGCCCGCGCGACGGCGAAGCGCGACAGCTGCAGCGGGTTGTGCGGATCGGCGGGATCAGTCCCGGCGCCGAGGTGGCTCATGACCAGCTGGACGTCGAGACCGCGCAGGCGGTCGATCGACTGGGCCAGAGCGCGCGCCTCGTCGAGGCTGAGACCCTGGCGGTTCATGCCGGTGTCGACGTTGAGCCCGACGGGCAGTGGGCGAGCCAGCGCGCGGGCGAAGGCGGCCGCCTCGCTGACCTGAGGCAGGCTGCAGAGCACCGGGACGAGGTCGGCCTTGGCGAGGCGCGGCCCCGCGCCGGTGGTCAGACCGTCGAGCACATGGATGACCGCCGGGCGCGCAGCACCCAGGCCGGAGCGCAGGGCCTCGCCCTCCGCCAGCCGGGCGACGAAGAAGCTGCGCGCGCCTTCGGCCCAGAGCCGCCGAGCGACCGCGACCGCGCCCAGCCCATAGCCGTCCGCCTTGCAGACCGGCGCGACTTCGGCGCCCGAGGCTTCCGCGGCCAGGACCCGATAGTTGTCGGCGAGGGCGTCGAGGTCGATCGTCAGCCTCGCAGAGGCCGCGTCCCGCCGGTGGGCGTCACTCGTCCGAGTGCTGGAACCTGGCGTGGTGGTCGCGGGCGAGATTGCCGAACTTGGTGAGATCTTCATTGAACGACAGCCGGACCGTGCCGATTGGACCATGGCGCTGCTTGCCGATGATCACTTCGGCTACCCCATTCACCTTGTCCAGCTTCTCTTGCCACTCGAAGTGCTCTGGCGTGTTAGGCGCCGGCTCCAACCGGCTCAGGTAGTAGCTTTCACGGTAGATGAACATCACCATGTCGGCGTCCTGCTCGATCGAGCCGGATTCCCGCAGGTCGGAGAGCTGCGGCTTCTTGTCTTCGCGATTTTCCACCTGGCGGGAGAGCTGCGAAAGCGCGATCACCGGGACGGCCAGCTCCTTGGCCAGCGCCTTGAGCGACTGGGTGATCATCGAGACTTCCTGCACCCGGTTGTCGGAGCCGCCGCCGCCCGTGGTGATCAACTGCAGGTAATCGACGACGATCAGGTCGAGGCCCACCATCCGCTTCAGCCGTCTCGCTCGCGCGGTCAGCTTAGCGATGGTGATGCCGCCGGTGGCGTCGATGAAGAGCGGAGCCTCCTGGATCTCAAAGGCGGCGTCGCGGATGCGGCCGAATTCCATGGCGTCGATCTCGCCCTTGCGCAGCCGGTCACCGGAGACGCCCGAAGCGTCGGCCAGCAGGCGCATGGCCAGTTGCTCGGCGCTCATTTCGAGGGAGTAGAAAGCGACCACCCCGCCGCGCACGGTCTTGCGCGAGCCGTCGGGCTGAGGCTCCCACGTGTAGTTGCGGGCGACATCGAACGCGATGTTGCAGGCCAGCGAGGTCTTTCCCATTGAGGGCCTTGCCGCCAGGATGACTAGGTCGGAGGGGTGCAGGCCGCCGATTTTCTGGTCGAGGTCGATCAGCCCCGTCGAAAGGCCAGCCAGCGCGCCGTCACGCCCGTGCGCTTCGGCCGCCATGGCGAGCGCGCCAGTGACCGCAGTTGAAAAAGGCACGAAGCCCTGGGAGACGCCGCCGGTCTCGGCCAGCGCGAACAGCTGCTGCTCGGCGGCCTCGATCTGGTCGCGGGCGGAAAGCTCGACGTCGCCCTTCTGCGCCTGGACGGCGATGTCGCCGCCGATGCGGATCAGGTCCCGGCGCAGGGCGAGGTCATAGACGGCGCGGGCGTAGTCGGGCGCATTGGCGGCCGGCGGCGCGCGATCCACGAGGTCGGCGAGATAGCGCACCCCGCCAAGCTCCTCGAACGCCGGATCGCGGGAGAACTGCTCGGCCAGCAGGATCGGCTCGGCCAGCTGGCCCTTGCGGACGTTGACCTCGATGGCCTGGAACAGCCGTTGGTGGAACGGCTCGAAGAAGTGCGCCTCCCGCAGGAAGTCGCCGATCCGCTCGAAGGCGGCGTTGTCGTAGAGAATGGCGCCCAGGAGCGCCTGTTCGGCTTCGATATTGGCCGGGACGTGGGGGATCGCGACGTCGTTGGAGACAGGTCGCAGGTCGAGCGCCGGGACGGTTGCCATACCCTACAGTTAGCTTAAGGCCGGGGCTCTGATCAGTGCGACATCCACGTCCGGAGCCAGCTGTCCACACTCTTCGCCGCGCGCTGTGGACAAGCGCTGCATTGCGCCTTCCGACAGCTCCGCCGACGGAAGGGACGGACGCCTATTCCGCCGCCAGCGCCACCGGCTCGGCGTCGATCTTGCGGCACCGCGCCAGGAGCGCGAGGTGGTCGGCGCCGTTCTGGACGTTGCGCACCCAGGCCTTGTCGCCGTGCACCGCGATCACTTCGAAATGAGGGAAATAGTTGGTCCCCGCGCGCACGACGTCCCCAACCGCGATCTCCTCGTCATAGTCCCGCTCGTGACGGATGGAGAAGACGTCGGAGTAGCTGGACAGGGACATGGCGCGGCCTCCGGAAAGACAGGAACGTCGAGGCGAGCGCGTCGAATTAATGATTTTGCGCAGGCAGGGGACGGCGCCTTTCGTCGCAGTCCCCGCGCGCCGTTCGCCGGCCGGCGGGGCTTGCGGATTCCATCACGTCGCCGATCTCTAGGGCATGGAAGATTCCTCCGCGATCCGTCGCGCCCGCGTCGCCCCAGGCGTGGCGGCCGGCGTCGACGAGGCGATGGTCAGCCGCCTGGTGACCGCCTTTTATGGAAAGGTGCGGCGCGACCCGCAGCTCGGGCCGATCTTCAACCGTGAGGTAGAGGACTGGGACGAGCACATCGCCAAGCTCTGCGACTTCTGGTCGTCGGTGCTCCTGATGACCGGCCGCTTCAAGGGCCAGCCGATGCTGGTCCACGCCAAGCTGGCGGACATCGGCCCGGCGCACTTCGTCCGCTGGCTGGAGCTTTTCCGTCAGACGGCGGGCGAGGTCTGCCCGCCCGAGGCGGCGGCGCTGTTCTGCGCCAAGGCCGACAGCATCGGCGAAAGCCTGCAACTCGGCGTCGCCGTCAGCCGCGGCGAGCCCTTGCCGCCGCTGCGCGCCCAGAGTCGATAAAAACGGAGCCGTTAGGACAAGAGGCCGTACAGCCGGCAGCGCGCGCTCCAGCCGCCCTTCACCTCGGTGACCACGGCGACCTCGACCTCATGGACGCAGCCGCCGCTGACGATCGTGTAGAGGTCGCCGATCCGGGGTCGCAGGGGGTCGATCGACCAGATGACCAATTCGCCCTTGGTCAACAGCTCGTCGTCCAGAATCTCGTAACCGCTGTCGTCGAACGGGCGCAGCTCCGGATCGCGAACCCTCGCCATCTATTTGCGTCTCCTCACGCCGCGGCCGAGGCCGATCTGTTTGGCGAAGTCGGACCGCCGGGCCGCATAGGCCGGGGCGACCATCGGGTAGTCGGCCGGCAGCCCCCAGCGACGACGGTACTCGTCCGGGCTCATGTCGTAGCGCGAGCGCAGGTAGCGCTTGAGCATCTTGAGCCGCTTTCCGTCTTCCAGGCAGACGATGTAGTCGTGCTGCACCGATTTCGAGAGCGGAACGGCCGGCTTCGGCCGCTCCTCGACGGGCGCGGGCGCGCCGCGGCTCAGCCCCTCCAGGGCCTGGTGAACGGTGCGGATGATGTCCGGAACGGCTTCGGCTGAGACGGCGTTGCGGCTCACATAGGCCGCCACGATCTCGGCCCCGAGGCGCAGGAGCTCCTCCGGGGAGCGGCCTTCGGGGTCGGGTCCAACGCTCATTCAGTCCCCCTTGTTTTGCACGCTGCACACGCCCGTGCCGTGCGCGCGGCTACGGCCCGGGTCTTGAACGCAACGCTGGCGCGCGCCGTTTGGTTCCGCCACAGCTGCACGACCTATCGCAGGAGCGTTGGAACGAACGCCGCAACCAGCTAAAGAGCGCGTTCCGTCCTTCCTGTTCCTCCGCAAGCCCCCGGAAAGGCGTCGCCTTGACCCTGCACGTGCAAGCCCAGTCCTCCGCCGACGAATTTTTCACCCGCGGCGTCGGCGAGACCGACCCGGATCTCGCCAAGGCGTTGCAAGGAGAGCTGAGGCGGCAACAGGACCAGATCGAACTGATCGCGTCCGAGAACATCGTCTCCAAGGCGGTGCTCGAGGCGCAGGGCTCGGTGCTGACCAACAAATACGCGGAAGGTTACCCGGGTAAGCGTTATTACGGCGGCTGCGAGGTGGTCGATGAGGCGGAACGTCTCGCCATCGAGCGCGCCAAGCAGCTGTTCGGCTGCGACTTCGCCAACGTCCAGCCGCACTCGGGCAGCCAGGCCAACCAGGCCGTCTTCATGGCCACCATGACGCCGGGCGACACCTTCATGGGCATGGACCTGGCCTCCGGCGGCCACCTGACCCACGGCAAGAACGTCAACCAGTCCGGGAAGTGGTTCCGCCCTGTGCACTACGGCGTGCGCGCCCAGGATCACCTGATCGACTACGACCAAGCCGAAGAGATCGCGCTGGCCGAACGGCCGAAGGTGATCATCTGCGGCGGCTCGGCCTATTCGCGGCGCATCGATTTCGCCCGCTTCCGCGAGATCGCCGACAAGGTCGACGCGGTGCTGATGGCCGACATCGCCCACTACGCCGGCCTGGTCGCGGCCGGCGTCTATCCGAACCCGTTCCCGCACGCGCACATCGTCACCACCACCACCCACAAGACGCTGCGCGGTCCGCGCGGCGGCATGGTGATGACCAACGACAAGAAGCTCGCCAAGAAGATCGACAGCGCCGTCTTCCCCGGCCTGCAGGGCGGCCCGCTCATGCACGTCATCGCCGCCAAGGCGGCGGCCTTCGGCGAGGCGCTGCGGCCGGAGTTCAAGGCCTACGCCCGCCAGGTGATCGAGAACGCCCGCGCGCTGGCCGACAGCCTGCAGGCGGCCGGCTTCAAGATCGTCTCCAACGGCACCGACAGCCACCTGATGCTGGTCGACCTGACGCCGAAAGGCGTGAACGGGGCCGATGCGGAGATCGCGCTCGAGCGCGCCGGCATCACCACCAACAAGAACGGCATCCCCTTCGACCCGCTGCCGCCGATGCAGACTTCCGGCCTGCGCGTCGGCTCGCCGGCCGGCACCACCCGCGGCTTCGGCGGCGGCGAGTTCCGCCAGATCGGCAAGTGGATCGGCGAGGTGCTCGACGGGGTCGCCGCCGGCGGGGATAATTCGGCGGTCGAGGCAAGGGTGCGTTCGGAGGTCCTGGCGCTAACGAAACGGTTCCCCATCTACTCGTAATAGCGGTAGATGGGCGCCGGGAGGGCCAGATCATGCGTTGCCCGTTCTGCGCCAGTGAAGAGAGCCAGGTGAAGGACTCGCGGCCGTCGGAAGACGGCGCGGCGATCCGGCGCCGTCGGCTCTGCCCCGAATGCGGCGGCCGCTTCACGACCTTCGAACGCGTGCAGCTGCGCGAGCTGACCATTCTCAAGCGCTCGGGCCGTCGCACGCCGTTCGACCGCGACAAGCTCGCCCGCTCGATCTCCATCGCCCTGCGCAAGCGGCCGGTGGATCCCGAGCGGGTGGAGCACATGATCTCCACCATCGTGCGCCAGCTGGAAAGCATGGGCGAGACCGAGCTGCCGTCCTCGGCGGTGGGCGAGCTGGTGATGAAACAGCTCAAGCAGCTCGATGACGTGGCCTATGTCCGTTACGCCTCGGTCTATCGCGACTTCCGTGAGACCCAGGACTTCGCCCGCTTCCTGGGCGAGGAAGGCCTGAGCGAGGCCGAGCAGCCGACGGAGCACTGAGTTCCGCCGTGCCGGTTACGCTCAAGCTCGCGACGTCCCTCGACGGGCGGATCGCCACAGCGTCCGGCCAGAGCAGGTGGATCACGGGCGAGCGGTCGCGCCAGGCGGTGCATAGCCTGCGCGCCCAACACGACGCGGTGCTGGTCGGCGCCGAGACGGCGCTGGCCGACGACCCGGAGCTGACGGTGCGGCTGCCGGGCTACGCGGGGCCCCAGCCCGCACGGGTGGTTCTGGATAGCCGCCAGCGCCTGCCCGACGGCTGCGGGCTGGTCGCCAGCGCCCGACAGGTCCCGACCTATGTCGTGGCGACCACCAAGCCCGCGGCGCGGCTGCTCGAGGCGGGCGTCCGCGTCCTGCGCGCGCCCGCCGTCGGCGAGGACCGGCCGGAGCTGAAGGTCGTGGTCCAGGCGCTGGCCGCCGAAGGCCTGCATCGGCTGTTCGTCGAAGGCGGCGGACAGGTGGCGGCGAGCTTCCTGCGCTGCGGGCTGGTTGACGCCGTCGAATGGTTTCGCGCCCCGATCGTCATTGGCGGGGAGGGACGCCCCGCGGTGGGCGCCCTGGCCGTCTCCGGCCTTGCCGACGCACCGCATTTTCGCCGCACCGAGGTCCGCGAACTGGGCGAGGACCTCTGGGAACGTTACGAGAGGATCTGAATGTTCACCGGCATCGTCACCGACGTCGGCCGCGTCCGCGCCGTCCGCGCCACCAATCGCGACCGCCGGTTCGAGATCGAGACGGCTTTCGACCTGGCGACCGTGCAGATCGGCGCTTCGATCGCCCATGCCGGCTGCTGCCTGACGGTCGTCGAGAAGGGCGCCGGCTGGTTCGCCGTCGAGGTGTCGGGCGAGACGCTCGACAAGACGACGCTGGGCGACTGGGCCGAAGGGCGACGGGTCAATCTTGAGCGCGCGGCCCGGGTCGGCGACGAGCTGGGCGGCCACATCGTCTCCGGCCATGTCGACGGGGTCGGCGAGGTCAAGTCGGTCGAGGCGGAGGGGGGCTCGCACCGGGTGCGGATCCAGGTCCCGCAGCCGCTGCATCGCTTCATCGCGCCCAAGGGCTCGATCACCGTCGAGGGGGTCTCGCTGACCGTCAACGAGGTCGAGGACGACGTGTTCGGCGTCAACCTGATCCCCCACACCTGGGAGGTGACGACGCTGGGCGGCCTGAAGGCGGGGGCGCGCGTCAATCTCGAGATCGATATGCTCGCGCGCTATCTCGCCCGCTGGCGCGAAACGGCCTAAAGCGTCGGCGACATTAGTCCTAGAGGTCGGCGAGCCGAAGATGAGCGAACCCCAGATCCGCGTCCTGATCGTCGAGGCCCGGTTTTACTCCGACCTTGCGGACGAATTGCTGCGCGGGGCGGTCGACGCGCTGGAATCGCTCGGCGCGGCTTATGACGTGGTGACGGTTCCCGGCGCGCTGGAGATCCCGGGCGCCATCGCCATCGCCGAGGCCAGCGCGCACCGTCCGACCGGCGGGGTCCACTATGACGGTTATGTCGCCTTGGGAACGGTGATCCGCGGGGAGACCTATCACTTCGAGATCGTCTCCAACGAATCGGCGCGCGGCATCATGGACCTGACGACCCGCAGCGGCCTGGCCATCGGCAACGGCGTGCTGACGGTCGAGGACGAGGAGCAGGCCTGGGCGCGGGCCCGGGTGAGCGAGGGCGACAAGGGCGGCGGCGCGGCGCGCGCGGCCTTGACCATGATCGCGCTGAAGCAGCAGTTCCAGGGCGGGCGGTCGTGAGCGCGCCCGGCCGTCAGGCGCGGTCCGTGGCGCGGCTCGCCGCGGTCCAGGCGCTCTACCAGATGGAGGTCTCGAGCGCCGGCGCCGAGGCGGTGATCCGCGAGTTCGGCGAGCACCGATTCGACCGCGACATCGAGGACATGACGCTGGCCGGCGCCGACGAGGCCTTCTTCGCCGATCTGGTGCGCGGCGTGGTCGCCCACCAGGGCGAGGTCGACACCGCCGTGGCCCGCAGGCTGGCGCAGAACTGGCGGCTGGAGCGGATCGACGCCACGGTGCGGGCGATCCTGCGCGCGGGAACCTACGAGCTCGCCCACCGCTCCGACGTGCCGACCGAGGTGGTGATCGACGAATACGTCGAGCTCGCGAAATCCTTCTTCGAGGGCGCGGAGCCCGGCTTCGTGAACGGGGCTCTGGACGGCGTGGCTCAGGATGTCCGGCGCTGACGAGTTCGACGAGATCGAGCGTCTCTTCCGGCCGCTGACTCGCGGCGCGCCGGGAGCCTTCGACCTGCTCGACGACGCGGCCGTCGTGCCGTCGCGGCCGGGCTATGACCTGGTGGTGACCAAGGACGCGGTCGTCGAGGGGGTCCACTTCCTGCGCAACGAGGCGCCGGACCTGGTGGCGCGCAAGCTCCTGCGGGTGAACCTCTCCGACCTGGCCGCCAAGGCCGCCGAGCCCTTCGCCTGTTTCCTGGCGGTGGCTTGGCCGGCCAGCTTCGATCTGCGCCAGCGCGAACGCTTCGCCATGGGCCTGGCGGCCGATCTGGAGAGCTACGACCTGCACCTGATGGGCGGCGACACGGTGGTCACCGAGGGACCCTTCACCGCCAGCCTGACGGCGCTCGGCTGGGTCCCGCACGGGCGCATGGTGCGCCGGGCAGGCGCGCGGCCGGGCGACAAGCTGATGGTCAGCGGCACCATCGGCGATGGGGCGCTGGGCCTGGCCGCGGCGCAAGGGGCGATCCCCGATTCCGACGGCTTCCTGGCCTTCCGCTACCGGCTGCCGCAGCCCAGGCTGGACCTGCGCGGTCCGCTGCGCGCCTGGGCGACCGCCGCCGCCGACGTCTCCGACGGCCTGGTGGCGGACGCGGGCCATATCGCCAAGGCCAGCGGCGTCGGCCTGATCGTCGACCTCGATCAGTTGCCGTTGTCGGGGGCCGCGGCCACCTGGCTGGAGCAACAGGCCGACCCCCAGGACGCGTTGATCCGGCTCGGCACCGGCGGCGACGACTATGAGGTGGTCTGCACCATCCGGCCCGACCAGCCGAAGCCCGCCGGCTTCGCGGTGATCGGCGAGGTCACCGAGGGCGAGGGCGTCGAGGTCCGCGCCGCCGGGCGGCTGGTGGACGCGGGCCAGGGCGGCTGGCGGCACATCTGAGCGGGCGGCCGGCTCAGGCGTCGAGCAGGTCGAACCGCACCTGCGAGCGGCCGAAGTCCAGCGAGACGGCGCGGAACTGCCGAAGCAGGTCCATGCCCAACAGGACCGCCGCCTCCTCCGCCACGCCCCAGATCTCGAAGACGTGCGAATCCGACTGCACGACCGGCACGTTGCCGAGCTGCAGGCCGCCCAGCCGCAGGAACGGCAGGTAGATCATCTCGCCCGCGAAAGCTTCGCCCAGGATCGAGACCATGTTCACGAGCTGCGGCTTGAACTGGGGCGCGCCGGCGCGGTCGAGCATGCGCCGCAGCGCCGTATTGCACAGGCTCGCCTCGGAGCCGGAGTCGATCAGGGCGTTGATCGGACGCTCGCCGAGCTCGGCCTCGACGATGGTGAGCTGGCCGTGGCGGCGACGGGCGGGCACGACGACGCGGCCCGGCCGCGTGAACTCGTCGCGCGAGGGGGCGACCTCCAGGCTGTTGCGCGTGAAGTCGAGGGTCAGGCGCTGGTTCTGCAGCCAGTCCACCGCCAGCACGCCGCAGAGCTTCGGATCGTCGAGAGGGAGCGCGAGCACGGACATGTCGTGGCGCTTCTGCGCACCGACGCGCAGTTCGCCGATCTGCACCAGCGGCTGGGAGCGCACGCCGACCACGGTGTGCACATTGCGCGGCGGCTCCATCGGCAGGGCGAGGGTGTCGGCGACCCGGCGCGCGATGCAGGAGATGTTGGCGCCGGTGTCGACCATGAAGGGGAAGGGGCCCTGGCCGTTGATCGTCACCGGCACGGTCATGTGCTCGAAGCCGTCGTCGCCGCCGTCGAGTTGGCTGGCGTCGGGCTGGCTGGCGTCGGGCTGGCTGGCGTCGGGTTGGCCATCGACGGGCGGTGCGGCCGGCGCGCCCATGGACGCGACCCCGGGTGTCGGCGCGCGAGCCGCAGCGTTCGGAATGGCGGCCCAGCTTTGCGCTGGACAGACCCCGGCGGCCGCCCAGGCCACGAGGCTCCAGGCGGCGGTGCGGCGCGTCATCGGCATGCGCCACGTCCTCCCTATACAGACAAGATATCACCGTTCGACCGGCGTGGCCGCGCTTTTGCGGAAGCCGGGTCTTCAATTCGGCCGGAGGTCGCGCCCTCTCAACCGGGCGGAAACCTGTGAGGCTCATCGTGACCGCATGCTCCGCCGTCGCCTCCTCGCCGCGCTGCCGATTCTGTCGCTCGCCGCCTCGCCCGCCGTCGCGGCGGAGGAAAAAGCGGGCGCCAAGCAGGTCGGCCAGTATGTCGACCTTCAGCCCGTGGCCCTGCCGGTGGTCATCGACGGCCAGCTGGTGAACTACGTCTTCGTCTCGGTGCGGCTGAACCTGGCCAGCGGGGCGGACACCTCGCGGTGGCGGGCCATGGAGCCCTACTTCCGCGACGCCCTCGTGCGGGCCGGGGCCACCACCCCGTTCACCCTCGGGCGCGAGTACGACAAGATCGACATCGCCAAGATGACCACCAGCCTGATGAAGTCGGCGGCGCAGATCGCCGGGCCGAACGTGGTCCGCTCGGTCACCGTGACCTCGCAGGTCCCCAGCCGCCGCGCCCGCCCGCCGCAGGCTTAAGCAAAACGTCTCGCAGAGCACGGTTCGCGCCAACCATTGCGTGCGCGGGCGATCCTTGGCACCCTCCAGCCCGTCAATAAGCTGGTGCGCCAAGTAAGCAGCGCTCCGGCACAGGGAAACCGGGGCGGGAAATCTTGGAATTGGCCGCTTTACAACGGCGGCTGAACCCACCCCCGCGCAAACGCAAAGGGGCGCATTGATGAGTTCGACGCTGTTGCTGGTGATCGTAGCCGGCCTGCTGGCCGTGCTGTACGGCGCCGTGCAGTCCAGCACGCTGCTGCGGGCTTCGGCCGGCAGCGCGCGCATGCAGGAAATCGCCGCCGCCATTCAGGAGGGGGCGCAGGCCTACCTGCGGCGGCAATACACCACCATCGCCATCGTCGGCGTGATCATCCTGATCGCGGTCGGCGTGCTGATCGGCCCGCGGGCGGCCGTGGGCTTCGCGATCGGCGCCGTCCTGTCCGGCCTTGCCGGCTTCGCCGGGATGCTGATCTCGGTGCGGGCCAACGTACGCACGGCCCAGGCCGCCTCGGAAGGGCTGGAGAAGGGCCTGAGCCTGGCCTTCCGGTCCGGCGCCGTCACCGGCATGCTGGTCGCCGGCTTCGCGCTCCTCGGCGTCAGCGTCTACTACTGGGTCCTCACCGGACCGATGGCGCTCGAGCCGACCAGCCGCGAGGTGGTCGACAGCCTGGTGGCCCTGGGCTTCGGCGCCAGCCTGATCTCCATCTTCGCCCGCCTGGGCGGCGGCATCTTCACCAAGGGCGCCGACGTCGGCGGCGACATGGTGGGCAAGGTCGAGGCCGGCATCCCCGAGGACGATCCGCGCAACGCCGCGACCATCGCCGACAACGTAGGCGACAACGTCGGCGACTGCGCCGGCATGGCCGCCGACCTGTTCGAGACCTACGCGGTGACCACTGTCGCCACCATGGTGCTGGCGGCGATCTTCTTCCGCGGCACGGCCGAGGTGGGGACGATGATGCTCCTGCCGCTGGCGATCTGCGGCGTATGTATCGTCACCTCGATCATCGGCACCTTCTTCGTCCGCCTGGGCAAGAGCCGCAACATCATGGGCGCGCTCTACCAGGGCCTGATCGTGACCGGCGTGCTGTCGCTGGGCGCCATCTGGTGGGTCACCAACCAGATGGTTCCGGACGTGGTCACCACGACCTCGGGCGTCAGCTTCGACGGCATGAGGCTTTTCTGGTGCGGCGTCGTCGGCCTGGCCGTCACGGCCGCCATCGTCGTGATCACCGAATTCTACACCGGCACGGGCTTCCGCCCGGTGAAGTCGGTGGCGAAGGCCTCGGTTTCCGGCCACGGCACCAACGTGATCCAGGGCCTGGC
>NZ_DATELG010000291.1:0-7039 GCF_035276905.1 Phenylobacterium sp. | reverse complement strand
GAAGCGGCGCTGACGCGCGCGGCGGCGTTCGCCGCCAGCCCCCGCGGCCGCTTCCTGACCAACCTGCGCGCGCTCGACGATCTCGGCTATGCAGCCCACGCCGAGCGCGCCCGCGCCGCCTTCGCCCGCGGCTTCGCCGATCCCGACCGCCCAGCCTGCGCCTCGGAGATCGGGGCGGCGCTCTGCGCCCTGGCCCGCATCGACCGTCCGGAAGCCCGGGTCGCTTGCCTGGCGCTGGCCGACCTGCTCACCGAGACCCTGAGGCTGGCGGCCGAATAGCGGCGGCGCATCACACCGGACCGCCAGATTCTTGACCGAATTCCATGCTCAAGCTGCCTGGATCGTCACTGGGGGATCGATGCGCAAGTCCATCACATGCCTCGCCGTCGGCGCCGCAGCGCTTGCGCTGACCGCCTGCGGCCACAACACCGAGCAGCGCGCCGCCACCGGCGCGGCGGCGGGCCTCGTGGTCGCGGGTCCCGTAGGGGCCGCCGTCGGCGCGGGCGTCGGCGTCGTGGTGAGCAAGACCCAGCGGGGCCGCTGACGCCACGGCGCAAGCGTTCAGCCCGGGCCCGAGGACATCGCGCCCGTTCCGTCGAGGTCAGCCTTTAGGCCGCGACGGGAGCCTCGGCCGCTTCCGCCTGAAGCCTGCGAGCCTCGCGCCTCTTCTTGACGCATTTGGCGCCGCCCGCGCTCAGGAACACCAGGGGCACCGACAGCCACAAACTGTTGTTGACCCACGCATACGTGAGGTCCAGGGGCCAATCGTTCAGAAGATAAAGGGCTTCGAGGCTGAACAAGGCGGCGGCGATCAGAGTCACCAGGCCAATCCAGTAGCTGACGAAAATCATCGCCATCGGCAGCAGGCCGACTGCAAAAACGCCATCCTCAACCAGGTAAATGACCGCTCCGTCGCGGCCGAGTCCGAAGGCGCTAGTGGCGATGTTGACGGCCAAATTCATCCCGAACCAAGCCGCACCAAGCTTTTCCGCGCGATCGCCTTGCTTGTAGGCGAAGGTCGCGCAGGCCGCCATCACCACATATTCCGCCGCCATAAGCGGATAGGTCTGCATGAACTGTGCGCCTCCGCGTTCAGCAGAAGCACACAGTCCTTAAGCTTTCACCAAGCGATCAGCCGTGCAGACGGGTGACCTGGGCTTCCATGCGCGGGGCTTCCGCGTCATCGATCATGCCCTTGCCCGGCGACAGGAGCCCGACCGTGCGCAGCCCAAGCGCCTCGCGGATGGTGTCCAGGCGACGGTGCGTCGACACCATGCTGGTGCGGGCCGACTGCATGGTCGTCATCGCTTCCAACAGTTTCCCGTAGGTGCTGTCCGTTAGTTCGGCGGCCAGATTCATCTCGCCGGCGGCGCCGCGCATCTCGATCATCAGTTCGGCGGCAAGCGCGAGCGTGTCGTCGATGCTGCGTTCGACAGCATGGACCTTCGCCCCGATGCGCTGAACGCGCAGTTCCTTTTCCATAAACCCCTCCAAGCCTGCTGAGGTGCGATTAAGCCAGGATTAAGCTTAACCGACCGGTAACCTTAAACATAAGTTAGCGTTTACGCCAATAGGTTTTTATGGTTAACGGCGGCGTCCCTGAGGTTGCAAGCCTAACTATTCGCGAGGATCCGCGCTTCGAGCGTGAAGTCTCCGCCGGCCCGGCTCGGCGAATTCAGCGGTCCAGCTTGGTTGACAGGATGATGGAAGACGTCGTCCGTTCAACACCTTCCAGGTTGCCGATCCGGTCGATCACGCCCTCGATCTGGCCGACGGTGTCGGCGGCGGCGACGACGATCATGTCGAACACGCCCGCGACAGTATGCAGCACCCTCACCTCGTCCATGCCGCGCAAGGCCGCCCCGACCGCGGCCTCCTTCTTCGGCTCGACCTTGACCATGACATGGGCGCGCACCGCGCCCTGCTCGCGCTCCGGCGCCAGGCGCGCGGCATAGCCGATGATGACGCCGTCCCGTTCCAGCCGCTCGATGCGCGCCTGCACCGTGGTCCGCGAACGACCTACCAGCCGCGCCAACTGGGCGGTCGAGGCCCGGCCGTTGCGCCTGAGCGCGGCGATCAGCTTCTGGTCGATGGCGTCCAGCGGCATCTTGCCAAGTCTCCTCGGCGAACTGCCAGAATTTATCCCGCAATTCGACGGTTCCGCCACTGTGATCCGCCACGCCTCGGCTTGATGATTCCGCCTGAAGTTTCAGGAGGAAGCGATGCGCAAGGTCGTGGTCCTCGGCGCGGGCAAGATTGGCTCGGCCATCGCTGACCTGCTGGGTGGAACCGGCGATTACGCGGTGGTGGTCGCCGACAACTCGCTGCCCGCCCTGCAGCGCCTGGACGCGTCCGCCTCGGTCGCCCGTCAACTGGTCGACGTCAATTCGCCAGGCGAGCTCGCGGCGCTGGCGAAGGGCGCCTTCGCCGTGCTCGGCGCCCTGCCCTACCAGGTCACGGCCCAGATCGCCCAAGCCGCCGCGGCGGCCGGCGTCCATTACCTTGACCTGACCGAGGATGTCGCCGCGACACGGATCATCAAGGCGATCGCCGAGGGCGCCCACACCGCCTTGATCCCCCAGTGCGGGCTCGCGCCCGGCTTCATTTCCATCGTCGCCCACGACCTGACGACCCGCTTCGACACCCTGCTCGATGTGAAGATGGGCGTCGGCGCCCTGCCTCAATTCCCCTCCAACGCGCTCAACTACAACCTCACCTGGAGCACCGACGGCCTGATCAACGAGTACTGCGAGCCCTGCGAAGCCATCGTGGACGGCGTGCTGCGCCAGACCCAGCCGCTGGAAGATCTCGAGCAGTTCGCCCTCGACGGCGTCGTCTACGAGGCCTTCAATACGTCGGGCGGGCTTGGGACCCTCTGCGAGACCCTGGCCGGGCGGGTGCGCAACCTCAGCTACCGGACCATCCGCTATCCCGGCCACGCCGCCATCATGAAGGCCCTGCTCAACGACCTTCGCCTGCGCGAGCGCCGGGACGTGCTCAAGGACATCCTGGAGAACGCCCTGCCGGCCACCTTGCAGGACGTGGTCGTCGTCTACGCCAGCGTCAGCGGCGAACGCGCCGGCCGCCTGGTCCAGGAAACCTACGCCCAGAAGATCTACGCTGGCCCTCTGCAGGGGCAGCTGCGCAGCGCCATCCAGATCACCACCGCCTCGGCCATCTGCGCCGTGCTGGACCTCTTGGCCGAGGGCGTCCTCCCGCAACGCGGCTTCGTGCGCCAGGAGCAGATCCCCCTGCCGGCTTTTCTGCAGAACCGGTTCGGAACGGTCTATGCTCCGGCCGCGGCGACCCCTCCGGCCGCCGCATCTCGCGCCGCCGCCTGATCAGCTTCCAAGCCTGCGACCATGCCCCACGCCCGAATCGAGACGCCCACCGCCGCCGGCCCAGCCGCCGACCTGCTCGCCCGGCTGGGCGTCGCGCCCGCGCTTCACACAGGCGGCTCGCGCCCGGTGCGCTCGCCGATCACCGGCGAGACCATCGCCCACGTTCACGACGCCTCGTCGGCCGCAGTCGCCGCCGCCGTCGAGCGCGCCCACCGCGCCTTCCTCGCCTGGCGCGACGTTCCCGCCCCCCGCCGCGGCGAGCTGGTGCGCCTGTTTGGCGAGGAACTGCGCGCCGCCAAGCCCGACCTGGCCGCCCTCGTCACCCTGGAGGCGGGCAAGATCGTCTCCGAGGCCGAGGGCGAGGTGCAGGAGATGATCGACATCTGCGACTACGCGGTAGGCCTCTCGCGCCAGCTGTGCGGCTTGACGCTCGCCACCGAGCGGCCGGACCACCGGATGATGGAGACATGGCATCCGCTCGGCGTCGTCGGGATCATCTCGGCCTTCAACTTCCCCGTCGCGGTCTGGTCCTGGAACGCGGCCCTCGCCCTCGTCTGCGGCGACGCCTGCGTCTGGAAGCCGTCCGAAAAGACCCCGCTCGCCGCCCTCGCCGTCCAGGCCCTGTTCGAGCGCGCCTGCGCCCGTTTCCCCGGCGCGCCGGAGGGCCTGTCCGCCGTCGTCATCGGCGGCCGCGAGGTCGGCGAGGCGCTCGTCGACCATCCGAAGGTTCCGTTGGTCTCCGCCACGGGCTCGACCGCCATGGGCCGCGCGGTGGGGCCGAGGCTCGCCCAGCGGTTCGCCCGCGCCCTGCTGGAGCTCGGCGGCAATAACGGCGCCATTGTCGCGCCCTCCGCAGATCTCAACCTCGCCCTGCGCGGCGCGGCCTTCGCAGCCATGGGCACCGCGGGCCAGCGCTGCACCAGCCTGCGCCGCCTGTTCGTGCACGAAAGTTGCTACGAGGCGTTCGTCGGGCGCCTGAAGGCGGCCTACACCTCCGTCCCCGTGGACGATCCCCGCCGCGCGGAGACCCTGGTGGGGCCGCTGATCGACGGGGCCGCCTTCGAGGCCATGCAGCGGGCGCTGGCCGACGCCCGCGAGGCCGGCGGCCGCGTCACGGGCGGCGAACGGGTCGAGAGCGCGCCCGGCGCCTATTACGTCCGCCCCGCCCTCGTCGAGATCCCCGTCCAGGCCGAGGTGGTCCGGCGCGAGACCTTCGCGCCGATCCTCTACGTCATGCCGTACCGCGAGCTGGACGAGGCCATCGGACTGCAGAATGACGTGGCCCAGGGCCTTTCGTCGTCTATCTTCACCAACGACATGCGCGAGGCCGAGCTCTTCATCTCCACGCGCGGGTCGGACTGCGGCATCGCCAACGTCAACATCGGCCCGTCCGGCGCCGAGATCGGGGGCGCCTTCGGCGGCGAAAAGGAGACCGGCGGTGGCCGCGAGGCCGGTTCCGACAGTTGGAAGGCCTATATGAGGCGAGCCACGAACACCCTGAACTACGGCCGCACCCTGCCGCTGGCTCAGGGCGTTCGCTTCGACCTCTGACTGATCATTAGGGAGGGCCGCCGTGTCCGACGAAGGCTTCCGCCAGCTCGAATCCCTTGTTTGCTGCGCCCTAGGCGCCGCCGCCGCCCGCGAGGCCCTGGACACCCTCGTCCTGCCCGAGGCCCTGCGCGACAACGACGGGCCGACCGTCTCGCGCGCGGCCTGCGCCATGGCGCTCAACGCCGCCCTGTTCCACGGCCTTCTGGAGCGCGCCCCCACCGGCGCGGCCTACGTCGATGCGGTCCGCGCCGACGGCGGCAAGATCTTGCTCGACCACGGGGCGATACGCACCGTCACCTTGCCCTCGGGGCCGACCGGCGCCTTGCCCGCAGGACATCTGGCCTTCGCCCGCATCCTGGGGCCGCTGGGCTACGAGGTCGCAGGCATCTATCCGCTGGAGCGGCTGATGATGACCGGACGCGGCTATCGCCACCGCGACCTGCCGCAGGACGTGCCACAGTTCTTCGTCAGCGAGCTGCACGTCGAACGCTTCTCCCCGGCCTTCCAGGCGGTGGCCGAACACGTCTTCGGCTCGACCCGCGATCCGCTCGACGAGACCGCGGTCGCCGCGCTGGATCAGCTGGCGCACGAGGGCGCCTGCGAGCTGGAGCTGGCGCGCAAGGCGCTGCCGACCCTGGTCGCCGCCTTCGGCCGCTGGCACGACGTCCCGTCCCTGCTCGCCTACCAGGCGCTTCTCGCCGAGTCTCCCGAGGCCGCCTGGATCGCCACCGAAGGGTTCGCCTTCAATCACGCCACAGACCGGGTGGCCGACGTCGACTCCCTCTCCGAGGCCCAGCGCCGGCTCGGGCGGCCGATAAAGCCCGCGGTCGAGCGCTCCGCCAGCGGTCGCGTGCGCCAGACCGCCTTCAAGGCCGATCCCGTCGAACGGGAGTTCCATGACGGCGCCCGCACCGTGCACCGCCTGGTTCCCGGCTCCTTCTACGAGTTCATCACCCGCGAGCTGCTCGACCAGCCGCAGGACGGCGTGACGCTGGACCTGGCCTTCGACAGCGCCAACGCCCAGGGCATCTTCAAGATGACCGCCACGGTCTGAGCCCAGTCGACGTGGCGCCATCGTCGCAGCGACAAACCGTCATCGCGCGCGTCCGCCCGCCGCGGACATAACGGCGCTCGCGGATCGGCGCGCGCGGTGCGTTAAGTATTGCCGTGAAGGGGACCCACTCGCCCGCATCAGCGAGCCCCAACCAATTCTGGCCGACGCCTCGTCACCTGAACCGCTGCCTTCGGGCGTTGGAAGCGCAATCGCGAAAGCTGCGCTTTGCGCTGGCCTAACACCGATTCGCAGGAGCAGGGTGCGGACGGTGGAGGTCCGCCGCGGACGGGCCGGATCCCCAGCCCCTGCAGTCGGGAGAAAACCCTCATGTCGTTCGTCAGCGAATTCAAGGAGTTCATCGCCCGGGGCAACGTCGTGGACCTGGCGGTCGGCGTCATCATCGGCGGCGCCTTCGGCAAGATCGTCTCGAGCCTGGTCGATCAGGTCGTCATGCCGCCCATCGGCCTGGTCACCGGCGGCATCGACTTCTCGCAGATGAAGATCGTGCTCAAGGCCGCCGATCCGCTCGCCAAGAAGGCCGAGGTCGCCATCCAGTACGGCGCCTTCATCAATACCGTGATCCAGTTCGGCGTCATCGCGCTGGTGGTCTTCATTCTGGTCAAGGCGATCAACCAGCTGCGCCGCGAGGAAGCCAAGGCCCCGTCCGCCCCGCCGGCTCCCACCCGCACCGAGGCGCTGCTGGAAGACATCCTGGGCGCGCTCCGCAGCAGGTCCTGAGGTTCCAGCGACCGTTGCATTACCGCAACGTCGCCTCAGTCGAACCAGGGGCTCACGCCCGACCGCGACGAATGTCATTGGCCGGTTACAGAGCGCCATAAAGCCCCGCGCGATCTCGACCGGATCGTGAGTTCAGAACGGGCGCGTCCTTCCAGGGATTCGCCCGATGATCTCCTGCCTTAACGGGCTTGATTTTTATGAGCTTTGGAGAGCTTGGCTGGGGAACTAGGACTCGAACCTAGAATGACGGTACCAAAAACCGCAGTGTTACCATTACACCATTCCCCAGCAGGAACGGCGCAGAGGGGCTCCCCCTCGCGAGGCGGTGGAGATAGCGCAGCGCCTTTGCGGATGC
>NZ_DATELG010000290.1:0-4556 GCF_035276905.1 Phenylobacterium sp. | reverse complement strand
GAAGCCGGGCGCGCGGTCCAGGGCCTGCTCGAACGCCCGGGCGCAGGCGGCGTAGGTCGCCGGCAGGCGCGCCAGCGCATAGGCCAGCGCGTCGTCGCCGTCGCGGATCACCCCGGCCGAGCCCTGGCCCGACCGGTAGGCGGCGGTCGTGCGGGCCGTGCGTTCGGCGAGCCGCTTGCGCGAGACGCCCTCGAGCTCCCGCGCGACGGCCGCGCGCAGGGCCGCGGGAAGCTCGACGGACATCGACCCGGGCTCAGACCGGCGGCCGGTTCTGCACCAGGTCGTCGACCACCGAGGGATCGGCCAGGGTGGAGGTGTCGCCCAGGTTCGACAGATCGTTTTCGGCGATCTTGCGCAGGATGCGGCGCATGATCTTGCCGGAGCGGGTCTTCGGCAGGCCTGGCGCGAACTGCACCACGTCGGGGGCGGCGAAGGGGCCGATCTCGCGGCGCACCCAGCCCTTCAGCTCGGCCTGCAGGATGTCGGTCGGGGTGACGTCGGCCTTCAACGTGACATAGCAGTAGATGCCCTGCCCCTTGATGTCGTGCGGATAGCCGACCACCGCAGCCTCGGTCACCGCCTCGTGGGCGGCCAGCGCGGCCTCGATCTCGGCGGTGCCCAGCCGGTGGCCGGACACGTTGATCACGTCGTCGACGCGGCCGGTGATCCAGTAGTAGCCGTCCTCGTCGCGGCGCGCGCCGTCGCCGGTGAAGTATTTGCCGGGATAGGTCGAGAAGTAGGTGCTGATGAAGCGCTCGTGGTCGCCGTAGACCGAGCGCATCTGCCCCGGCCAGCTGTCGGTGATGCAGAGGGCGCCGCTGACGGCGCCCTCCAGCACCTTGCCCTCGCCGTCGACCAGCTGCGGCTTCACGCCGGGCAGCGGCCGGGTGCAGGAGCCCGGCTTCAGCGCCGTGGCGCCCGGCAGCGGGCTCATCAGCGCCGCCCCGGTTTCGGTCTGCCACCAGGTGTCAACGATCGGGCAGCGCTCCTCGCCGACCACGCGGTGATACCAGAGCCAGGCCTCCGGATTGATCGGCTCGCCGACCGAGCCCAGCAGCCGCAGCGACTGGCGCGAGGTGCGCTTCACCGGCTCCTCGCCCTCGCGCTCCAGCGCGCGGATGGCGGTGGGGGCGGTGTAGAAGATCTCGACCTTGTGCTTGTCGACCACCTCCCAGAAGCGCGACGGGGTCGGGTAGTTGGGCACGCCTTCGAAGATCAGGCTGGTGGCGCCGTTGGCGAGCGGCCCGTAGACCACGTAGGAATGGCCGGTGACCCAGCCGATGTCGGCGGTGCACCAGAAGATTTCGCCCGGGCGATAGTCGAACACCGCCTGATGGGTGTAGCTGGCCCAGGCCAGATAGCCGCCGGTGGTGTGCAGCACGCCCTTGGGCTTGCCGGTCGAGCCCGAGGTATAGAGGATGAACAGCGGGTCCTCCGCATTCATCGGCTCCGGCTCGCACGCGTCGGCGACCGTGGTCTTGAGGTCCGAATAGAACTCGTCGCGGCCGGCGGTCATCGGCACGTCCGCTCGGGTGCGGCGCACGACGATGACGCTGGTCACGCCCGGGCACTCCTTCAGCGCCTCGTCGACGTTGCGCTTCAGCGGCACGGTCTTGCCGCCGCGCAGGCCCTCGTCGGCGGTGATCACCACCTTGGAGTCGCAGTCGAGGATGCGGCCGGCGATGCTTTCGGGCGAGAAGCCGCCGAACACCACCGAATGGATCGCCCCGATCCGCGCGCAGGCCAGCATGGCGAAGGCGGCCTGGGGGATCATCGGCAGGTAGATGGTGACCCGGTCGCCCTTTCTGACGCCCTTGGCCTTCAGCACATTGGCCATCCGGCAGACTTCGGCGTGCAGCCGGCCGTAGGTGACCGTGTTGGTGACCTGCGGGTCGTCGCTCTCCCAGATGAAGGCGACGTCGTCCTTGCGCTCGGGCAGGTGGCGGTCGATGCAGTTGACGGAGACGTTCAGCTCGCCGTCGGCGAACCAGCGGATGCGGAAGTCCTCGCGGTCGAAGGAGACGTCCTTCACCTGGGTGAACGGCTTGCTCCAGGTCAGCCGCCGGCCGATCTCGCTCCAGTAGCCGTCGGGGTCGGTCTCTACGCGGCGCACCGCCGCCTCGTAGTCCTGCGGCTTGATCAGCGCCCGTTCCGCCCACTCCGCCGGGACCGGGAAAAGCTCGTCGCTCATGAACGTCTCCACTCTTTGCCGGCCACTATGCGGATGCGACGTTGGGGCGCAATCGTCCCGGCGGACTTCAGAGCCGCAGGGCGCGGCGGCCGGCCTCGAGACGCGCCGCCGCGGCGTCATAGACCGCATATTCGAGGGGAAAGGCGCGAGCGTAGACCTCGCGCAGGCCTTCGTGGTCGGCCTGCGGATCGCCGACGCGATGATTGTCGTCGGCCCGGTTGAGGCGGGTGACCTCGGCCGGCGCCACGCGTCCCAGGACGGCGGCGAGCAGCTCGACGGACTCGGCGTAACGCTCGGTCACCCCGACCGCCAGGTACTGCGGCCCGAAGACGGCCGCCGGGTCGGCGGGGTCGGCCGGATCGGCCAGCTGGGCCAGGAAGGAGAACGGATCCTCGCGCACGTCGGGCGTCGCCGCGATTCGCCGGTCGAGCCAGGTCGAAAGGTCCGGACGGTCGACGAAGTCCGGCACGCGGACGCCGCTGCGGACCTGGAAATGCAGATAGCGCCAGGTCGAGACGAAGCGGTCGAAGGGCTCGCGCAGGAAGACGATGAACTGGTCGGCCTCGGGATAGTACTGGCGCACGCCGATGCCGCGCAGGCGGTTGAAATGGCCGTGGACGCAAAGGCCGGGCCGAAGCTTCGCCTTCGGCGGCGCCTCGCCCTGGTCGCCGCGGTAGTGGAGGGCCATCTGCTCGCGGCCGAACCAGGCCTCCAGGTCGTTGCGGAAGCTGGTTCCGGCGGTCTTGGGCACGTGCAGCGAGAACAACGGCCTTCCGGGATCATAGCCGCGCGACATCGCGTCCTTTCTGTACTCGACCGTTGAGAAATCTGGGGACGAATAGCCCCGCCGCGGGGACCGAGGCAATGTACCGCTACGGCTCAGCTTGCGACGAGTCGTCGGCCTCGCCATGGTCCCGCCGATGGTTCGTATGGTCACGGTCGCGGCGCTCGCCGCCTTGGTGTTGGCGACGCAGGGCTGCGCGCGCAAGCCGGCCGAGCGCGGCGAGACCGCCGCCGCCCAGGCCCTGCTCGCATCGGCCTGGTCCGAGGACGCCCAGAGCTTCGAGAAGGTCGTCGATCGCGCTGCGGTGCGCGCCGACCTGCGTCAGCAGCTGCTGCGCGTGGCCCAGGCCAATTCGCTGGCGGTAGAGGGCGGCGCTTCGGACGCGGCGCTGGACCGGATGATCACCCCGCACGCCTTCCGCCTCGTCGCGGGAACTTCGGGCGCGCCGCTCGCCGCCCCGCCGACGCGCGAGCAGGCCGCGGCCCTGCTCAAGCCCGACGGCAAGGACCGCGTCTGCCTGCACGACCAGACGCCGCAGGAGGCCTGCCTGCTCACCTTCGCCAAGGCCAAGGCGGGCTGGCGGCTGGTCGGGATGGCCCCCGCCGGCTTCACCATCACGGTCGGCCCGGAACCGGCGAAGGCCAGCTCCTGACCGACGGCGCGCGGGTCCTCAGCCCGGCTGCTTGACGGTGCGCAGGTACGGCTTGTGCTCGACCCAGCCGGCCGGGAAGAGTTCCTTGGCCTGCTCGTTGGTGACCGAGGTGACGATGATCACGTCCTCGCCGTGCTTCCAGTTGCCCGGCGTCGCCACCTTGTGCTTGTCGGTGAGCTGCAGGCTGTCGATCACGCGCAGCAGCTCGTCGAAGTTGCGGCCGGTGGACGCCGGATAGGTCAGCGTCAGACGCACCTTCTTCTGCGGGTCGAGCACGAAGACAGAACGCACCGTCAGCGTGTCGGAAGCGTTCGGGTGGATCATCCCATAGAGGTCGGAGACCTTGCGGTCGTGGTCGGCGATCAGCGGGAAGTTCAGGGCCGCGCCCTGCGTCTCCTCGATGTCCTTGGCCCAGCCCTGGTGGCTGTCGGCCGGGTCGACCGAGAGGCCGATCACCTTGACGCCGCGCTTCTCGAACTCCGGCTTGAGCTTGGAGACCAGGCCCAGCTCGGTCGTGCAGACCGGGGTGAAGTCCTTGGGGTGGGAGAACAGCACGACCCAGCTGTCGCCGGCCCACGTGTAGAAGTTCAGCGATCCCTCGGTGGAATCCTGCGTGAAATCGGGTGCGATATCGCCCAGTTGCAGCGCCATGACGCGTCTCCTTAGGTCCCAGTGCGGGTCGGCGCGAACCTAGGCCAGGTGTGCGACGTTTGCACGCAGGCCCGTTAAACAAAACGCGCGCCCGACGGAATCGAGCGCGCGCTGGAGAGACAGATCCTCCGCCTGAGGCGGAGCTTCCGGGCTTCTAGAACTCCTCCCAGTCCGACTTCAGCGCCGCGGCCTTCGCCGCGCCGCCGCCGTAGGCGCGTTGCAGGCGCTCGGTCATGCGGCGGGGCTCGGAGGGCGTCGGGCGCGAGACCGGGGTGGCC
>NZ_DATELG010000289.1:0-2986 GCF_035276905.1 Phenylobacterium sp. | reverse complement strand
GACCTTCGGCAAGAGCTTCACCTCGTACTCGGCGCCGCGATAGACCTCGGTCTTGCCGCGCTGGCGGCCATAGCCGCGCACCTCGGTGACGGTCAGGCCCGAGGCGCCGGCTTCGGTCACGGCGTCCAGCACCGCGTCGAGCTTGCTGGGCTTGATCACCGCAACGATCATCTTCATGGCGCGCTCCGACTTGCACGTTCAACTGACAAGCTAGGGCTTTCTGGCGGCGTCTCCAAGCGCGGCGGCGTTCCCGCGCGAGCCAAGGTCACGGGAAACCGGGGCCGCGCCGGGCGCCGGCGCCAGCACCGGACGCACGGCCAGCCGGCGCACGCGCACGGGTCGCGGCTTGACCGCGAAGGTCTGCTTGACCGCCTCCATCAGCACCAGGCCCGAGATCCCCGGCGAGATCCGCGAGCCCACCTGCTCGAAGCCCTCGGCCCAGCGGGCGAGCGCGGCGATCGGCGGCAGGTAGAGCGCGCGGGTCCAGCCCGAGGGCTCGAGCTCGGCCTCCCGCAGCAGCTCGGCGAGCTGGCCGCGGGTGTAGGGGCGGCCGTGGCCGAAGGGGGTCTTCTCGACGTTGGCCCAGGGCCCGTTGCGCGAGGCGACCACCACGATGACCCGCCCGGACGGCGAGAGCACCCGCCAGACTTCGCGCAGCAGGCCCACCGGATCGGGCGCCTCCTCGATGGCGTGCACGGCGAGGACCCGGTCGAAGAAGGCGTTGGCGAACGGCAGGGCGTCCTCGGCGACCAGCGCCGCCAGGTTCTTCTGCCCGCCCGGCCAGACCTCTACGCCCTGCTGGGCGGGCATGGCCGCGACCACCCGGCGCGCCCGCGGCTGCAGGCCGGCGAGGTAGGGCGTGGCGTAGCCGAGCCCCAGCACGTCCTGGCCGTGCGCGTCGCCCCAGGCCTCGGTGACCTTGCGCGTCACCATGGCCCGGGCGGCGCGGCCGAGGTCGGAAGCGTAGAACTGCCGAAGTTGAAGGACGTCCCTGCGCATTCAGGCTCGCGGTTGATTTAGGCTCCATCGGACGGGACAGGGCTCGACCCGGGCGGCGCGCCAACCTAAATGCTCGGCATGACGCTGTCGCCCCGGGCCTGCCCGGCCCCGAAGCCAGAACTTAGGGGAGAAACTTAGGGATGCCGCTTACCGTCCACCAGTTTCCCTGCCTGCAGGACAACTACGGATTCCTCGTTCGCGACGCAGCGAGCGGCCTGGCGGCCTGCATCGACACCCCGGACGCCGGCGCGATCCTGCGCGAGCTCGGCCGGCTGGACTGGAAGCTGGCCCTCATCCTCAACACCCACTGGCACCCCGACCACGCCGGTGGGAACGCCGAGCTGCAGGCCGCGACCGGCGCCCAGGCGGTCGGCCCCGCCGAGGTGACCCGCATCGCCGCCCTCGACCGCGACGTTGGCGGCGGCGACCAGGTGATGCTCGGCGAGACCCGCTTCGAGGTGATCGAGACCGGCGGCCACACGCTGGGCCACATCGCCTACTACGACGCCGCCGATCGGATCGCCTTCGTCGGCGACACCCTGTTCGCGCTCGGCTGCGGGCGGCTGTTCGAGGGCGCGCCCGACCAGATGTGGGCGAGCCTGCAACGCCTGGCCGGCCTGCCGGACGAGACCCGCGTCTACTGCGCCCACGAATACACCGCCGCCAACGCCCGCTTCGCGCTTTCGGTCGACGACGACCCGGCGGTCAAGGCCCGCGCCGCCGAGGTGTTCGCCGCCCGTGAGCGCGGCGAGCCCACCGTGCCCACCACCATCGGCCTGGAGAAGGCGACCAATCCGTTCCTGCGCGCGCCGCTGCTCGCCGAGCGCGTCGGCGCCCCGCGCGAGCCGGCCTACGAGGCCTTCGCCGCCGTGCGCGCGGCGAAGGACGGCTTCAAGGGCTGATCTGGCGACTGAAACGCGGCCAAGCCTACCGGCTGTTCTCGGCCGCCACGACGATCCGCTCCGACGACGGCCGGCCGGCGAGGCCCTGGCTGGGAACGACGGTGATTTGCAGCGCCCCCTTGATCAGCTGGACGCTGGCCTTGCGGCCCTCGGCCAGGCGCACCTGCTTGACGCGGGCGAGCAGTGCGCGGCCGTCGGCGCTGCGGGTCATCCGCAAGACGGCCTCGCAGACGACGGTGGCGGCGTCGGCGATCAGCGCCGATGAGGCGGGGCTTGCGTCGGCGCTGAAGGTGATCAGCCGATGCGAGGCGCGGCTGGCCCGGGCGCTGGCCTGGGCCAGCCGCTCCAGCAGGTCCTGGGGCCCGAGGGGCGAGAGCCGCAGCGACGTCCCGTTGCCGGCCAGCGCGGCGGCCGAGCCGCCCGGCCGCCCCTCGGTAAACAGGGTGACGCCGCCCAGCCGTGTGGCCCGCAGCACCGGCATGCCGAGGTCGTTCTTGTAGATTACGTCGCCGCGCGGCGCGGGCTGGGCCTGCAGGGCCCAGACCTCCGGACTGTTGTCGAACTTCAGCAGCAGCCGGCCCTGGCTGCGGTCGACCACGAAGCCGTCGCCGTCCTGCGAGATGTAGCGGGCGACGGGCGGGGCCCCGAACTCGCGGGCCTCGAAGCCCTCGTGGCCGAACAGGCCCTGGCGCAGGCTCTCGGGCGCCGCCCACGCGGCCGGGGCCCACGCCAAGGCGATGAGCGCCGCCGCTGCGAACATGGCCCTGCAATTCGCGCGTGCGTCGGCTGTCATAGCTCCCAGTGAAATGCCGTTCGACTAGGGCGCTTTTTGGACACCAAGCGTCCCGAGTCCGAAGTCCGCACGAGCCCGTGCCGAACCCGGTCGAGCTTCGCGAACGAGCCTCCCTCACCCGGCCATGAACTGACCCCCGTTTATGGTCAAGGTGGCGCCGGTGACATAGCCGGCGCGCTCGCCGGCCAGGAAGGAAACCACGTCGGCGATCTCCTCGCCCTGGCCCAGCCGCCCGACCGGGATCGAGGCGATGATCCCCTCCAGCACCTTCTCCGGCACCGCCTGCACCATC
>NZ_DATELG010000288.1:0-5301 GCF_035276905.1 Phenylobacterium sp. | reverse complement strand
GATGGTGCAGGCGGTGCCGGAGAAGGTGCTGGAGGGGATCATCGCCTCGATCCCGGTCGGGCGGCTGGGCCAGGGCGAGGAGATCGCCGACGTGGTTTCCTTCCTGGCCGGCGAGCGCGCCGGCTATGTCACCGGCGCCACGCTGACGATCAACGGGGGCCAGTACCTGGCGTCCTGAGCTTCCAGAACCCGGTCAGCTTCGCTGACAGCTCCCCCGCATGCGGGGGAGCATCTGCGCTTCAGATCCGCCACGGCGCAGCCCGTGCCGGGAACAGAGCATCCCGGGCCGCGTTCTCTTTCGCGAGCCGGGCCTCGCTCGTCACCGCGAGAGGCCCTGCGGCGGGAGCCGCCCGGAAGGGCCATAGAGCAACCGCAGAAGCACCTCTGGCGCTCTCTCGAGCGACATACGGCTCACCGGGGCTCTTTCTCCAGACATTCCGCTCGTTTGCTCGAAACCGAGCTGCGCCTCATAGTAGGCGCCTCTGAACACGTCAGGCGAGGCGGCGTTGCGGACGGTGGCGGTGGTCGCCCTCAAGGGGGGCTCGGGCAAGACGACGGTGGCGACCCATCTGGCGCTGGCGGCGCACCTGCGCGGCGCGCCCGTCCTGGTCGCCGACGTCGATCCGCAGCATTCGGCCCACGACCTCCTAGACGCGCGCAGCGAGCCCGGGCCCGACTGCGTGAAGACGACCGGCGCCAAGCTGCTGGCGGCGCAGTTCGCGGCCGGCGGGCTGCAGAAGGACCTGCTGGTCATCGACACCGCCGCCGGAGCGGTCGAGGACCTCGGCGAGGCGATCGTGCTGGCGGACCTCGTGGTCATGGTCGTACGCCCGACCCTGCTGGACATCGCTGGCCTGGCGCGCACGCTCTCGATCGTCCGCCGGCTGGGCAAGCCCTCGACCGTGGTGGTCAACCAGGCGCCGGTGGCGCGCGAGGGCGCCGAGGCGCCGGTGGTGCGCCGGGCGCTGCGGGCGCTCGAGTACATGCAGGCGCCGGTGGCCCCGGCCATCGTGCGGGCGCGGACCATCTATCAGGTGGCGCTGGAACGTGGCCGCTCCGTGGAAGAGATGACCGACAAGGCCGCCGCCAGGGAGGTCGCCGCCCTCTGGGAGTTCGTCGAGGCCCGGCTCGCCGAGGCAAGCGCCGCCGCCGCAAGGCCCGCCTAACCCGCCTACTCGATCTCGCCGATGTCGGTCCCGACCGGATAGATCCCGCCGGCGGCCGCCTTGTGGCGCAGCACGCCCGAGGCGGGCGCCACGACCTCCTGCGAGGCCTTGGAGGTCTCCAGGACGTAGATCGGATCGCCTTCGTTGACCTGGGCGCCGTCCGCGACGAGCCATTCGGCGAGGCCGCCTTCGGTCATGGCCATCTCCAGACGCGGGATCTGCAGCGGAACGGTGGGCATAAGTCTTCGGGTCCTCAGGCTTTCCTGCTCCGGGCGTTGGCGCGATCCTGGCAATTCGCGGGACCCTGCTGCGCCTTGGCCATGTTCTGGAAATCCTGCGGCAGGATCAACCGCGATTTGTTTTCGGCGGCGCCGCGAGCGACCCGGGCCCCCCAGCCCCGCGGCTCTCCTGCGCTCCTTAGCAGTGCGACCGCTTGCCGACCTCGCGGCCCAGCAGGGCGCCGGCGCCGGCGCCGAGGATCGTCCCCGTGGTGCGGTCGCGTCCGCCGTCGAGCTGCCGGCCCAGGAGCGCGCCGGCCGCGCCGCCGACGATCATGCCGGTGGTGCCGCTGGTGCGGCAGCTGCGACGGTAGTCGGCCTCGTAGTAGCCGTGCCGGTAGTGGCGGTGGTGGTAGTAGCCGTCGTGCGCCTCGGCGGCGACCGGAAAGGCCGAGATGGCGGTGGCGGCCAGGACGATCCCCGTGATCAGTTTGCGCGTGTTCATCTTCGTACTATCCCCAAACTCGGACGCCGCACCTGCCGGGACGTCTCCGCCGAGGGAAATCGCACGGCGCCGCTGGCGCCTGCCTGAAGGCGGTCTTCAGGAACCGTTCAGCTTGGCTCAGCGCGCCGTCGCCGCGGTCACGAAGATGGCGATGCTGGCCGCCGTCGCTGCGGCCCAGATCAGGCTGCGCAGCGAGCCCAGGCCGCGCAGGTAGCAGGCGACGTAGCCGAGCCGGCAGCCCAGCCAGACGAAGGCCAGCGTGTCCACCAGCTGCGCCGGCGCGTGGCGCAAGCCCGCCAGCAGCACCGCGGCGGCGAACAGCGGCAGGGCCTCCAGGCAGTTGGCGTGCGCCCCGAAGGCGTTGCGCCGGAACGTGGAGGTCAGGGCCGCGGGATTGCGCGGATCGGTGTTGTCATAGGCGGGCCCCGCCTTGGCCATGGCGACCAGCGGGTAGGGCATAAGGGCCCCGATCAGCAGGACCCAGTAGGCGGCGATCGGCTCGGGCATGGCGAGGCTCCCCGGTGACGCGCCGAGCATAGCCTTGACGGCCCGCGGCGCGCCAGCAGCCGGGGCTGTCCTACGCGCTGAGAGACGGCTGCGGCCGGTCGGCCTTCGCCTTCCACTTCGCCGCGAGCTCCAGGTAGGCGTTCATCATCTCGGCCTCGTCGCACCAATGGGCCAGGGCCTCGGTCGAGTAGGCCATCTGCAGGCAATGCTCCCGCCAGGCGGCTTGCGGCTCCGGCGGCTCGTTGGCGTTGGCGGGCGTCACGGGGCGAAGGGCAGTGTCCATGACCGGATGACGCCGCCGAGGGCGAAGTCCCGCAGGCCCGTTCGCCGATCTTCGATTTCCATAAATAAGTATTTGGCCGCGCTGCCGGTTTCCCGATTGCTGGCGGGAAAGCCTGGTCCCTACTGTCGGCAAACCAACACCGGAGTGCTGAGGGATGGATCGGCCCGGATCCGACATGACCATGCCGCTTCAGCTGCCGCCGGAGCGCGGGGGCCGTGCGCCGCCGGAGGAGCTCGTCCAGCGGCGGCAGGGCATGGCCGAGGCGATCGCCGCGGGGTCGTGGGCTGTCGACCCGCCGCCGCAGACGGTCAGTCTGGGCGGCGTCCGGGCCCTGCGCTTCGCCGCGCCGGGCGCGCCGCGGGCGACGGTGCTGCACCTGCACGGTGGCGGCTTCCGCCAGGGCCGTCCGGAGATGATCGGGCCGTTCGCCGCGGCCCTGGCCCGGCGCTGCGCGGTCGAGGTGGTCTGCCCGGCCTATCGGCTTGCGCCGGAGCATCCGTTCCCCGCCGGCCTCGCCGACGCGCGCGCGGCGCTCACGGCGCTGCAGGCGAGCGCGGTCCGTCCGCTGATCCTCTCGGGCGACTCCGCGGGCGGCGGCCTGGCGGCGGGGCTGGCCGCGCTCTCGGCGGCGGATCAGCCGCGCCCCGCGGCCCTGGTGCTGGTCTCGCCCTGGCTGGACCTGACCGTCGCCAGCCGCTTCTACGAGATCAACGCCGGGTCCGACCCGGTGTTCTCGCGCCTCTCGGCGACCGAGGCGGCCGGCCTCTACCTGCAGGGCGCCTCGCCCGAACACCCGCTGGCCTCGCCGCTGTTCGCCGCCGGCGCCGGTTTCCCGCCGAGCTTCGTCTGCGTCGGCGAAGGCGAGGTGCTGGTGGAAGACTCCCGCCGTTTCGCCCAGGCGCTGGAAGCGGCGGGCGTTCCGGCGAGGCTCTGCGTCGTGCCCGGCATGGAGCACACCGCCGTGGTGCGCGGAGAGGCGCTGACGGGAGCGGCCGAGGCCTTCGCAGCCCTGGCGGCGTTCGTCGACGGCGTGCTGGCTTAGTCCTGCCGGGCCGCCTCGGGCCGCGGCGCGGCCTGGGCGACGCGCAGGGTGTGCCGGGCGATCATCTGCTCCTCGTCCGTCCCGACGACGAAGACGGCGACCTTCGAGCCCTCGGCCGAGATCAGCTCGGCGCCGGCGGCGTTGCGGTCCGGGGCCAGCGACAGCCCCAGCCACTCCAGGCCGGCGCAGACGGCGGCGCGGACGCGCACCGAGTGCTCGCCGATGCCGGCGCTGAACACCAGGCCGTCGAGCCCGCCGAGCGCGGCGGCGAGCGCGCCGATCTCGCGCCGGATGCGGTGGACGAAGTAGTCGATCGCCGCGCCCGCCGCCGGATCGCCCGAGGCCTCCAGGTCGCGCAGGTCCTGCGAGACGCCGGACAGGCCCTTGAGCCCGCAGTCGTGATAGAGCAGGTCCTGCAACTCGTCCGCCGTCATGCGCCCGGTCTGCAGCAGATAGAGCACGACGCCGGGGTCGAGCTGGCCGCAGCGCGTGCCCATCGGCAGGCCGTCGAGGGCGGTGAAGCCCATGGTCGAGGCGACGCTGCGGCCGTCCTGGATCGCGCACAGCGAGGCCCCGTTGCCGAGGTGGGCGACGATCATCCGGCCGGCCGCCACCGCCGGCGCCACGCGCGCCATCTGCTGGCTGACGTACTCGTAGGACAGGCCGTGGAAGCCGTACCGGCGCACGCCCTTGTCGTAGAACGCCCGGGGCAGGGCGTAGGTGTCCTCGACCCAGGCGTGGTGGCGGTGGAAGGCGGTGTCGAAGCAGCCGACCTGGACCGCGGCGGGGAAGCCGCGCTGGGCGGCGCGGACGCCGGCCAGGTTGTGCGGCTGGTGCAGCGGGGCGAGCGGCGAGAGCGCCTCGAGCTCGGCCATGACGGCGGAGTCGAGGACCACGGGTTCGGCGAAGCGCGGGCCGCCGTGGACGATGCGGTGGCCGACCGCGTCGACGGACGCGCCGGGCACCCGCTCGTTCAGCAGCTGCAGGATCGCGTCCATGGCGGCGCCGTGATCGGCCATCTGCGCCGGCGCGAACGCGCGCTCGGCCAAGGTCTCGCCGCCGCCGTTCTCGGCGGTGAGCCGGGGCGAGGCGCCCAGGCCTTCCACCTGGCCGCACACGAGGGCGGCCGCCCCGCTCGGACGGTCGCCGTCCGCGGCCTGGTAGAGCGCGAACTTGATGGACGACGAGCCGGCGTTGAGCGTCAGGACGCGCCTGGGCATGGTCAAGGCTCCTTGCTGCGCCGCACACCCTACGGCGGACGCCGGCCCCAAGTCTCTCAGGTGAGCGCTCCTCGCCGCCGCGGGAGACACCGGAGGGTGTTGCAGCGCGGCCGCAGGCGCCGCCCCGTCGTCGCGCCCGCCGGAACCGGTGGCGAGCGCGGCCGCTTCCCAAGGCATAGTCTTGGTGAGCCCAGCCATGTCCAGGCACGGTTTCCGCAGTCAGCCGGCGTTGCAGCGCAGCCGGGGCATGCCGTCCTTGTCGCTGTTCGGCCTCGGCGGTCTCGCCGCCCTCGGCCTGGGCTTTGGCGCCCTGGTCACCACCCTGCAGGAGCGCCCGGCGCAAGTCGTCCAGACCTATGG
>NZ_DATELG010000287.1:0-10292 GCF_035276905.1 Phenylobacterium sp. | reverse complement strand
GCCGCGCGGCGCTCGAAGCGCTGCTGGACCTCGGGTTCAAATCGGTGGCCGAGGGCCGCGCGCCGCACGCGGCCGACGAAAGCGCCGAAGCCACGCCGCTCTGGCGAGTCGCCAAGAGCCGCGCCAAGGCGTTCGTCGACTTCCAGCACGACGTCACCGAGGACGACGTGGCCCTGGCCGCCCGCGAGGGCTTTGTCTCGGTCGAGCACCTCAAGCGCTACACCACCCTCGGCATGGCGACCGACCAGGGCAAGACCAGCCAGCTGAACGGCCACGCCCTGCTGGCCGCGGCGACGGGCAAGTCGATCGCCGAGGCCGGGACCATCCTTTCGCGAGCGCCCTACGCGCCGGTCGCGATCGGCGCGCTCGCCGGCCATCACCGCGACGAGGACTTCCGCCCGGAGCGGCGCACCGCCAGCCACGTCTGGGCCGAGGCGATGGGCGCGACCTTCGTCGACGCCGGCCAATGGAAGCGCGCCCAGTGGTTCGATCGCCCGGGGCTGACAGACTGGCTGGAGATTGTGAACGCCGAGGTGGCGGCCGTTCGCGGCGGCGCCGGCGTCTGCGACGTGTCGACCCTCGGCAAGATCGAGGTGCACGGCGCCGACGCGGGCGTCCTGCTCGACCGGCTCTACGTCAACACCTTCTCGAACCTGCCGGTCGGGCGCGCGCGCTACGGGGTGATGCTGCGCGAGGACGGCTTCGTGCTTGACGACGGAACCACCTCCCGGTTCGCCGAGGATCGCTATTTCGTCACCACCACCACCGTGAACGCCGCGCGGGTGATGCAGCACATCGACTTCGCCCGGCAGGCGCTGTGGCCCGAGCTCGACGTGCAAGCGACTTCGGTGACCGAACAGTGGGCGACCTATGCCGTGGCCGGCCCGCGCTCGCGCGAGCTGCTGCAACGGCTGCTCCCGGACGAAGACCTAAGCAACGAGGGCTTCCCCTACATGGGTTGTCGCGAGTTCGTCTGGCGCGGCGCGCCGGCCAGGCTCTACCGGCTCTCGTTCTCCGGCGAGCTCGCCTACGAGATCAGCGCGCCCGCCCATCTCGGCGACGCCCTCGTCCGCGCCCTCTTCGACGCCGGCGCCGAATTCGACGTGCGCCCCTATGGGACTGAGGCCCTGGGCGTCATGCGCATCGAAAAGGGCCACGTCGGCGGCGGCGAGTTGAACGGCCAGACCACCGCGGCCGACCTGGGACTTGGAAAGATGATGTCGAAGAAGAAGGACTTCATCGGCCGGGTCATGGCCGCCCGCCCGGGCCTGACCGATCCCGAACGGCCGAGCCTGGTGGGCCTCAAGCCGGTGAGCGGCCGCGACCGCATACGGGCGGGGGCGCACCTGCTGGCCAGGGGCGCGGCGGCCGTCGCCGCCAACGACCAGGGCCAGGTCACCTCGGCCGCCTTCTCGCCGACGCTCGGCCATCCGATCGCGCTGGCGCTCCTCACTCGCGGCGCCGAGCGGCTGGGCGAGCGCGTCATCGTGCACGACCCGGTGCGCGGCGGCGACGTCGAGGCGGAGGTCTGCTCGCCGGTCTTCGTCGATCCGCAAGGAGAGCGGCTGCGTGCCTGAGGCCATCCAAATCGAAGAACGGACCGGCTTCGGCCTGGCGACGGTGATGGCGCGCAAGGGCGTGGCCGCCGAGGCGGTCGCGCGCGCCCTGGGCGTCCCGCCGCCCGTAGGCGCCGGCTGGACCAGCACGGGCGATCTGGCCCTGATCGCGACGGGACCCGGAACCTGGCTGGCCCTTTCCGCCGGCGGGCTCGAAACCCACGCCGCGCGGCTGCTCGAGGCGCTGGGGCCGATGGCCTCGGTCGTCGACCAGAGCGGCGGCTATGTGATCCACAAACTTTCCGGCCCCGGCGCGCGGACCGTGCTCCAGCGCGGCGCGGCCATCGACCTTCACCCCCAGGCCTTCGGGCCAAGGTCGGCGGCGGTCACCGTCATCTCCCACATCGGGGTCGTCCTGCGCCAGCTGGACGAGACCCCGGCCTACGAGGTCGCCGTCTTCCGCAGCTACGCCGCGTCTTTCCGACGCTGGCTCGATGCGGCGATCGCCGCCCTTTGAACACCCTTCCGCATTCATCGAGACGCCTGCCAAAGCCCATGACCGACGCCGCCTTCCTGCTCACGCTCAGCTGTCCGAACCGGCCGGGCATCGTCGCCCGCGTCACCGCCGAACTCTTCGCCTACGGCGGCAACATCGAGGAGGCGCACCAGTTCGACGACAAGGAAACGGGCCGCTTCTTCACCCGGATCGTCTTCACCCTGCCCCGGCGGGAGGACGCGGCCAGGCTGGTCGAGAGCTTCCGGCCGGTCGCCGAGCAGTTCGGCATGGACTGGCGCATCCGCCCGAAAGACGAGCGCCGCAAGGTGCTGCTGATGGCCTCCAAGTTCGACCACTGCCTGGTCGACTTGCTCTACCGCCGGCGGATCGGCGAGCTTGCGATGGACGTCGTGGGCGTGATCTCCAACCACCCGCGCGAGACCTACAACGCCGCCGACCTGGCCGATCTGCCGTTCCACTACCTGCCAGTGACGAAAGAGACCAAGCCGCAGCAGGAGGCCGAGATCAAGGCGATCGTCGAGGCGAGCGGGGCCGAGCTGGTGGTGCTGGCCCGCTACATGCAGATCCTGTCCGACGACCTGGCGAGCTATCTTTCCGGGCGCTGCATCAACATCCATCACTCCTTCCTGCCGGGGTTCAAGGGTGCGCGCCCCTACCACCAGGCCCACGCCCGCGGCGTGAAGCTGATCGGCGCCACCGCCCACTATGTCACCGCCGACCTCGACGAGGGCCCGATCATCGAGCAGGACGTCGAGCGCATCAGCCATCACGACACGCCGGACGACCTGGTTCGCAAGGGCCGCGACATCGAGCGGCGCGTGCTGGCCCGCGCGGTCGCCTTCCACGTGGAGGGCCGCGCCATGCTGAACGGCTCGAAAACCGTCGTCTTCCGGGACTGATCATGGCCCGACTGATCGACGGCGCGCGCCTGGCCGAACAGGTCAGGGCCGCCGTGGCCGCCGAGACGGCCAGCCTGCGCGCCACGGGCGTCACCGCTGGGCTCGCCGTGGTGCTGATCGGCGAGAACCCGGCGAGCCAGATCTATGTCCGATCCAAGGTCCGCCAGTGCAAGGCCGCCGGCATCGCTTCCTATGAGCACCGGCTGCCCGCGACGACGACCGAGGACGAGTTGCTCGCGCTCATCGCGCAGCTGAACGCCGACGAGGCGGTCGACGGCGTCCTGGTGCAGTTGCCGTTGCCGCCGCACATCGATTCCGATCGGGTGCTCGACGCCATCGACCCGCTGAAGGACGTCGACGGCTTCCATCCGGTCAACGTGGGGCGGCTCTCTATCGGGTCCGGCGGGCTGATCCCCTGCACCCCGCTCGGCTGCATGATGCTGCTGGACACTGTCGTCGAGAACTACCGCGGGATGAAGGCCGTGGTGATCGGCAAGTCCAACATCGTCGGCAAACCGGTCGCCATGCTGCTTCTGGAACGCGAGTGCACGGTGACCGTCACCCACATCGCCACGCGCAACCTGCCGGAGATCGTCCGCACCGCGGACATCCTGGTGGTGGCGGCCGGCTCGCCCGGGCTGGTGCGCGGCGACTGGGTCAAGCCCGGCGCGGTGATCATCGACGTCGGGATCAACCGCATCTCGACGCCGGACGGGAGCCGGATCGTCGGCGACGTCGCCTTTGAGGAGATGGCGCATGCCGGCGCCGTGACGCCCGTTCCCGGCGGGGTCGGGCCCATGACCATCGCCTGCCTGCTGCAGAACACGGTGCAAGCCGCGCGCCGGCGCCGCAGCCTGCCACGCGCCGCCTGACGCGGGCCGGCGCCGCGTGCTGCTTCGCGTGAGGCAGCATCTGCCGCAAGACCGGGCGCTGTCGTCGGCCATCCGTTTCTTACCGAGAAACTTTTCTTCCTTTTGATTGACGTAACGGTTCAGGCGCCCGACAAGGATCGAGACAGTCACGAGCGAGGGCTCAAAAAAGATGTGTGGGATTGTGGGTCTGTTCCTCAAGGACCCGACGCTCGAGCCCGAGTTGGGCGCGCTGACCGCGGCCATGCTGGAGGTGATGACCGACCGGGGCCCCGATAGCGCGGGCTTTGCGATCTACGGCGAGGGGCTGCCGGACCAGCGGAAGCTAACGGTCCGCGGCGCCGATCTGGACGGCGTCGCCGAGGCCCTCGGTCCGGAGATCGCGGGCGTGCTGCGCGACACCCATCTGGTGCTGAGCATCCCGGCGCTGGAGGAGTGCCGCGTCCGCGCGTGGCTCGCCGCTGAGCGGCCCGACCTTGCGGTCACCGGCGCCGGCCAACGCATCGAGCTCTACAAGGAGGTCGGCCTCCCCGCCGACGTCGCCCGCCGCTTCGGCCTGGGCGGGATGTCCGGCACGCATGCGATCGGCCACACCCGCATGGCCACCGAAAGCGCGGTGACGACCGCCGGCGCCCATCCCTTCTCGACCGGAGCCGACCAGTGCCTGGTGCACAACGGTTCGCTCTCCAACCACCGCAGCCTGCGCCGCACGCTGGAGCCGCAGGGCATCGAGTTCTCCACCGACAACGACAGCGAAGTGGCCGCGGGCTACCTGACCTGGCGGATGCGCCAGGGCGCCTCGCTCGCCCAGGCCCTGGAGAGCAGCCTGGAGGACCTCGACGGCTTCTTCACCTTCGTGGTCGGCACCGAGAACGGCTTCGCCGTCCTGCGCGATCCGATCGCCTGCAAGCCGGCGGTGATGGCCGAGACCGACCAGTACGTGGCCTTCGGGTCCGAGTACCGCGCGCTCGCGGGCCTGCCCGGCATCGAGAGCGCCCGCGTCTTCGAGCCCGAGCCCGCCCGCGTCTACGCCTGGGAGCGCCACTGATGCCGGTCGTCGACCTTGCCCGGACCAGCCGCCGAGACCTCAACGCCGCGTTGCACGCGCTCTCGCCGGAGACCAACGAGACCCACTGGCGCGTCGACAACCCGGGCGGCGAGCACGCGCTGGCCGTGGGGCTGAAAGCGCCGGTCGTCGTCGAGATCGCCGGCCACGCGGGCTATTACTGCGCCGGCATGAACCAGCTGGCGACCGTGGTCGTCGAGGGCAACGCCGGCGTTGGCGTCGCCGAGAACATGATGAGCGGCCGCGTCCACGTCAGAGGCGACGCCAGTCAATCGGCCGGCGCCACCGCGCAAGGCGGCCTCCTGGTGATCGACGGCGACGCCTCCGCGCGTTGCGGCATCTCGATGAAGGGCGTCGACATCGTGGTGAAGGGCTCCATCGGACCGATGAGCGCCTTCATGGCGCAGTCCGGCAACCTGGTGGTGCTGGGCGACGCCGGCGATGCGCTGGGCGATTCCATCTACGAGGCGCGGCTGTTCGTCCGCGGGACGGTGAAGTCGCTGGGCGCGGACTGCGTCGAGAAGGAGATGCGGGCCGAGCACCGCGACCTCCTGGGCCAGCTGCTGCGCGAGGCCGGCGTCGAAGGCGTCGAGGTCTCCGAGTTCAGGCGGTTCGGCTCCGCCCGCAAGCTCTACAATTTCCACGTCGACAACGCGGCCGCGTACTGAGGGCCTGACCGATGGACTCCAGCCACATCCCCCAGACCCTTCCCAGGCTGTCTGCGACCTTCGACCCCCACACCCTGTCGGAGATCCGCCGCGCGGCGGCGACCGGCATCTACGACATCCGCGGCGGCGGGGCGAAACGCGCCCTGCCCCACTTCGACGACCTGCTGTTCCTCGGCGCCTCGATCAGCCGCTATCCGCTGGAAGGCTATCGGGAGAAGTGCGCGACGGACGTCTGGCTGGGCACGCGCCACGCCAAGAAGCCGATTCACCTGAAGATCCCGATCACCATCGCCGGCATGAGCTTCGGCGCCCTGTCGGGCCATGCCAAGGAGGCGCTCGGCCGCGGCGCGAGCACGGCGGGGACCTCGACCACCACCGGCGACGGCGGCATGACTCCCGAGGAGCGGGGCCAGTCGCAGACCCTGGTCTACCAGTACCTGCCGTCGCGCTACGGCATGAACCCGGACGACCTGCGCAAGGCCGACGCCATCGAGATCGTCATCGGCCAGGGCGCGAAGCCCGGCGGCGGCGGCATGCTGCTGGGCCAGAAGATCTCCGATCGCGTGGCGCAGATTCGCAACCTTCCGAAGGGCATCGACCAGCGCTCGGCCTGCCGCCATCCCGACTGGACGGGCCCCGACGACCTCGAGATCAAGATCGAAGAGCTGCGCGAGATCACGGACTGGGAAAAGCCGATCTATGTGAAGGTCGGCGCCACCCGGCCCTATTACGACGTGGCGCTGGCGGTGAAGTCCGGCGCCGACGTGGTCGTGCTCGACGGCATGCAGGGCGGCACGGCGGCGACCCAGGACGTGTTCATCGAACATGTCGGCATCCCCATCCTGGCGGCGATCCGGCCGGCGGTGCAGGCGCTGCAGGACCTGGGCCTGCATCACAAGGTGCAACTGATCGTCTCCGGCGGGATCCGCAACGGCGCGGACGTGGCCAAGGCGCTGGCGCTCGGCGCCGACGCGGTGGCCATCGGCACAGCCGCGCTGGTGGCCCTGGGCGACAACGATCCGGCGCACCAGGCGGAGTACGAGAAGCTCGGGACGACCGCGGGCGCCTATGATGACTGGCATGAGGGTCGCGACCCGGCAGGCATCACCACCCAGGACCCCGCGCTTGCTTCCAGGCTCGATCCGGTCGCCGCGGGCCGCCGGCTGGCGAACTATCTCGCGGTGATGACGCTCGAAGCCCAGACGATCGCCCGGGCCTGCGGCAAGAGCCACCTGCACAATCTCGAACCAGAGGACCTGGTCGCCCTGACCATCGAGGCCGCAGCCATGGCGCGCGTGCCGCTCGCCGGCACCGGCTGGATCCCGGGATCGGGCGCTTTTTAATCCGCACCACAGAAATCTAAGCGCGGCGGCCGAAGGCCCCGCCGGGAGGACAAGCCGATGACCCTCAGCCTCGCCCAGGTCGCCAAAGACAGGGGAATCAAATACTTCCTGATCTCCTACACCGACCTCTTCGGCCATCAGCGGGCCAAGCTGGTGCCGGCCTCGGCGATCGAAGGCATGCAGTCCGCCGGCGCCGGCTTCGCCGGCTTCGCCACCTGGCTCGACATGACGCCGGCCGATCCGGACCTCTTCGCAAAACCCGACCCGGCAAGCTTCATCCAGCTCCCCTGGAAGCCGGAGGTGGGCTGGCTGGCCGCCGACCTCTGGATGGGCGGACAGCCCGTGGCGCACGCCCCGCGCAACGTGCTGAAGACCCAGATCGCCCGCGCCGCCGAACTCGGCTACCAGATGAAGACTGGCGTCGAGTGCGAGTTCTTCCTGATCCAGCCTGACGGCTCGGCCATCGCCGACGCGGCCGACACCCAGGCCAAGCCCTGCTACGACCAGCAGGCCTTGATGCGCCGCTACGAGGTGATCACCGAGATCTGCGACGCTATGCAGGCGCTGGGTTGGGGCCCCTACCAGAACGACCACGAGGACGCGAACGGCCAGTTCGAGATGAACTGGCTCTACGACGACGCGCTGATCACGGCCGACCGCCACGCCTTCTTCAAGTACATGGTCAAGTCGATCGCCGAAAAGCACGGCCTGCGCGCAACCTTCATGCCGAAGCCTTTCCTGCACCTGACCGGCAACGGTTGCCACATGCACGTCTCGCTCTGGAAAGAGGCCAAGAACGTCTTCGCCGATGCTGAACGTCCGGACGGCCTGTCGCCCGTAGGCTTGAACTTCATCGGCGGCCTGATCCACTCCGCCGACGGCCTCGCCGCCTTCCTCAACCCGACGGTCAACAGCTACAAGCGCATCAGCGCGCCCCGCACCACCTCGGGCGCGACCTGGTCGCCCAACTCCGTCACCTGGACCGGCAACAACCGCACCCACATGGTGCGCGTGCCCGAGGGCGACCGCTTCGAGCTGCGCCTCGCCGACGGGGCGACCAACCCCTACCTGATGCCGGCCGCCGTCCTGGCCGCCGGCCTCGAGGGCCTCCGCTCCAACCGCGACCCGGGGCCCAGGCTGGACATCAACATGTACACCGACGGCCACACCGTGCCGGATGCGAAGAAGCTGCCGCTCAACCTGCTCGACGCGCTGCGCGCGCTCGACGCCTCCGAACCGCTGAAGGCCGCGTTGGGCGAGGTGGTGCCGGCTTACCTGAAGCTGAAACACGCCGAGTGGAACGACTACGCGCGCCACCTCACCCAGTGGGAACGCGAGACCACCCTCGACTGCTAACGGGCGGCGTCGACGCGAGGTCCATGGCGCGATATTCGGTGCGGCATGGACACGGACGAACACCTCCAGCCGGACGATCTTGACCAGGAACGCGTCGAGGACGCGTTCCGCACGGGCTCATCGGCCCCAGCGGCGCCCGAGCGCAGTCTGGAGCGCGCCCTCGGCAATCAGATCCGCCTGCTGCGCCGCCAGCAGGATCTCTCGGTCGCCGACCTGGCCAGCGCCGCGGGCATCTCCAACGGCATGTTGTCGAAGATCGAGAACGGCGGGATCTCCCCCTCGCTCGCCACGCTGCAGGCGATCTCCAACGCGCTGCAGGTTCCGCTCTCATCGCTGTTCGCCTCGTTCGAGGAGCGCCAGGACTGCTCCTACGTGCCCGCCGGCCAGGGCGTCACCATCGAAAGGCGCGGCACCAAGGTGGGCCACGTCTACGAATTGCTCGGCCATGTGCTGCGCGGCGACGTGGTCGTCGAGCCCTACCTCATCACCCTGCGCGAGAACGCGGCCCCGCACACCAGCTTCGTGCACGGCGGGGTCGAATTCATCTACATGCTGAAGGGCGAGGTGCAGTATCGGCACGGCGCCCAGAGCTACCGGCTGCGCGAAGGCGACGCGCTTTTGTTCGACTCCAGCGCTCCACACGGGCCCGAGCGCCTGAGCGAGGGCGAGACCGTCTACCTGTCGATCATCGTCTACGCGCGCTCCCAGTCCTGAAGCCGCCGCCGGCCAGGCGCGCAAACGGGCGGCGCACGATGCGCCGCCCGCAGCCGGATGCCCTCCGGTGATCAGGGATGCAGGGTTTCCCCGTGCGAGGCCAGGTTGAGCCCTTCGAGCTCCGCCTCCTCCGCGACCCGAAGGCCGGTGGTGAACT
This sequence comes from Phenylobacterium sp., assembly GCF_035276905.1. Taxonomy (GTDB): domain Bacteria; phylum Pseudomonadota; class Alphaproteobacteria; order Caulobacterales; family Caulobacteraceae; genus Phenylobacterium. Next base: position 1,147 of record NZ_DATELG010000287.1, on the reverse strand, counting down.
TGCAGATCAGCAGGATCACCAGGCTGACCAGGCCCGCCCAGAGCAGGGTCGCCGAGACGCCGATCGCCTGCTTCACGATGCTGTGGCCCTGGGCCAGGCTGTTGACGCTCGGATCGGCCAGCACGCCGGTCAGCAGGGCCCCGGCGATGCCGCCGATGCCGTGCACGCCCCATACATCGAGGCTGTCGTCATAGCCGAAGGCGTGTTTCAGGAACACCGCCCCGCCGTAGCAGACCACGCCGGCGACCAGGCCGATGGTCAGCGCGCCGGTCGGATTGACGAAACCGCAGGCCGGCGTGATGGCGACCAGCCCCGCGATCGCGCCCGAGGCCATGCCCAGCAGGGTCGGCTTCTTGCGGTGGATCCATTCGATGAACATCCAGGTGGCGAGGGCCGCCCCGGTGGCGATCTGGGTGCTCATCATGGCGGCGCCCGCGAGCGTGCCCGCGCCCAGCGCCGAGCCGGCGTTGAAGCCGAACCAGCCGACCCACAGCAGCGCCGCGCCGACCGCCGTCAGCAGCACGTTGGTGGGCGCCATGTTGTCCGTGCCGTAGCCCTTGCGCTTGCCCAGCACGAGGCAGCAGACCAGGCCCGAGATACCGGCGTTGATGTGCACCACGGTGCCGCCGGCGAAGTCGAGCACGCCCAGGCCGCCCAGGAACCCCCCGCCCCACACCCAGTGGGCGACCGGCGCATAGACGGCCAGCAGCCACAGCGACATGAACAGCAGCACTGCCGAGAACTTCATGCGCTCGGCGAAGGCGCCGATGATCAGCGCCGGGGTGATGATCGCGAAGGTCATCTGGAAGCAGATGAACACCGATTCAGGTATGGTGCCGGCCAACGCGCTATGCGAGTCCGGTTTCACCGCGGCGAGCAGGAAATTGCTCGTCCCGCCGATGAACTTGTTCATTCCATCGCTGGCGTTGGAGGTGAAGGCCAGGCTGTAGCCCGCGATCATCCAGAGCACCGTCAGGATGCCGGCGATGGCGAAAGTCTGGGCCATGACGCTGATGATGTTCTTGCCGCGAACCATGCCGCCGTAGAACAGCCCCAGGCCCGGGACCATCATCATCAGCACGAGCGCCATCGAGGTCAGCATCCAGGCCGTGTCGCCGGTGTCCGGCGCCCAGGGCTTGGCGGGCGC
>NZ_DATELG010000286.1:0-7318 GCF_035276905.1 Phenylobacterium sp. | reverse complement strand
GAAGCGCTGGCCGCCGAACTGCGCCTTGCCGCCCAGCGGCTGCTGGGTGACCAGGCTGTAGGGGCCGATCGAGCGGGCGTGGATCTTGTCGTCCACCAGGTGGTGCAGCTTCAGCATGTAGATGTAGCCGACCGTGACCGGACGCTTGAACCGCTCGCCGGTTTGGCCGTCGTACAGGTACGACTGGCCGGAGCGGTCGAGGCCCGCCTTCTCCAGCAGGTTCTCGATGTCGGCGATGTGGGCGCCGTCGAACACCGGCGTCGCGAAGGGGATGCCCTTCGACAGATTGCGCGCCAGCTCCAGCAGTTCTTCGTCGCTCTCCGGCAGCTCCTCCTGCGGCCCGTAGGTCTCGGTGAGGTAGTCGATCAGCGCCTTGCGCTGGCCGCCGTGCTGCCAGGCTTCCAGCAGTTCCGCGACCTGGGCGCCCAGGCCCGCGGAGGCCCAGCCCAGGTGGGTCTCGAAGATCTGGCCGACGTTCATCCGCGACGGCACGCCCAGCGGGTTCAGCACGATGTCCACGTGCTGGCCGTTCTCCAGGTAGGGCATGTCCTCGATCGGCAGGATCTTGGAGATGACCCCCTTGTTGCCGTGACGGCCGGCCATCTTGTCGCCCGGCTGCAGCTTGCGCTTCACCGCGACGAACACCTTGACCATCTTCATCACGCCGGGCGGCAGCTCGTCGCCGCGCTGCAGCTTGTCGACCTTGTCCTCGAACCGGCGGTCGAGGCGCTTGCGGGCCTCGTCGAACTGGCGGCGCATCGCCTCCAGCTCGGCCATGGCCTTCTCGTCGTCGAGCGCGATCTGCCACCACAGGCCCGGCGCGATCTCCTCGAGCTTCTCGGCGGTGATCTCGCCGCGCCCCAGGCCCTTCGGCCCGGAGACGGCGGACTTGCCGACCAAGAGCTCGCGCAGACGCTGGGTCATGTTGCGGTTCAGGATGCCGAACTCGTCATCCCGGTCCTTGCCCAGGCGGTCGATCTCGGCCCGCTCGATGGCCATCGCCCGCTCGTCCTTGTCGACGCCGTGGCGGTTGAACACCCGCACCTCGACGACGGTGCCGGCGACGCCGGGCGGCAGGCGCAGCGAGGTGTCGCGGACGTCCGAGGCCTTCTCGCCGAAGATGGCGCGCAGCAGCTTCTCTTCCGGCGTCATCGGGCTCTCGCCCTTCGGCGTGACCTTGCCGACCAGGATGTCGCCCGGCAGGACTTCGGCGCCGATCGCCACGATGCCCGCCTCGTCGAGGTTGCGCAGGGCTTCCTCGCCGACATTGGGGATGTCGCGGGTGATCTCTTCCGGGCCCAGCTTGGTGTCGCGGGCCATGACCTCGAACTCCTCGAGGTGGATCGAGGTGAAGATGTCGTCGCGCACGATGCGCTCGGAGATCAGGATCGAGTCCTCGAAGTTGTAGCCGTTCCAGGGCATGAAGGCGACGAGGGTGTTGCGGCCCAGCGCCAGCTCGCCCAGCTCCGTCGACGGGCCGTCGGCGACGACGTCGCCGGCGCGGATCCGGTCGCCGACCCGCACCAGCGGACGCTGGTTGATGCAGGTCGAGGTGTTGGAGCGCTGGAACTTCTGCAGGCGGTAGATGTCGACGCCCGGCTTGGTGGGGTCGGTCTCTTCAGTCGCACGCACGACGATACGGGTGCCGTCGATCTGCTCGACCACGCCGGTGCGGCGAGCGACGACCACGGCGCCAGAGTCGATGGCGACCACCGCCTCCATGCCGGTGCCGACCAGCGGCGCGTCCGACTGGATCAGCGGCACGGCCTGCTTCTGCATGTTCGAGCCCATCAGGGCGCGGTTGGCGTCGTCGTTCTCGAGGAACGGGATCAGCGAGGCCGCGACCGAGACCACCTGCTTGGGGCTGACGTCCATCAGGTCGACCTGGTCTCGGGGGATCAGGGTCGGCTCGCCGTTGATCCGGCCGGGGACGAGGTCGTCGGCGATCGCGCCGCCCTCGACGAGGCGGATGTTGGCCTGGCCGATGGCGTGCTTGGCCTCTTCCATGGCCGACATGTAGACCACCTCTTCGGTGATCTTGCCGTCACGGATGCGGCGGTACGGGCTCTCGATGAAGCCGTACTTGTTCACCACCGCGTGGGTGGCCAGCGAGTTGATCAGGCCGATGTTCGGACCTTCGGGCGTCTCGATCGGGCAGATCCGGCCGTAGTGGGTCGGGTGCACGTCGCGGACCTCGAAGCCCGCGCGCTCGCGGGTCAGGCCGCCCGGGCCCAGCGCCGAGAGGCGGCGCTTGTGGGTGATCTCCGACAGCGGGTTGGTCTGGTCCATGAACTGCGAGAGCTGGGACGAGCCGAAGAACTCGCGCACCGCGGCCGCCGCCGGCTTGGCGTTGATCAGGTCGTGCGGCATGACCGTGTCGATGTCGACCGAGCTCATGCGCTCCTTGATCGCCCGCTCCATGCGCAGCAGGCCGACGCGGTACTGGTTCTCCAGCAGCTCGCCCACCGAACGCACCCGGCGGTTGCCGAGGTTGTCGATGTCGTCGATCTCGCCGCGGCCGTCACGCAGACCGACCAGGGTCTTGAGCACCGCCAGCACGTCGTCCTTGCGCAGGATGCGCACGTCGTCCGGGCAGTCGAGCTCCAGGCGCATGTTCATCTTCACGCGGCCGACCGAGGACAGGTCGTAGCGCTCGGCGTCGAAGAACAGGCTCTTGAACATCGCCTCGGCGGCTTCCACCGTCGGCGGCTCGCCCGGGCGCATGACGCGATAGATGTCGAAGAGGGCGTCCTCGCGCGCGGTGTTCTTGTCGACGCGCAGGGTGTTGCGCACGTAGGCGCCCACGGTCACGTCGTCGATGTCGAGCACGTCGAGGGTGGTGAAGCCCTGCTCCTCCAGCGATTGCAGCAGGCCCTGGTCGAGCTCGTCGCCGGCCTCGGCGTAGATCTCGCCGGTCTCGAAGTTGACGAGGTCGCGGGCCAGATAGCGGCCGAACAGCGCCTCGGGCGAGAGCAGCAGCGTGGTCAGGCCGCCGTCGGCCAGCTTCTTGGCGTTGCGCGCCGAGATCTTGGTGCCCGCGGGAGCGACTTCCTCGCCGGTCTCGGCGTTGATCAGCGGGAAGTTCGGCTTCACGCCGCGCCAGCGCTCCGGCTTGTAGGCCGAGGCCCAGCCGCCCTGGCGCTTCTCGTAGCTGATGGTCTCGTAGAAGGTGGAGAGAATCTCCTCGCCGTCCATGCCGAGCGCCATCAGGAAGGTGGTGGCCGGCAGCTTACGGCGGCGGTCGATGCGGACGTAGATGATGTCCTTGGCGTCGAACTCGAAGTCGAGCCAGGAGCCGCGGTAGGGAATCACGCGGGCGGCGAACAGGAGCTTGCCCGAAGCGTGGGTCTTGCCCTTGTCGTGGTCGAAGAAGACGCCCGGCGAGCGGTGCATCTGGGAGACGATGACGCGCTGGGTCCCGTTGACGATGAAGGTGCCCTTCTCCGTCATGAGCGGGATGTCGCCCATGTAGACGTCCTGCTCCTTGATGTCCTTCACGGAGCGGGCGCCGGTCTCTTCGTCGGTCTCGAAGACGATGAGGCGCAGCTTGACCTTCAGCGGCGCGGCGTAGGTCATGTCGCGCTGGACGCACTCCTCGACGTCGTACTTCGGCTCCTCGAACTCGTAGGAGACGTATTCGAGGACGGCGCGCTCGTTGAAGTCCTTGATCGGAAACACCGACTTGAAGACCGCCTCGACGCCCTCGTCGCGGCGTTCCGCCACGCGGACCTCTCGCTGCAGGAACTGTTCGTAAGAGGAGCGCTGAACCTCGATCAGGTTCGGCATCTGCACGGCTTCAGGGATGCGGCCGAAGGACTTCCGGATCCGCTTCTTACCGGTGAAGGATTGCGCCATTTTTATCCCTTGATGACGCGCGGGCGCACGGGTCCCGCGGTCTGACTTTCATCCTGCGTCCACCCTCGGCGCTTCCCGGGCTGGGAAGCCGGACGCTGGAAAGCCCCTGTATCGTCAGGGGCGCTCCCTCGCATGGTCGGAGGGCGGCGGACCATGCCTCGGAGCGTATACGCGCGAAGAACCGCGTCATCGGAATCGGAAATTTCGCGAAGACGCTGAAGTAAGACGTTTCAGGGCCGTTGGGAAGCCCCGACGCCCACAAAAATCGCGGCGGAAAAAGCCGAGCCAAAAGGGAGACGGCGCAGATGGTCGGTCCACGCCGTCTCCTCGCGCCGGGCGCAGCCCGGCGTTGCTAGCTTCCGATAGTCTACGCTGGTCGCGCAGCTTCCAAACCAGGAGCCGGCCTAGGGAGTTCCCGCGGGTGGAGAACACACGCAAAAAGGGCCGGGATCGCTCCCGGCCCTTCCAGCGCGAATTCGCGTGAACGCGGTCCCCAGACTACTTGATCTGGACGGCGGCGCCGGCTTCTTCGAGCTTCTTCTTGATTTCTTCCGCTTCCTGCTTGGAAACGTTTTCCTTCACGTTCTGCGGAGCGCCTTCGACGAGGTCCTTGGCTTCCTTCAGGCCGAGGTCCGGACGCACGGCGCGGACTTCCTTGATCACGTTGATCTTCTTGTCGCCGCCGGCGGTCAGCACGACGGTGAACTCGGTCTGCTCTTCGACGGCTTCGGCCGGAGCGGCGGCGCCGGCGCCCACGGCGGCCACGGCCACCGGCGCGGCGGCGGAGACGCCCCACTTTTCTTCGAGCAGCTTGGAGAGCTCGGCGGCCTCCAGGACGGTCAGGGCGGACAGGTCGTCGACGAGTTGTTGCAGATTGGCCATTGGTTAGATCCTTCTAGAAGTTCGGTTTTGCCGGGAAGATGACGATCAGGCGGCGTCTTTGGTCGCGTAGGCGTTGAAGACGCGCGCCAGCTGGCCCGCCGGCGCCTGCAGCACGCCGGCGATCTTGGTCGCGGGCGCCTGGATGAGGCCGATGAGCTTGGCGCGGAGCTGGTCGAGCGACGGCAGGCTCGCGAGAGCCTGGACCGAGGCCTTGTCCAGCACCTGTTCACCCATGAAGCCGCCGATGACGCTGAACTTGTCATTGTCCTTGGCGTACTGGGTCGCGACCTTGGCGGCGGACACCGGGTCGGCCGCGAAGGCGATGGCGACGGGACCCTTGAAGAGGGCGTCGCCCGCCTCGCCGATCGCGCCGTCCAGAGCCTTCTGGGCCAGGGTGTTCTTCACCACCTTCAGCTGGGCGCCTTCCTGACGGAGGCGGCCCCGAAGATCGGTCATTTCCGCAACGGTCAGACCCATGTAGTGGGTCACGACCACGGCGCCGGCGCCGGCGAAATCGCTTTTCAGCGTCTCGATGGCTTCCTGCTTTTGAGCGCGGTCCATTGCGGTCTCCATACTCAGGTTCGACGCGCGCGGGAGTGCGCACGCCGGATTAGTCCCTGCCGATGTCGGAGAAGCCGCAGCCTCGCGCCCGCCCCATGCAACGGAGCAGCCGACGAAACCTCTGTCTTCCCGTCTCCCTGAGTCCGGGGAAGGGCTCTCCCCCGCGTTCCGCCCGCGGGCGGCCCCCGCGGCTACACAGTTCTCGGACAGGACGGGTCGCCCGTGGGGGCTCCCCTTCCCTCGCCGGCCGCGAGGCCTGCGACGAAGGCGCGGCTCTTACAGGAGGCGCGCGTGAGATTCAACAGTTTGGTGATTCACCTTCACCCGTCCCGTCCGTCATCGCCCCGCCTGTCCGGGCGACCCAGCCCGATTGGAGGGGCGAAAACAAAAAGGAGCAGCGTCGCCGCCGCTCCTTCTCGAACTTCGAACAGGTCTCGTCCGGCCTAGGCGCCGACCGAGCCGGCCTCCACCTTGAAGCCCGGCCCCATCGTCGAGGAGAGGCTGATCTTCTTGATGTAGGTGCCCTTGGCGCCCGAAGGCTTGGCCTTGTTGAGCGCGTCGACCAGGGCGCGGACGTTGGCCAGGATCGCCTCTTCCGTGAAGCTCGCCTTGCCGATGCCGGCGTGGATGATGCCGGTCTTCTCGGTGCGGAACTCGATGGCGCCGCCCTTGGCGTCCTTCACCGCCTGCGCCACGTTGGGCGTCACGGTGCCGACGCGCGGGTTCGGCATCAGGCCGCGCGGGCCCAGCACCTTACCCAGACGGCCGACCAGGGCCATCATGTCGGGGGTGGCGATCACCCGGTCGAAGTCCATGAAGCCGCCTTGGATGCGCTCCACCAGGTCCTCGGCGCCGACGACGTCCGCGCCGGCGGCTTGCGCCTCGGCGGCCTTGGCGTCCTTGGCGATGACGGCGACGCGCACGTCGCGGCCGGTGCCCGACGGCAGGTTGACCACGCCGCGGACCTGCTGGTCGGCGTGACGCGGGTCGACGCCCAGGTTGACGGCGATCTCGATCGACTCGTCGAACTTGGCCTTGGCGTTGGCCTTCACCAGTTTGACGGCGTCTTCGACCGAATGGGCGGCCAGGCGGTCGCCGGTCCAGGCCTGGATGCGCTTGGGTTGCTTGGCCATGTTCTTAAGCCTCCACGATCTCGAGGCCCATCGAACGGGCGGAGCCTTCGATGATGCGGGCGGCGGCCTCGACGTCGTTGGCGTTGAGGTCCTTCATCTTCTTCTCGGCGATCTCGCGCAGCTGGGTGCGGGTGATCTTGCCGACGGTCTCGCGGCCGGTCGCCTTGGCGCCCGACTTCAGCCCCACGGCCTGCTTGATAAAGAAGGTCGCCGGCGGCGTCTTGGTGACGAAGGTGAACGACTTGTCCTGGTAGACCGTGATCACGGTCGGCAGGGGCGTGCCCTTCTGCTCCTTCTCGGTGCGGGCGTTGAACTCCTTGCAGAAGCCCATGATGTTGACGCCGCGCTGACCGAGCGCCGGACCGATCGGCGGCGACGGCGTTGCGGAGCCCGCGGGCACCTGCAGCTTGATGTAGCCCAGAATCTTCTTGGCCATGTTTGCTCCTTGGCCGGGATCCGGCCGGGTTAAGAGCCGTGGTCACGGGGCAGGCTCACCTCCCCTCCCACGGATTTGAGTTCGCGGACGGCGAGCCGGCGCGAAGCGCGGGCATGTATCAGGAGTGCGGCGCAGAAACAACCGCGCGTCGCCGCGGCCGATTGGATTCGTCCACGAACCACACGAACCACACGAACGGACGCGAGTGGACCGCCCCCCCTCTCGTGAGACAGCTTAATAAGCCACAGCAGTTGTAGTTGCCGTGGTCCGCGGGACGCGGTCCACGCGGCTGTGGATTGTGTGGATAAGTTTCACCGGCCAGCCCTCGCGGCGCACCAGTTCGGTGACACGCCGGTAGCCGTAGGGCCGATGCTGCAGCGCCAGGCGCTGCACCAGGTCGCGCAACCCGGTCGCCTCGGCCTTGGGCTCGCGCTCGGCCCAGGCGCGATAA
>NZ_DATELG010000285.1:0-3631 GCF_035276905.1 Phenylobacterium sp. | reverse complement strand
ATCTGGGGCACCTGCGGACCATGGTGCGGCTTGCCGAGATGGGGGCGGTCATCGCCCCGCCCCTGCCGGCCTTCTACGCCAGGCCCGCCAGCCTGGAGCAGATGGTCGACCAGTCGGTGGGCCGGGCGCTCGACCTGTTCGGCCTGAGCTGGACGCCGGTGCGCCGCTGGGGCGAGGACATCGCCGCCCTGGCTGGGGCGCCTTCGAACGGGGAGGAATGAGTGACGCCGTTGTGGGATTGGGTGTTGGACGCCTACGCGCGTCCCGGGGTTGCGGAGACCTGCCTGAGGCTGCAGGACGACTATGGGCAGAACACCTCCCTGCTGCTGTGGGCGATCCGCGCGCGGCCGGACGATGAGGCGGTGCTGGACCAGGCGGCGCGGACCGCACGAAGCTGGGACGAGACCACGCTGGTTCCGCTGCGCGCCGTGCGGCGGGGCCTGAAGGCGCCGCTCCCGCCGGTGGACGACGCCGCCCGCGAGGGCCTGCGCGAGGACGTCAAGGCCGCCGAGCTGCGCGCCGAGCGCGTGCTGGTGGAGACGCTGGAGCGGCTGGGCGAGGGCGCAAGGCCCGCCGGCTCGGCGCTGGAGGCGGTGACCGCCGCCACGCGGGCCTGGGGCCGCGCGGCGCCGGTCGAGACGCTGGCTGCTTTGACGGACGCGGTGGCGTAATGTTCGACGACATGGACGCCCTCGACGAAGATGCGCTTCGCGAAAAGCTGGCGGAGCTGCGCCAGGATCACGCCGACCTCGACGCGGCGGTGAACGCGATCGCAATCTCCCCCCTGCCCGACATGCTGCTGATCGGCCGGCTGAAGCGCAAGAAGCTGGCGCTGAAGGACGAGATCAGCCGCATCGAGGCCCAGCTGACCCCGGACATCATCGCCTGATCCCCATCCCTCCGTCATGGCCTGGCCGCGCGTGCCGCGTCGCATACATCGCCGCATCCGCCTCGGCGATCACCGCGTCGGGCGTCGAGCCTGAGCGGATCTCGGCGACGCCCCAAGAGACCTTCAGGCGCACCACCGGCGGCAGGCCCTCGACCGGCTCGGCGGCGATCGCCTGGGCGAGCGCCAGGGCCTTGGCTTCGGCCTGGAAGCCGTTGGTCTGGGCGAGGATGACGGCGAACTCGTCGCCTCCCATCCGCCCCGCGGCGTCGGAGGCGCGGATCCGAGCGATCAGACGCTGGGCCACGGCTTTGAGCGCCGCGTCGCCCGCAGCGTGGCCGAAGCGGTCGTTGATCGCCTTCAGCCCGTCGAGGTCGAAATAGACCAGGCTCGCCGAGCCGCCATAGCGCTCCGCGGCCGCCAGCGTGCGGGCAAGCTCGCGCATCAGGGCGCGCCGATTGAAGAGCGGGGTCAGGGCGTCGCGGTCGGCCAGGCCCTCGGCCTCGGCCAGCCGCACGCGCAGGGCGGCGAGCTCGGCGCGCAGCTCGGCGTTCTCCCGCGCCAGCGCGGCGGCGTCGAGCGGGAACTGATCCGCGGAGTTTTCGGTCATGCGGCCCGGCGCCAGAAACGAAGATGGGGCGAAAGAATCGAGCCGCCATGCGGCCTTAGCCGAATTTAGCCATCCTGGTTGCGGCGGCAATGGCGGCGCCTATACTCCCCGCCCTTCCGGCGAAGGGACGCCGGTAACGGGGGTCTGTCACGCATGAGCGCCGCCGCCGCGCCCGTCGCCATCATCATGGGCAGCCGATCGGACTGGCCGGTGCTGCGCCACGCCGCCGAGATGCTGGACCGGCTGGGCGTCGCCTACGAGGCCAAGGTGGTCTCCGCCCACCGCACGCCCGAGCGCATGTACAGCTTCGCCAAGGGCGCCAAGGCCGCCGGCGTGAAGGTGATCATCGCCGCCGCCGGCGGGGCCGCGCATCTTCCGGGGATGACCGCATCGCTCACCGACCTGCCGGTGCTGGGCGTGCCGATCGAGTCCAAGACGCTGAAGGGCCTGGATTCCCTGCTCTCGATCGTCCAGATGCCGGCCGGCATTCCGGTGGGTACGCTGGCGATCGGCGAGGCCGGGGCGAAGAACGCCGGCATCATGGCCGCCAAGATCCTGGCGCTCAGCGACGAGGGGCTCGCCGAGCGCGTCGCCGCCTTCGCACGCGCTCAGACCGAGAGCGTCGCCGAATCGGTGGAGGACGCCTGAGCATGGCGGCCTTCCCGCTCCCGCCCGGATCGACCATCGGCGTGCTCGGCGGCGGCCAGCTCGGCCGCATGCTGGCGGAGGCCGCCTCGCGCCTGGGCTTCGACGTGGTGGTGCTGGAGCGCGACGCCGACAGCCCGGCCGGACGCGTGGCCGTGCGCACCCTGGTCGGCGCCTATGACGACCCGGAAGCGCTGAAGGCCCTGGCCGAGGCCGCCGACGTGGTGACCTACGAGTTCGAGAACGTGCCGGCGGCCTCGCTCGACGCCCTCGCCTCGCTCGGCGTCGAGGTCGCGCCCGGCCCGAAGGCGCTGTCGGCGGCCCAGGACCGGGTTGACGAGAAGACCTTCCTGGGCGCCCACGGGGTGGCCACCGTCGCCTTCGCCGGCGCCTCCACGCCCGCAGAAGCCGCCGCCGCCGTGGCGAAGATCGGCGTTCCCTGCCTGATGAAGACCCGCCGCGAGGGCTACGACGGCAAGGGCCAGCGCTGGGTCGAGCACGTCGCCGACGCCGAAGCCGTGTTTGCGGCCCTGGGCGGACGTCCGGTGATCGTCGAGGCCCCCGCCGACTTCGTGCGCGAGCTGTCGGTGATCGCCGCGCGGGGGCGCGACGGGGCGATCGTCGCCTACCCCCTGGCCGAGAACCACCACGAAGACGGCATCCTGCGCCGCACCCTGGCGCCGGCGAAGGCCTCGCCGGCGCTGTCGGAGCAGGCCGAGCGGATCGCCGCCAAGGTGCTGGCCGGCCTCGAATACGTCGGCGTGGTCGGCATCGAGCTCTTCGAGCTGACCGACGGCCGGCTGCTGGTCAACGAGATCGCGCCCAGGGTGCACAACACCGGCCACTGGACCCAGGACGGCTGCGAGGTCGACCAGTTCGAGCAGCACGTGCGCGCCGTCGCCGGCTGGCCGCTGGCGCCGGCGCGCGCGATCGCCCAGGTGGAGATGCTGAACCTGCTGGGCGCCGAGGTCGACGCCTGGCCGAAGTTCGCCGCCGAACCGGAGAGCCGGCTCCACCTCTACGGCAAGCGCGAGGCCAAGCCGGGACGGAAGATGGGGCACGTGAACCGGGTGAAGCCGCTGCGGTAGGGAGCTGAATCAGGGCGGCGACGGTGGCGAAGAAACGGACGCTCCCGATGTCCGGCGAGGTGGTTATCGCCCTTCGGCAGCGCCTCGTTGGCGGCGCCACTCGTCGCGGCTGATTTCCCACAGCTCCACCTCGTGAACGCCAGAGACGAGGTTCTTGGGAAACCGCGAGATGACGCGCATTCCCCGTTTCTCGGAGATACGGCGTGACGCGGGATTGCTCGCCGCTTTTGGAACTCGAAGAGTTACTTTGTCCAAAACATCGAACCAGTAGTCCGTCACGGCATCACTCGCCTCAGTCATGAGGCCGCGCCCTTGCCAAGCCGGGTCCAACCAAAATCCTCGATTATCATCAGGCTGGTCCATCAAACTTACCACGCCGATTAGTCGTTCAATTTGATCCTA
>NZ_DATELG010000284.1:0-28376 GCF_035276905.1 Phenylobacterium sp. | reverse complement strand
GACCCGCTGATTAAGAGTCAGCTGCTCTACCAACTGAGCTATACACCCGTCCCGGCTCCGGATCCTCGTTGAGAGGCCCGGCGGCGAGGGCGCGGAAAATACGCGAAAACGCGGCCTTGGCAAGCGCCCTTGCGAGACAAGTTTGAGAGGCGGAAAAAAGCGTGCGTTCAGTGGACTTTAGCTATCTGGAAGGCTTCCTGGGCGGGGATGTTTCGATCGTTCTCGAGGTGATTTCGCTGTTCGCCCAGCAGGCGCCGGCCTGGGACGAGAAGCTCGAGGCGGGCGATCCGGAGTGGCGCGCGGTGGTGCACACCATCAAGGGCGCCGCGCGCGGCATCGGCGCGAACGCGCTGGGCGACGTCTGCCAAACGGCCGAGTTCGGCGCGCCCGAAGACTTGCCGCCGGTGCGCGCAGCGCTCGCCGCCGCGGTGGCCGAGATCGCGGCCTATCAGGCGCAGAAGGCGGCCGGTTAGCCGTTCGCGAGGCGCAGCTCGTCCCAGCGGTCGAACTCGTAGGCGATGCAGCGGTCGATCAGCAGGCGCCAGACCGGCTCGGCGATGGCCTCGGAGAGGCCGGCGCGCCGCGCCTCGGCCTTCACCTTGGCGACCACGTCCTCGATCCGCGCCTCGTCGAACACGGCCTCGCGCTCGCCCTTGATCCTGGCCGCGGCGTCCATGTAGCGCTGGCGTTCGGCGAGCAGGGCGACCAGCGCCCGGTCCAGCGCGTCCACGCCCTGGCGCACCTCGGCCATGGTGGTGCAGTCGGTCGGCGCGCGGCGCTGGTCGGGGATCACGCTCATCGTCTGCTCGGTGCGTCTCGTCAGATTCCAGCGCCGTTGTCGATGGCCAGCAGCGCCGCCTCGTGCGCCGCGGCCTCGGCCTCGATCCAGCTGATGAAGGCCTTCACCTGCGGCAACCGGCCCTTGGCCTTGGGGTGGACGAGGTAATAGGCGAAGTCCACGGCCGTGGCGATCTGCAAAGGCGCGACCAGCCTGCCGGCGTCGAGGTCGGCCTGGGCCAGCGTCCGCTTGGCCAGCGCCACCCCGCGGCCGTTGGCCGCAGCCTCGATGACCAGGCTCGACTGGTTGAAGCGCGGACCGCGCATGCCGTCGACGCCGCGCAGGCCCCGGGCGGCCAGCCACATCGACCAGTCCGGGCAGCTGTCGTCGAGGTCCGGCGAGCCGTCGTGCAGCAGGACGTGGTTCTTGAGGTCGTCCGGGCTGTCGAGCGGCTGCTCCCTGAGCAGCTCCGGGCTGATCACCGGGATCACCGTCTCGCTCATCAGCCGGCGCATCTCCAGGCCGGGATAGCGGCCCGAGCCGTAGCGGATCGCCACGTCGACCTCGCCGGCGGTGAGGTCGACGAGCTCGATGCCGGCGGAGAGCCAGACGTCCACCTGCGGGTGGGCCTGCTCGAAGGCGCCGAGCCTCGGCACCAGCCACTTGGCGGCGAAGGAGGGCGGGGCGGTCAGGGTCAGCCTGCGGCCGTCGACCGCGGCGGTGAGCAGGCTCGCGGCTTCAGCCAGCCGATCGAAAGCCTCGCGCAGGGCGGGCAGGGCGGTCTGGGCCGCGTCGGTCAGGAGCAGGCCCTTGGGCGTACGCTTGAAGAGCGCCGCGCCCACATAGTCCTCCAGGTTCTGAATCTGCTGGCTCACCGCGCCGGGCGTCACCGACAGCTCGTCGGCCGCGCGGCTGAAGTTCAGGTGCCGCGCCGCGGCCTCGAACGCGCGCAGGGCGTTGAGCGGCGGCAGCCGGCGGCGCTCGTGCGGTCGTTCCATAAGATTTGCTGACACCCCGGGCAGAACTCCTTGGGTTGCGAAGTGGACCCCGAAAGCCCTATTTGCAAGCCTCCGCCGGTGTACCGGCCCTTTTCAGCGGCGGTGCAGCGGCGGGACGGGCGCAAGTCCGTCCCGTCCTGATTCAGATTGTGCGGTTTTAGAGAAGCTTAATCCGATGTCCCAGCGCGATCTCCAGCGGGATGCCCAGAGAGGCCGGGGGTCGAAGACCCGCAGCGGCCTGGTCGCGCTCGGCGGCGCGGCCGCGCGCGGGGCGGCGGGCCGGACCGGCCAGATCTGGCTGGTCGGCGCCGGTCCCGGCGATCCGGAGCTCTTGACGATCAAGGCGCTGAAGGCGCTGCAGGCGGCCGAGGTGGTGGTCCACGACGGCCTGGTCTCCGACGAGATCCTCGACCTCGCGCCCGCGGCGGCGCGGCGGATCTCGGTGGCCAAGCGCAAGTCGCGCCACTCCTACAGTCAGGACGAAATCAATCGCATGCTGACGGCCTTCGCGCTCGAAGGCCTGAACGTGGTGCGCCTGAAGGGCGGCGATCCGTTCATGTTCGGCCGCGGCGGCGAAGAGCTGGAGGCCGCGCGGGCGGCGGGTGTTCCCTGCCATGTCATCCCGGGCGTCACCGCGGCGCTCGCAGCCGGCGCGGCGGCCGGCGCGCCACTGACCCACCGCGGGTCGGCCCAGGCCGTGACCTTCGTCACGGGCCACGCGCAGAAGGGCGCCGAGCCGGACCTCGATTGGGCCTCGCTGGCCCGGGCCAACCAGACCGTGGTGGTCTACATGGGCCTCTCCATGGCCGCGCCGATCGCCGCGCGACTGCTGGCGGCCGGCCGCGACGGGGCGACCCCGGCGCTGATCGTCGAGAACGCCTCGCGCGCCGACGAGCGGCGGGTGCTGACGACGCTGTCCGGCCTCGCCGAGGCGGCCGCGGCCTTGAGCGGGCCGGCGCTGCTCATCGTCGGCGAGGCGATGGCCCTGGCGCATGCTGACCAGGCGATGGCCCGCGCCGGCGAGGCTGCAACCGAAACTGTTCTCAAGGAGGCTCGGGCATGAGGGCGCTGACGGCGAGCCGGCTCGCGGACGGCGAGGCGGTGTTCTGGAAGAATGGCCGCTGGGCGGAGCGTTTCGCCGAGGCTCAGCTGTTCGAGGGCGACGACGAGGCCGAAGCCGCGGAAGCGGCGGCCAAGTCCGAGCAGACGGTGGTGGTCGACCCCTATCTGATCGATGTGATCTCGGTCGGCGAGACCTGGGCGCCGCTCAGCTATCGCGAACGGATCCGCTGTCTGGGACCGACCAACCATCCCCAGCACGGCAAGCAGGCGGATGGCGGGGCCGACATCGAGGCCCTGGTTCACGCCGAGGGCGCGTCCCGCTCGACCGGCCGCGTCAACCTGATCAAGCGAAAGTAATCGCATGTACCGCTACGACGCCATCGACAAGGAACTCGTCGCCGACCGCGCGGCGGAGTTCCGCGAACAGGTGAACCGCCGGCTGGCCGGCGAAATCACCGAGGACCAGTTCAAGCCGATCCGGCTGATGAACGGCCTCTATCTGCAGCTGCACGCCTACATGCTGCGGATCGCCATCCCCTACGGCACGCTGAATTCCGCCAAGCTGCGCAAGCTGGCCCACGTCGCCCGCACCTACGACAAGGGCTACGGCCACTTCACCACGCGCACCAATCTGCAGCTGCACTGGATCAAGCTGAAGGACGCGCCGGAGATCCTCGACCACCTGGCCGAGGTGGGGATGCACGCCATGCAGACCTCCGGCAACTGCATCCGCAACATCACCGCCGACCCCTACGCCGGCGCGACCGCCGACGAGCTGGACGACCCGCGCGTCTGGTCCGAGGCGATCCGCCAATGGTCGACGCTGCACCCCGAATTCAGCTTCCTGCCGCGCAAGTTCAAGATCGCGGTCACCGCCGCGGCCAAGGATCGCACGGCGACGAAGATCTACGACATCGGGCTGCACCTTCGGCGCGGCCGCGGCGGCGAGCTGGGCTTCGAGGTGCTGGTCGGCGGCGGGCTGGGCCGCACGCCGCACCTCGGCTCGACGATCCGCGAATTCCTGCCGACCCGGCATCTCCTGTCGTACCTGGAGGCGATCATCCGGGTCTACAATCGCCACGGCCGGCGCGACAACATCTTCAAGGCGCGGATCAAGATCCTGGTCTCCTCGCTCGGCGCGGAGGAGTTCGCGCGCCAGGTCGAGGAGGAGTGGGCCAAGACCGATCACGCGCGGGTGGACCTGCCCGACACCGAGCTGGCGCGCATCCGCGGCGGCTTCGCGGCGGCCTTCGAGGCCCTGCCGGGCCGCTCCGAGGCCTTCGAGGCGGCCAAGGCGGACGCGGCCTTCGCCCGCTTCGCCCGCCGCAACGTGCACCCGCACAAGCATGCGGGCTACGCCCTGGTCGACGTGTCGCTGAAGGTCCCCGGCCAGACGCCGGGCGACATGACCGCCGAGCAGATGGAGCTGGTCGCGGGCCTGGCCGAACGCTACTCGCAGGACGAGGTGCGCGTGACCTACCAGCAGAACCTGTTGCTGCCGCACGTGAAGCTGGACGACGCGCCGGAAGTCTGGCGCGCGCTCGACGCCGCGGGCCTCGCGACGCCGAACATCGACCTGATCACCGACATCATCGCCTGCCCGGGGCTGGACTACTGCGCCCTGGCCAACGCCCGCGCGATCCCGATCGCCCAGCACATCGCCGAGCGCTTCGCCGAGCCGGAGCGCGCCGAGCAGGTCGGCGAGCTGAACATCAAGATCTCGGGCTGCATCAACGCCTGCGGCCACCACCACGTAGGCCACATCGGCATCCTGGGCGTCGATAAGAAGGGCGAGGAGTTCTACCAGGTCACCCTGGGCGGCTCGCCCGAGGACGACGCAGCCCTCGGGCAGATGCTCGGCCCGGCGCTGCCGGCCGCCAAGGTGGCCGAGGCCGTCGAGCAGATGGTCGAGGTCTATCTGAAGGAGCGCAAGGAGGGCGAGCGCTTCCTCGACACCTTCCGCCGCACGGGTGTCGCGCCCTTCAAGGAGGCCGTCTATGCCGACGCTCATTAAGCTGCAGGGCGGGCGCATGGTGCTCGCCAACGACGCCTTCACCCAGGTCGCCGACGACCAGGACCTGCCGCCCGGGGACGTGATCATCTCGCTGAGCCGCTTCCAGGCGGACGGCGAGCGGCTGCTTGGCGAGGGGCGCGCGGTCGGCGTGCGGCTCGAGGCCGGCGAGGAGGCCGAGGCCCTGGCCTATGACCTGCCGCGGCTGTCGGTGGTGACGCTGGCCTTCCCGAAGTACCGGGACGGGCGCCAGTACTCCAATGCGCGTCTGCTGCGCGAGCGCTTCGGCTTCAAGGGCGAGGTGCGGGCGGTCGGCGACGTGCTGCGCGAGCAGGCGGGCTTCATGGTCCGCTGCGGCGTCGACGCCTTCGAGCCGGCGGACGGCTCCAATCCCGAGCAGTGGGAGCACGTGATCCGTCGCTTCCGCCACGTCTATCAGCGCGCGGCGGACGGGCGCATCCCGGCCTTCGCGGAACGCGAGGCATGAACATGGCCTATGACGCCATCGACCGCACGCCCAACCTGGCGGCGCGGCTGGACGCGGAGCTGCGCCATGCGCACCCGCGCACCATCATCGAGGCCGCCCTGGAGACCTTCGGCGACCGGCTGGCGCTGGTCTCCTCCTTCGGGGCGGAATCGGCGGTCCTGCTGGACATCGCCGCCAAGGTGAGCCCGGACATCCCGGTGCTCTTCCTGGACACCGGGATGCTGTTCGGCCAGACGCTCGACTACCGCAAGACCCTGGCCGCGCGGCTTGGCTTGACCGACGTAAGGGACCTTCGGCCCCACTATCAGGACCTGGCGACCACGGACCCGGAGGCCAAGCTCTGGCAGACCGACACCGACGCCTGCTGCAATCTGCGCAAGGTCGTGCCGCTGGATCTGGGGCTGCAGGACTTCGACGCCTGGATCACCGGGCGCAAGCGGTTCCACGGCGGCTCGCGCCTGTCGCTGCCGGTGGTCGAGCAGGCCGAAGGGAAGGTGAAGTTCAACCCGCTGGCCAACTGGACGAAGGCCGACCTCGACGCCTACATGGAAGAGAACAACCTGCCGGCTCATCCGTTGGTGGCGGCGGGCTTCCCGTCGATCGGCTGCTGGCCGTGCACCCGTCCTGTCGAGGACGCCGCGGAAGACGTCCGCGCCGGCCGCTGGGCGGGCTCGCAGAAGACCGAATGCGGCATCCACGTGGCGCGGGCGCCGGGCGCCGTCGCCAACCCGGGCGGCGATATCTGAGCCGTCGTCAGAGAGCTGGGATAGTATGAACGACACTTCCATCGCGCCGAAGCCCGCCCTCAAGGCGAGCGGGGCCTTCTACGTCGAGACCGTGACCTGGGTTCAGCACTGGACCCCGCAGCTGTTCTCGTTCCGCACCACCCGCGACCCGGGCCTGCGCTTCACCAGCGGCCAGTTCGTCATGGTCGGCCTGATGACCGAGGAGGGCCGTCCGCTGGTGCGCGCCTATTCGATCGCCAGTCCCGCCTGGCACGACGAGCTCGAGTTCTACTCGATCAAGGTCCAGGACGGCCCGCTGACCTCGCGCCTGCAGAAGATCCAAGTGGGCGATCAGGTGCTCGTCGGCCGCAAGCCGACCGGCACCCTGGTGATGGACGGCCTTAAGCCCGGCAAGCGGCTCTACATGCTGGGCACCGGCACGGGCCTTGCGCCCTGGCTGTCGCTGGCGCGCGATCCGGAGACCTACGAGCGCTTCGACGAGGTGATCGTCACCCACACCGTGCGCGAGGTCGGGGACCTGAACTACCGCGAGCTGTTCGAGCATGACCTGAAGGCCGACGAGATCCTGGGCGAGCTGATCGGCGACAAGCTCACCTACTATCCGACGGTGACCCGCGAGCCGTTCAAGACCCAGGGGCGGATCACCGACCTGATCACCTCGGGCAAGATCTTCGCGAACCTGGGCGTGCCGCCGCTCGATCCGGCGGTCGACCGGCTGATGATGTGCGGCGGCCCGTCGGTGCTGGCGGACCTCAAGCAGATCCTGATCGACCGCGGCTTCGAGGAAGGCTCGATCGCCAATCCCGGCGACTTCGTGCTCGAGAAGGCGTTCGTCGAGACCTGACCTTTGCCGGCCCTCTCCCGCGGCGCGGGAGAGGGCTCGGCGACGTGACAACGATTGGCGCTGGGCAGAGCCCGACGGTTCGCATAAGGCTCCTGTTTCCAACTTTGGAGCCCATGATGCGCTTGCTGCTCGCCGCCGGCTTGATCGGCGCCACCCTAGCGTCCGCCGGGACTGCGCAGGCGCAGCCCGCCGGCGCATCAGCGACGACGGACGACGCCCGCTGCCTCCTGGCGATGGTCGCGCTCTCGAACGTCGAGGACCAGAACGCCCAGCACCTGGCGCAGGGCGGAATCGTCTACTTCACCGGCCGGATCGCGGGGCGCGAGCCCAACTACGACTTCGCCCGGCTCAAGGCCCTCGCCAACACGATGGACATGAAGGCGGCCCAGACCGACCTGCAGCAGCGCTGCGTCCCGATGTTCAAGGCGTCGATGCAGAAGGTGGAGGCCGCGCTCGCCGCGCCCGCCGGCGCCACGCCGCCGGCGAAACCTCCCGCGACGCCGCCCGGACACTAGGGAGCTGGGCGCGGGCGGCGCTCACGTCAGCTTGCGCTGCATCATGCGCTCAAGGACGGCGAGCGGCGCCGCCGCCGGATCGGCCATCGCCTCGACGGGAACGAAGAAAGTCTGCTCGAACGCGAACCGGCCGCTTCGCGCCGCGTGCGGCACGACGTCGGTGAACACCAGCCAGGTCGCGCCCGGCGCGAAGGCGAAGGTCTCGCACGCCGCATCGGCCTGATAGTCGTCGCTGGCCTTGGCCGCGTCGTGCAACTGCAGCATGACGTGGTCGTAGGCCGTGCGCCTTCCTTTGGTCAGGCCAAGGCCGAGCAGCATCCAGGGGACCAGCGGGGAGACCGGCCGCGTGGCGGGCAGGAAGCGCGCGGCGTGCTCGGCGAACGGCTCGCCGATCGCCCATACGCGATCGACGCCCGCGGGATTTACGTTGCGAAAGACTCGCAGAATCCGCCGGCCCTGCGTCGGCTGGGAAGGGAAGGCGTCGACGTGGAGGCGCCGGTCGTCCTTGCGCGGACTGATCGCGGCTTCGGCCGGACGCGGCCGAAAGCTCGTCTTGCCGACGTTGAGAGCCGAACCATAGCCGGGGAGCAGCCGCCGCACGAGCGCTTCCGCCCAAGCGGCGTATTCGGACAGGGCGCGGGCGAGCGTCGCCTCGTCCTCGGCCACGGCGCCTTTCAAGCGGCCTGTCACAGGATTGAAGCTGACGTTCTTGGCCCTGGATTCGGCCGAGGCGCCGAGGATGACCGGGTCGAAATCGAACGTGAGGGCCTCCGTCGCCACGACGGCCCCGGCTTCGAGCTGCTCCTGTAGATTGCTGGCGCCGGCCGCAACGAGCCGCCGCGCCCGCCGCGTGGATGAATCCGCGTCACAAAACCCCATGCAGACCTCCGGTCAGGAACGGCCTGTCTCGCGTCGGATCGTTCCGCGCCGCATTAACATCGGTTTGGCGCCGGCCGTTTCGGTCCCGCCATGAGCCTGCCCTGGGCTGTCGGGGCCGAACACGACAACGCCGCCGATCAGGGATCGGCGGCGCGTCGAGGTTCTGCAGGGGAACCCTGTGCGTCTAGCTAGCGCGGGGGGCAGCCCTTGAAGTCGCCGACCTTGACGGCGGTCAGGCTGGCGAGGTTCAGCGCGCGGAGCGGGTTCATGGACGCGGCGCTGAAGCCGGTGAAGAGGTCGATTCGCTTGCCCTTGATCGCCCCGCCGGTATCGGAGGCGTACCAGTAGCCGTCATGGGTCGAGCCGTCGGGCATCTTCAGGCCGACGGTCTCCTTGATGAAGAGCACCGAGCCCTTCGGAATCAAGTTCTTGTCGACCGCGGCGGTGCGCATGGCGACGACCTTGCAGCCGAGCGAATCCAGATTGCCCACGCCCTTGGCGCCGGCGTGGTAGAGCGTGGCCTTGACGTTCCAACCGGGCGCGCCGGGCATCGAGCCGGTGACCACCGACATAATCATGTCGCCGATCGGATCGGGAGCGGCGGCGCTGGCGTTTGTCGAAAGCGCGAGAGCCGAGAGGACGGCCAGGGCGGCGAGGCGGCGTCGCATGACGGCGTCTCCTTCGTCGTTGAACTGGTTCGTCCCGAGACTAACCACGGCTAGTCCGCAGGGCAACCCCGTGCGGCACAATGATGCTGCGCCTCACTTAAGTCGCATTCGTTGATGCCGGGTTACCAGGCCGAGTTGCCCAAGATCTGACAGTTAACGGCGCCCAGTGGAAGATTCGTGGACTTGGGGATGTGCCGAGGCTCGATTTTGAGCGACTTTCAGGGCCGCCAATGGGCCACGCATCATCTCGCGATTGCCTGCCCCTGGCCGCATCCGCGACGGCGCAATTTCACCTCCTGACGGCCCGGCGCTCGGCGCCGCTTGATCCATCGCAATGTGAAGTTTCCGCGACCCTGGCTTGCGCAGCCGAGCTTCTGGTCGCACAGGGAAGGCATGCGTCGTCGCCTCCTCGCCCTCTCGCTCGCGGCCGCCGCCGCGGCGGCGCCCTTGCAGGCCTGGGCCTGGGGGGCGACGGGACACCGGATCGTCGGCCGGACGGCGGAGGCGGCCCTGCCGGCCGATCTGCCGGCCTTCCTGCGCACGGCCCAGGCGGTCGACGCCGTGGGCGAGCTGTCGCGCGAGCCGGACCGGTCCAAGGCCGCTGGCAAGGTCCACGACAGCGACCGCGACGCGGGCCACTTCCTTGACCTCTCCGACGACGGGACCGTGCTGGGCGGGCCGCGTCTGGACGCGTTGCCGCCCAACCGGGCCGACTACGAGACCGCGCTGCGCGCCGCCGGCGCCGACAGCTGGAAGGCGGGCTATCTGCCCTATTCGATCGTCGACCGCTGGCAGCAGTTGGCCCACGACTTCGCCTATTGGCGGGTCCTGAAGGCGGCCGAGGCCAACCGCGCCTGGAAGAGCCACAGGGCCTGGTTCGCTGCCGATCGCCGCCGCCGCGAGGCGCAGATCCTGGAGGACATCGGCCAGCTGTCGCACTTCGTCGGCGACGGCGGCCAGCCGCTGCACGTCAGCGAGCACTTCAACGGCTGGGGCGATTTTGCGAATCCGGCGGGCTACACCACGGCCAAGGTGCATTCCCCCTTCGAGGGCCAGCTGGTCCACGATCGCGTCAAGCCAAAGGACGTCGCCGCGCGGGTCGCGCCGCTCAGGCTGTGCCATTGTGCGATCGAGAAACGCGCCGCCGAATATCTCGACGGCACGAACCGGCTGGTGATTCCCTTCTACGAGCTGGAGAAGGCCGGCGGCCTGAAGCCCGGCGACCCGCGCGGCGGCGCCTTCGCCCGCGACCAGCTCGCCCGCAGCGCCTCGGAGCTGCGCGACGAGATCGTCGAGGCCTGGATCGCAAGCGCCGAGGAGTCCGTTGGTTGGAAACCCGTCTCGGTCGCCGACGCCGTCGCCGGCCGGGTGGACCCCTATCCTTCGCTCTACGGGACCGACTGATGAGCGTTGTTCCACAGTTCGGAGATCCCGACCCCGGCCAGGACTACCCGGACCGGCCGGCGGCGTTCGTGGTGCTGGCGCACGAGGGACGGATCGCCTGCGTCCGCGTCGCCTGGCGGCGGGACGGGCCCAAGATCGATCTGCCGGGCGGGGGCCTGGATCCCGGCGAGACGCCGGCGGAAGCGGCGGCGCGCGAATGCGGCGAGGAGGCGGGCCTGAACGTCTCGATCGTCGGCGAGGCCTTCGTCCGCGCCGACCACTACTTCATCAACGGCGAGGGCGAGCGCCACAACACCCGCGGCCTGTTCTTCGAAGCGCGACTGGAGGGCGAGGCGCCGGAGCTGAAGATCGAGGACGACCACGCCCTGGTCTGGCTGGAGCCGCTGGCGGCGCTGAAGGCGCTGGACCGCGAGTCTCACGCCTGGGCGGTGACCGCCTGGCTGCGGCGCTAGCGGCCGCGGCGGGTTTGCGTCGCCCACCGTGAACGGCTACTGCGAGGGCCTGTTCCGGAGGCCCCATGGCTGAGCTCGCGCCTACTGCTGAACTCATCGACGGCAAGGTCTACGCCGAGCGCCTGCGCGCGCGGGTGGCCGAGGAGGTGGCGCAGCTGCGCCGCGACCACGGGCTGCAGCCGGGGCTGGCGGTGGTGCTGGTCGGCGAGGATCCCGCCAGCCAGATCTATGTGAAGTCCAAGGGCGAGCATTCGCTGGCCGCGGGCATGCATTCGGTGACCCACCGGCTGCCGCACGACACCGACCAGGACGAGCTCCTGAAGCTGGTCGCCGACCTCAACGCCGATCCCCTGATCCACGGCATCCTGGTGCAGCTGCCCCTGCCCAAGCATCTCGACGAGAAGGCCGTGTTGGCGGCGATCAGTCCGGACAAGGACGTCGACGGCCTGCACGTGGTCAACGCCGGTCGGCTGGCGAGCGGCCTGCCGGGGCTCTACCCCTGCACGCCGCTGGGCAGCATGATCCTGCTGCGCGAGACCCTCGGCGACCTGACCGGCAAGCGCGCGGTGGTCGTCGGCCGCTCGGTGCTGGTCGGCCGGCCGATCGCCCAGCTCCTGCTGCAGGCCGACTGCACCGTGACCATCGCCCACTCGCGCACCAAGGACCTGCCGGCCGTCTGCCGCGAGGCCGACATCCTGGTCGCCGCGGTCGGCCGGCCGCGGATGATCCGCGGCGACTGGATCAAGCCCGGCGCGACAGTGATCGACGTCGGCATCAACCGCGTGCCGTTCGACGACCCGCAGAAGGCCGCCGCCGGACGCACCAAGGTGGTGGGCGACGTCCACTTCAAGGAGGCGAGCCAGGTGGCCGGCGCGATCACTCCGGTGCCGGGCGGCGTCGGCCTGATGACCGTGGCCGTGCTGCTGCAGAACACGGTCACGGCGGCCAGGCGGCTGGCTGGCTTGGAATAGGCGGCGAGGCCGCCTGCGGTCTTGACGGCGAACGCCAGTCACGACAACCCGGGCTCTGAAGCTTGGCTGGAGCGAGCGATGACCGAGTTCCCCGACGACATCTTCACCGAGCCGGAACCCGATCCGGACACCCTGGCCAACCTCGGCCCGCTGCGCGCCCTGGCCGGCGTTTGGGAAGGCAAGAAGGGCGTCGACCTGAACCCGAAGGCCGAAGGGCCGGAGCGGCGGGAATTCCTCGAGCGCATCGAGATGCACCCGATCGACGCTCAGACCAACGGCCCGCAGCTGTTCTACGGCCTGCGCTACCACGTCCACATCATCTCGACGGACGAGGAGCCGACCTTCCACGACCAGGTCGGCTACTGGCTGTGGGAGCCGGCCACGGGGCTGATCCTGCAGACGCTGGCGATCCCGCGGGGCCAGGTGGCGCTGTCGAGCGGCCACGCCGCCCCGGATGCGACGAAGTTCAGCATCAAGGCCGAGCGCGGGGTTCCGAGCTACGGCATCTGCTCCACCGATTTCCTGGAGTGGGCGTTCCGCACTGATTCCTTTGAGCTGCAGGTGTCCGTCGACCCCGACGGCGGCGGCTGGAGCTATGTCTCCAACACCATGCTGGCCGTGCGCGGCCGCGCCGAGCCGTTCCTCCACGTCGATCGCAACACCCTGGTCAAGGTCGGCGAGCCCAAGCCCAACCCGATGCTGCTGATCAGCCGCGGCGTTCCCAAGTTCAAGGCGCACGGCTTCGAACAGCCGTCAGCCGGGCATTGACACGACTGCCCGGCCGCGTCATTTGACCGTCATGATCCGCGCCGCCGGCCAATATTCGTTTTGGTACTTCGGCTATCCGACGCCCCTGGCGCCGGCAGTGGATCGTTCGGCCTAAGAGAACCCTCTCCGCCGAAGACCCAGCAGCCGCCAGGGACTGGCGGCTTTTTTCATGGCCGCCGCCCGCCGAACCCCCCACGGGAACCCGCCATGACTTCCAAGACCGACGACCTTCGTATCGAGCATCTTGAGGTGCTCTCGCCTCCGGCCCAGGTGATCGGCGAGCAGCCGATGACCTCGCGCATCGAGGAAACCGTCGCCGGCGCGCGCCGCGCGATCCAGCAGATCCTGCACGGGCCGGACGACCGGCTGCTGGTGGTGGTCGGGCCGTGCTCGATCCACGACCCGAAGGCGGCGATGGATTATGCGCGCCTTCTGGCCGACGCCCGACGGCGGCACGCGGGCGAGCTGGAGATCCTGATGCGGG
Source organism: Phenylobacterium sp. (assembly GCF_035276905.1). Classification (GTDB taxonomy): domain Bacteria; phylum Pseudomonadota; class Alphaproteobacteria; order Caulobacterales; family Caulobacteraceae; genus Phenylobacterium. Next base: position 15,309 of record NZ_DATELG010000284.1, on the reverse strand, counting down.
TCTACTTCGAAAAACCGCGCACGACGGTCGGCTGGAAGGGGCTGATCAACGATCCCCGGCTCGACGGCAGCTTCCGGATCGACGAAGGCCTGCGGCTGGCGAGGCGCTTGCTCCTGGACATCAACGCCCTGGAACTTCCGGCGGCCTGCGAGTTCCTCGACCTGATCACCCCGCAGTACCTGGCCGACCTCGTCGCCTGGGGCGCGATCGGCGCGCGCACCACCGAGAGCCAGATCCACCGCGAGCTGGCGTCCGGCCTCTCGTGCCCGGTCGGCTTCAAGAACGGCACCAACGGCGACGTGAAGATCGCCGTCGATGCGGTGCTGGCCGCGGCCCATCCGCACCATTTCCTGGCGGTCGACAAGCAGGGGCGGGCGGCGATCGCGGCCACCACCGGCAACGCCGACGGCCATGTGGTGCTGCGCGGCGGGGCGAAGCCCAACTATGACGCCGGCAGCATCGCCCAGGCGGCGGCCGAGCTCGCCAAGGCCGGCCTGCCGACGAGGCTGGTGGTCGACGCCAGCCACGCCAACAGCGGCAAGAATCCGGCCAATCAGCCCGGGGTGATCGCCGACCTCTGCGCGCAGATGGCGCTTGAAAAGGAAGGGAGGGGCGGCGCGCCGCACCTGATGGGGGTGATGATCGAAAGCCACCTCGTGGCAGGCCGCCAGGACCTGACGCCCGGGCGCGCGCTGACCTACGGCCAGTCGATCACCGACGGCTGCGTCGACTGGGCCACGACCGAGACGATGCTGGCCGACCTCGCCCAGGCGGTGCGTACGCGGCGCGAGACCGGGATCGGCGCGGGACGGCCGTTCGCGGCCTCAGCCTGCTGAGCTGTTGGTCCAGGCGACGACCTCGCCCAGCACCTTGCCGAGCGCTTGGTTGTAGGCGGCCACGATCGCCGTGACGCGGTTCTGGTCCGCCGGGGCCTCGGCCTCGAAGATCTGCTCCACCGCCTGGGAGCGGTCCTGGCTGCGCACCAGCACCGCGCGGATGCGGACGTGGACCACCGGGGCGGCGCCGGCGCCGTAACGGGCCTCGAAATTGCGGACGTCGAGGCGCAGCGCCACGTCGGCGCGGTTCGGCCCGCCGCGGCCAACCAGGCGAACCCGGCCGGGCTGGGCCTCGAAGGCGTTGGAGACCGCTTCGTCGAACAGCACCTCCGCCGGCGCCACCCAGCGGGCGTCGGCGATGTAGGCCGCCCGCTCGCCGGTGACGGTCAGGATCCGGTCGCCGGCCGCCTCGCGCACGAAGGCGCCGTTGGCGCGGAAGACGCTGATCGCGCCGACCGAGGAGGGCGCGCCGTTCGCCGTGGGCGTCGGGATCCCGAAGCGATAGAGCTGCGCCGGCGCGGACTTCGGCAGCAGGGTGATGCAGCCGCTGAGGCCGAGGGCGAGGCCAAGGGCGAGGACGGGGGCGAGCGCGAGCTTGGCGACGGCGGAACGTCTCATGGCTTCACCTTGATCTCCTGGCCGGTCGGCTTGCCGAGGGCGGCGGAGGGGTTGGACTGGATGTCGCTGAGGATCCGCTGCAGCGATTGGGCGGCGGTCTGCAGCTCGATCACCGACTGGGTGACCTGCGGCAGGCCGTTGGCGGCGAAGTCCGCGGTCGGCCCTTGCAGCTTGGCCACCAGGTTGCGGGCCTCGACAGCGGTCGCCTTGGCCTCCTGGGCGGCGTCGGCGGCGTTCTTCAGGGTGCGCCGGCCGTCGCCGTTCAGCATCTCGTCGGCGTCGGCGCTGAGCTTGGTGATCTGCTGGGCGGAGGCGTCGATGCTTTGCAGCGCTTCCTGGGCGTCGGCGACCAGCGCCTTGCGCTGGCGCAGCTCGGCGGTGACGGCCTGGGTGTCGGCGAGCGCGGTCGAGAAGGTCTTGATGTTCTGGTCGGACATCACCTGGTTGACCCGGTCGAGCGCCTCGATCGTGCGGGTGAGCACCGTGCCCCCACCCGCCAGCAGGTCGGCAAGCGCGCTGCGCTGGCTGGGGATCACCGGGATCTGGCCGTGCGGAACCGTGTCCTTGAGCAGCGGCTTCGTCGAGGTGCCGGCGCTGATCTGCACATAGTTCACGCCCGTGATCCCCTGCGGCTCCAGGGTGGCGTAGGAGTCGACGTGGATCGGCACGTCGGAGGTGACGCGCGCCCTGGCGATCACCCGCGAGGGATTGGTGCGGTCGAGCGCGATCCGCGTCACCTCGCCGACCTTGATGCCGTTGAAATGCACCTCGCCGCCCTGGCTCAGGCCCCGCACCGGGCCTTCGAACAGGATGTCGTACATGTCGTAGTCGCGGTTGAACTGCAGCCGCGCGAGCCAGATCACGAAGATCACCAGTCCGATGAACAGGACCAGGGTGGCCGTTCCCACCAGGGCGTAGTTCGCGTTCTTTTCCATCAGGCTTCCGTCCTCGCGGCCTCCGCGGCGGCGCGGCCGCGGGGACCCCCGAAGTATTCGCGGATCCAGGGGTGATCGGATTTCTCGAGCTCGCGGACCGGGGCCGTGGCCACCACCTTCTTGTCGGCGATGACGGCGACGCGGTCGGTGATCGCGTAGAGCGTGTCGAGGTCGTGGGTGATCATGAAGACCGTCAGGTCCAGGCTATCCGAAAGGTCCTTGATGAGCTCGTCGAAGGCGCCGGCGCCGATCGGATCGAGGCCGGCCGTCGGCTCGTCGAGGAAAAGGAGTTCCGGGTCGAGCGCCAGCGCCCGCGCCAGGCCCGCGCGCTTGCGCATGCCGCCGGAGAGCTCGGCCGGCTTCAGGGCGCTGGAGTCGGGCCGGAGGCCCACGAGGGCGATCTTCAGGTCGGCGAGTTCGTAGGCCTGCTTCTTCGTAAGCTCGGTGTGCTCGAACATCGGGGCGGCGACGTTCTCGCGAACGGTCAGGTTGGAGAACAGCGCGCCCTGCTGGAAGAGCACGCCCCAGCTGCGGTTGATCGCATCCCAGCGCCGGCGCGAAGCGTGCGCCAGGTCCTGGCCGAAGATCCGCACCACGCCCGCCTGCGGGCGCCTGAGGCCGATGATGGTGTTGAGCAGCACCGACTTGCCGGCGCCGGAGCCGCCAACCACCCCCAGCACCTCGCCGCGCTCGACCGTCAGGTTGAGGCGGTCGTGCACCACATGGTCGCCGAAGGCGTTGACCAGGCCGCGCACCTCGATCGCTGGGCCTTCGCCGTCGCGCAGCGCGTCGTCGGCCTGCAGGTCGGCTTCCATTTCGGCGCTCAAAGGCCCAGCTCCATGTAGACCAGGGCGAAGGCCGCATCGATGACGATGATGGCGAAGATGGCGTGCACCACCGCCGCGGTCACCCGCCGGCCGAGGGACTCGACGTCGCCGCCGACCTCCAGCCCCTGGCGGCAGCCGATGCCGGCGATCACCGCGGCCATCACCGGCGCCTTCGAAAGGGCGATCCAGAAGTGGGTCGCGCCGACGTTGTCGAGGATGCGCTGGAAGAAGAAGCCGGGGCCCAGGCCCAGCACGGACCAGGTGACGACCAGGCCGCCGAACAGGCCCGCGACCGTGGCGATGAAGGTCAGGAGCGGGATGGTCAGCAGGAGCGCGGCGAACCGCGGGAAGACCAGCGCCTCGTAAGGGTCGACCCCCAGCACCTGCATGGCGTCGATCTCCTGCTGCATCTTCATCGAGCCGATCTCGGCGGCGAAGGCCGAGGCAGAGCGGCCGGCCAGCAGCACCGCGGTGATGATGATGTTGAACTCGCGGGTGACGGCGATGCCGATCAGCTCGACGGCGAAGACCTCGGCGCCGAATTGCCGCAACATGTTGGCGCCCAGAAGGCCTACCACCGCGCCGATGAAGAAGGAGGTGGTGGCGACGATCGGCAGGGCGTCGAAGCCGGCCCGCTCCATCAGCGACACCAGGGCGGGCGCGCGGATGCGCCGCGGATTGACGATGGCGCGCATGAGCACGATCAGCAGATGGCCGAGAAAGACCATGGTCTCGCTCATCTCGATCGCCATCTCGACCACGGCCTTGCCGATGCGGACGGTCAGCGCCTGGAAGCTGTGGGGCGTGTGCACGGGCGTCGCCGGGGCCGTGTAGGCGGCGCGCACCAGCTCCATCAGGCGCAGGCTCTCGGGGCGCCCGGTGATGCGCGACAGCTCGAAGTCGGCGCCGACCGCGCGCACGATGGCGTAGGCGCCCGCGGTGTCCAGCCGATGCACCTGGCCGAGATCGAGGCGGAGCTTCGCAGCCCCGGCCTCGCGTACGGCCTGCGCCAGGCCGGTCTCCGCCCCGCCCATGCGGGCCGCGGTCCAGTCGCCGGCGAGCGACAGGCGCGGGCCTTCCGCCGAAGCGCTGACGCTGAAGTCGGCGGGCCTGTCCATCAGCGGCAAGGGACTCCATTGCAAAAACCGGTGGCGCCGCCCCCGGCGAACGGCCTGCGGCGCAGGTTGTTCCGCCCGCGCCCCGGGCGGCCATCGCGCGACATAGGGCCACGATCTCGCACAGGTCGAGCTTGCGGCCAAGTTGGGCCAACTTTTGGCCCAACTCCCACCGGATGCAGGGCGGGCAGGAGGCCGCCTGCGGGCGCCTGCGCCAACGAGAAGGGTGGAGAGTAGCTTTGAACCGCCAAATCGAATTCGCCGGCAAATCCGGCGCCCGCTACCGCTACACGCCGCTGGAAGAAGACCGCTTCGTGCCTCCGGCCGGCGCCAACTACGTGATCGCCGAACTGACGCCGGAGGGACCGAGCGTCGTCTATGCCGGCGAGACGGACAACCTGGCGAATCAGGCCTGGCGCGCGGCGCTCGAGGAGGCGCGCAAGACCTATGCCGCCGCGCGGGTGCTGACCCGCCTGAACGTCACCCGGGCGGTCCGCGAGGCCGAGCGCGCCGATCTGGTGGAGCAGTATCATCCGCCGATGAACGGGGCGCCGAACTAGCAGTCTTGTCAGCGCGCTGGGGCGCGGGCGCCGAGTGCTCGGGGAACTCGAAGAGGACGTCGCAGACGCGCGCGTCGGCCGAGCGGATGTCGGCGGTGATCTGCGCCAGCCCGTCCATGGCTGCGGCGTAGGACGGCTGGTCCTTGAAGCGCCAGGCGACGGTCACGAGGATGGTCCGTGGGCCGAGATGCAGGGTGCGCAGGCGAAGCGGCTCGCCCAGGTGCGCCGCGCGCCCCAGGGCCTGGCGCACGCAGTCCTTGATGATCGGCGTGGCCGCCTCGCCCGCGATCAGGCTGCGGGTCTCGTTGGCCAGGAAGGCCGCGACGGCGACCAGCAGCACGCCGATCAGCACGGAGGCCGCGCCGTCGGCCCAGGCCCAGCCCAGCAGGGTCGAGCCGGCCACCCCGGCCGCCGCCATGGCCAGGCCGATCATGGCGGCGCCGTCCTCCATAAGCGTGGCGAAGACGTTCGGGTCCTTGCTGTGCCGCAGGAAGGAGACGAGCCGCACGTCCCGGCCGCGGACGATATGCCGGTATTCGCGATAGGCGATGCGAAAGGTCAGGCCGTCGAAGAGCGCCGAGGCGGCAAGCACGCCGAAGCTGACCAGGGGGAGGGTGACGGGCTGCGGGTGCAGCATCCGTTCGACGCCCTCCCAGATCGACACCGCGCCGCCCGCCAGGAAGACCATCAGGGCGACGATGAAGGACCAGAAGTAGGTCTCCATGCCGTAGCCGAACGGGTGGCTGTCGTTGGGCGGACGCGCGGCGCGCTTCTGGCCCATCAGCAACAGAAGCTGGTCGCCGGTGTCGACCAGGGAGTGGATGCCCTCGGTGAGCATCGCCGTCGAGGCGGTGAAGGCGAAGGCGGCGAACTTGGTGGCGGCGATCGCCAGGTTGCCGGCGAGCGCCGCCAGCACGACCTTGCGCGCCCCGCCGACGTCCGGCCCGTTCGAGGTCTTGTCACGCCCCTTCTGCATCGCGCTGCTAAAGGGCGCGGGCGAGGGGAGGGGTTCCGCGGGCGAGGCGCCCGCCGAAGGAAATTGCCGAGGTCGTAGCAACCTCAGCGCTGCCATGGGCGTTTGGGCCCAGTTCACGCCGGAGGCGAACCTGAGCGCCAGATGAACGGCCCGCACCGGGTTCAGTCATGCTGACGGTCTTAAGGTGTCGAACCTGGCAATGGAGATCGTGATGAAGAAGATCCTTATCGCGGCGCTTGCGGCGACCACGGCCCTTACTGGCGTGATGTCTGCCGGCGCCGCCTCGGCGCAGCCCTATTACGGTGACCGCGATCATCGCGACCGCGGCGACTGGGATCATCACCGCGGCGGCGGTTGGGATCGCGACCACCGCGACTGGGACCGCCAGTACAACCACGAGCGCTGGAACCACGGCCCGCCGCGCTATTGGGGCGGCCGTTACGGCTATAACGGCTACGACGGCCGCTGGCGCGTTGGGCAGCGCTACCCCTACTGGCGCGACAACCGCTATGTGATCAGCGACTACCGCGCCTACCGGCTGCCGCCGCCGCGTCCGGGCTATCGCTATTATCGTGACGACCGCGGCGACATCGTCATGGCCGCGATCGCCTCCGGCGCCATCGGCCTGATCATCGGCAGTGCGCTGAGCCAATAACAGGCGCGTGCGGGGCGGCCAGCAGGCCGCCCCGCGGCCCGATTGCGGCTGGCGAGCCGCCACCGGCGGATGCTACGCGCCGGGCATGAGCACGCAGACCACCCTCTGGGTCGAGACTTCGCATCACGCCGCCTTCCGTGTCGGCGGCTGGGCCTTCGTGCGCCGGGATCCCGACGGGGGGCTGAGCGGCCATGCCGGCGGCGAGCGCCGCGTCACCGCCGAACGCACGGCGCTGCAGGCCTTGCTCGCCGCGCTCAAGGACGTCCGCCGCCCGGCGCGGGTGCTGGCCGCCGCCCCGTTGATCCTCGCCATTCCCGCCCGCGTCGCCGCGGCCCAGGCTGGGGAGCACCCGCCCAGCGAGGACCTCGACCTTTGGGCCCAGGCGATGACGGCGCTGTCCAGCGGCGGCCTCGAGATCGGCAGGACCGCGCCCGGCGATCGCACGAGCCTCTTCGCCGCGGCCTGGGCCGAACTCGGGCGCGATCGGGCCAAGGACAAGGGGCCGTTCACCTCGGCGATTCCAAAGCCCAATCTGGCGAAGTCCGGCGCGGATTGACGATCGCAGGCGTAACCGCGTTTGCGCAAAGCGCCGCTGGGGATCAGAGTGCGGCGTAACGATGAGTCTCGAAGCTCCCATTTCCACCCTACGGTTGGCTCTGCGCAACTCGAACGCATTCGTGGTCGAGATGCTGACGGTGTGCCGCGGGGGGCGGGACTTCACGGACGCGCTGATCCTGATGACCCTGGTGCAGTGCAATTCCGCGCCGATCGTCGGCGATATCGTGCTCCAGCGGCGCTATGGCGCCTTCGAGACGCCGGCCCCGGAGAGCCTGCGCCGACCGATCAGCGTCAACGCCATATCGGCCTCCCTGGGCATGCCGTTCGAAACCGTTCGACGGCGAGCGAAACGATTGATCGCCGACGGGGTCTGCGCCGTCGTCCCCGAGGGCCTTCAGTTGCGCCAGGCGCCGTTGACATCGGATGCGCATCGTTGCGCGCTCGAAAAGGTCTACGGCCTGGTGCGCGATCTCTATCACCGCTTCAAGCGCGCGGGCTGCCTTGAGCTGATGGGGTTGCCGGCGGAGGGCAGCGCCCCCTGGACGGAGCCGTCTCCGCCAGTGCGGATCGTCTGGCGCGCGGCGTCCGACTACGTGCTGCGGGTCATGGAGCTCGTGCTGCCCAACTTCCACAACCTGTCACGCGCCTTCATCGTGATGGCGGTGGTGCGGGCCAACACCGAGGGAATGCCCGACACCGTGCGGGGCGCGGACGGCGCCGAGGTGGGCGCCTTCCCGGCCGACTATCTGCGCCGGCCGGCGCGGGCGAGCGAGGTGGCGACGATCCTTGGGCTTCCGCACGAAACCGTGCGCCGCCACCTCGCGGCCCTGATCGCCGAAGGGCGCTGCGAGCGCGTGCGCGACGGGGTGATCGTGCCCGCCAGCGTGCTGGCGCGCCAGAACGTGCTCAACGCCTGGGGGCCGAACTTCCGCAATCTGAGCCGGATGTTCGGGGAACTCAGCGGCGCCGGCGTGCTCGCGCTGTGGGACGGCGAGACGGCGGCAGGCCAGAGCGCGGCGTGACCGCCGCGCTCGCGACTAACTTCCCGCGCGCGCCGCGTTGGCGGCGCTGAGGATCGCCCGCACGGACGCGGTGGCCACGTCGGCGTCCATACCGACCCCGAACACCACGCCGCCGTCGCTGGTGCGGCACTGGACATAGGCCGCCGCCTGGGCGTCGCCGCCGGCGCCGATCGCGTGCTCCTGGTAGTCGACCACGTCGAGAATAAGGCTGCAGCCGCTCTCGAGCGCGGCCAGGCAGCTGGAGATCAGGCCATTGCCGCGGCCTTCGATCGTCAACGGCTGGCCGTCGACCTTCAACTCGCCGACGAAAACCCGCTGCTGGTCGGCGCGCGAAGCGCCGGTCTCCTCGAAGCCGACGAGTTCGATCGGCTGGCCGGGCGTCAGGTGGTAGGCCCGCTGGAAGGCGTCCCAGATGTCGGCGGTGGCGAGTTCGCGGCTGGTCTCGTCGGCCAGTTGCTGCACCACGCGGCTGAAGTTGGCCTGCATCGGTTTGGGCAGCTTCAGGCCCTTGTCCTGCTGCAGCACCCAGGCGACGCCGCCCTTGCCGGATTGGGAGTTGACGCGGATCACCGCCTCGTAGGTGCCGCCCAGGTCCGCCGGGTCGATCGGCAGGTAGGGCACGTCCCAGAGCTGGTCGTTACGCCGGGCCTGGGCCTCGAAGCCCTTCTTGATCGCGTCCTGGTGGCTGCCCGAGAAGGCGGTGAACACCAGCTCGCCCGCGTAGGGGTGGCGCGGGTGCACCGGCAACTGGTTGCAGTACTCCACGGTCTTCACGACCGTCTCCATGTCGGAGAAGTCCAGCCCGGGCGAGACGCCCTGGGTGTAGAGGTTGAGCGCCAGGGTCACCAGGTCGACGTTGCCGGTGCGCTCGCCGTTGCCGAACAGGCAGCCCTCGACGCGGTCGGCGCCCGCCATCATCGCCAGCTCGGCGGCCGCCACTCCGGTGCCGCGGTCGTTGTGCGGATGCACCGAGATCAGCACGCTGTCGCGGCGCGAGATATTGCGGCACATCCACTCGATCTGGTCGGCGTAGACGTTGGCCGAGGCGGCCTCGACAGTGGCCGGCAGGTTGAGGATCACCGGCTTTTCCGGCGTCGGCTCCAGCACGTCCAGCACCGCCTCGCAGACCTCCAGGCTGAAGTCGAGCTCGGCGGTGGAGAAGGTCTCGGGACTGTACTCGAAGCGCCAGTCGACGCCGGGGCGCTTCTCGGCCTGTTCGCGCAGGATGCTGACGCCCTCGACGGCCAACGCCTTCACGCCCGCGCGGTCCAGGTTGAAGACGATGTTCCGCCAGGCCGGCGAGACGGCGTTGTAGAGGTGGACGGTGGCGGCGCGCGCGCCTTCCAGGCTCTCGAAGCTCTTCTCGATCAGATCGCGCCGCGATTGCGTCAGCACCTGGATCATGACGTCGTCGGGGATGCGCCTATCGCGGATCAGCCCTTGGATGAAGTCGAACTCCGTCGCGCCGGCCGACGGGAAGCCGACCTCGATCTCCTTCAGGCCGACCTTCACCAAGAGCTCGAAGAAGCGCTGCTTCTTCTCGGCGTTCATCGGATCGGCGAGCGCCTGGTTGCCGTCGCGCAGGTCGGTGGAGAGCCAGCGGGGGGCCTTGGTGATGGTCTTCGACGGCCACTGCCGGTCGGGCAGGTTGACCTGGGGGAACGGGCGGTATTTGACCGAAGGGTCGCGCAGCATCGGGTGCAGCTCTCGCTGAGAGGCGGAATGGGAATGTCGGTTTGGCCTCGCGCCTCGCGCGTCGCCGCCGGCAGGGCCGTCTAGATCCGGCGGCCGCCGGTAAGTCGCGTCGTCGCGCGAAGCAGGGCTGCAAGCGTGCTGGCCATGGGCGGCTTGTAGCGGGCGGCGCGGCGGATGGCTAGAGCCAGATCCGTCAGAATGCGCTGCGCCCTTCCCTCATCCAGGGTGTCAGGCCGCCAGATCCTCAAGCGCGTCCCAGCGCGTCACGGTGAAGTTGCGATAGCCGTCGAACTCGACGACCGAGGCGCTCTGCAGCTGGGTCAGCATCCGCGAGACGGTCTCGATCGTCAGGCCCAGGTAGTCGGCGACGTCCTGGCGGGTCATCGGCATCGCGACTCGGCGCCCCGCGCCGTCCCGCTGCGCCAGGCTCATCAGGAAGCTGGCGACCCGCTCGCAGGCGGTCTTGCGGCCCAGCGTCAGCACGTGGTCCTGGGTCCGCTCCAGCTCGCGCCGAATCGCCTCCCAGATCGCCCGGTCCAGCCGAGCCTCGCCGGCCAGCGCCTGGATCGTCGACCTGCGGACCGCCAGCAGGGTGGTGTCGCAGAGCGCCTCGGCCGAGAACCGGTGGATCGGCCCGGTCTCAAGCAACAGCTCGCCCGGAAAGTAAAAGGCGCCGACCTGGCGGCGGCCGTCGCCCAGGAGCCGCGTCGTCCGCACCGCGCCTGAGACCACGAGGCGCAGGAACTCGACGCGGTCGTCCTGGGCGAAGATCTCCTGGTCCTTGTTGAAGCGGGTCAGCGCGCCCAGACGCCGCATGACGTCGGCGACGTCGTCGGGCGTGGCGTGGGTGTCGGTGTCGCAGGCGAGCGTCATCACGGTCCCTCCAAGCTGGGCCAAGCCACGCCATGAAGCCTGCCGGACGCGCGCGCGCAGCGACAGTCGGGAAGTTCACTTAAGTACTTTCCCGTAGCGGGCCTGCTTCAGCTTGCGGGTTTTCAGCCGGGCGCCAGGACCTCGCGAATGCAGGTGGTAAGGACGTCGCCCAGCAGCGGCTTTTCCAGCACCACGGCCTGCGCGCAGCGGGCCCGGGCATGCAGGGCGGGACTTGCGTAGCTGGTGATCAGGATGGCCGGCAGGGTCACCCCGCGGCGGCGGAGGTCGTCGAGCGCGGCCAGGCCGTCCAGCCCGCTCAGCCTGAAGTCGATGACCAGGCAGGCCTCGGCGGGGAGGGGGATCTCGACCAGCTGCTCGCCCGTCTCGCACGTCACCACGCGAAAGCCGTCGATCTCCAGGGCGAAGCGCAGCGCCTGCAGCAATGCGACGTCGTCGTCGACCAGCACCACGGTAGGCGAGGCGGGGGCCGGAGCCGCTGACGAGGGCGTCGCTGACGCTGGCATCCCCCCTTTTGGCGGGCGGCGGCGGAGCTGCGCCTTGATCTAGCGCAACTTCGGCTGGTCACGGCCGCGTGAGCAAGACCATCCGCACCAGCTCGGAGAGGCTGCGCGCCCCGGTCTTCGACATGACGTTGGCCCGGTAGACCTCCACGGTCCGCGGGCTGATGCTGAGATCGTGGGCGATCATCTTGTTCAGCTTGCCCTCGACGACGCCCGCCAGCACCTCGCGCTCGCGGGGCGTGAGTTCCCCGAGCACGTGGCGGACCCGCTCGCGCGCGGCCTCGTCCGTCGCCGCTTTCGACCGGTCGGCCAGAGCCGAGCGGATCGCCGCCAGCAGGCTCTGCTCGTCGAACGGCTTCTCCAGGAAATCCACCACGCCGGCCTTCATCGCCTCGACGGCGAGCGGTACGTCGCCGTGGCCGGTGATCATGATGATCGGCAGGGCCGGCTCACGGACCTTCAGCCGCCGGACCAGGTCCAGGCCGCTCATCCCCGGCATCCGCACGTCGGTGACGACCACGCCCGCCGCGGCCTCCTCCAGCTGGTCGAGGAAGCCGGCGGCGGACTCGTAGGTCCGCGCCGGCAGGCCGGCGGCGTCGAGGAGGAAGGCGAGCGAATCGCGCATCGCCTCGTCGTCGTCGATGACGTGCACGACCGGGCTAGTCATTCGCCTGCAGCTCCTCCCTTCGAACCGCCCGCAGCGTGAAGTGGAATTTCGTCCCGCCGCCGCCGCCGGGCTCCGCCCAGATGCGGCCGCCGTGCGATTCGACGATCGTCCGCGAGATCGAAAGGCCGATCCCCATGCCCGTGGCCTTGGTGGTCATGAAGGGCTGGAACAGGTGCTCGGCGATCTCGGGCGCGATTCCCCGCCCGGTGTCGGCCACCGTCACCTCGACCATGGCGTCGGCGAGCGGACGGGCGGCGACCGAGAGCTCGCGGACCGGCGAGGACTCCATGGCGTCGATGGCGTTGCGCATCAGGTTCAGCACGACCTGCTGCACCTGCACCCTGTCGGCGATCACCAGGTCGACGCCGCTGGCGATGTCGAAACGCATGTGCACGGCGTGCTCGTTGGCGCCGATCATGGCGAGCGCGCCGGCCTCTTCCAGCAGCTTGGGCAGGCTCTCGATGCGCCGTTCGCCCTCGCCCTTGGCTACGAAGTCGCGCAGACGCCGGATGATCTGGCCGGCGCGCAGCGCCTGTTCGGCGGCGCTGGACAGTGCGCCGCCGATCTTGACCTTGTCCGCCGGTTCCGCGGCCAGGAGGCGCTCGGAGCCCTTGACGTAGTTGGCGATCGCCGAAAGCGGCTGGTTGAGCTCGTGGGCCAGCGCCGAGGCCATCTCGCCCAGCGCCGTCAGCCGCGAGACGTGCGTCAGCTCCGCCTCCATGTCCCGCAGCCGCCGTTCGGCGCTCTCGCGTTCCGTCAGGTCGCGAACGAAGCCGGTGAACCGCCGCCGCTCGCCCGAGCGCACCTCGCCGATCGACAGCTCCACCGGAAAGGTGGATCCGTCCTTGCGTTCGCCCACCACCACCCGCCCGACGCCGATCACCCGACGCTCGCCGGTGGCCTTGTAGCGGTCGATGTAGCCGTCGTGCCCGTCGCGGTAGGGCTGCGGCATCAGGATCGAGACGTTGCGGCCGATCACCTCCTGGGCGCTCCAGCCGAACAGACGCTCGGCGGCGGGACTGAACAGGTCGATCCGGCCCTGCTCGTCGATGACGATCATGCCGTCGGGCGCGGTCTCCAGGATCGAGCGCAGGTGGGCCTCGCGGGCCTCCAGGCGGCGCAGGGCCTCCGCCGTCTCGGCGGCCCGGTTGTTCAGCGCGCGCCCGGCCGCACCCATCGCGGGGGCGAGGGCCTGGAAGATCAGGGCGTCGACGAGGTTCGCCGGGTCGCTGACCAGCGTTACGCCAAGGAAGAAGATCGTCCCGCACAGGCTGGCGAGCGCGGCCGTGACCGCCGGGCCGACTCCGCCGAGCGCAGCGGAGAACGCCACCGCCGGCACGAAGATGACCATCAGGGTGCGGTCGTGGAAGAGCGGGTCGAGCACGCCGCGCACGGCGATCGACATCGCCGCCGCAGCCAGAGCCAGCAGATAGACGAGCCCCGGCCGTGCGCGGATCGGGTCGAGAGGCCGATGTGGCGGAGCTCGCGGGCCGCTGAGCGTCATATCGAAGGTGTAAGCCGCCCGGCCCGGCTTTTGAAGCGCCGCCCCGCCTGGCAACCGGCTCCACGCTTGCGGGTTACGCTCCAGGGCAAAGACTTGAGGAGCAGTTCATGGTGCAAAAGCACACCGAGGAAGCCGGCAAGCGCGCCTACACCCACGGTTCGAGCGGAGCCAACGCCGACATGGCCGTCGAAGGCTATCCCAAGCACGAGGACCGCCACATCGAGACGCCGCACGCCCGCCCGGCGGAACCCTTGCCCGAGGGCAAGAAGCACGACCAGCTGGCCGACAAGAAGGCCGCCTCCGAGAGCCACCAGGAAGCCCTGCTGGACGAGGCGATCGAAGAGACCTTCCCGGGCAGCGACCCGATCAGCCCCAAGCACATCACCTGACGGAGGCCTGCGGCGCGGGCGCTACGGCGCCTGGGCCGCTCCCACGGTGTCGGCCATGACGGCGCGGCGGAAACCCATCGGCCGGGGCGCGCCGGTGGTGGTGTCGACGGTCGTCTGGTGCTCGATCTCGGCGTTGAGCTCGGCCCCCGCCAGGACCACGACCATCGACAGGTAGATCCACACCATGAAGCCGATCGCCGCGCCCAGCGAGCCGTAGGTCTGGTCGTAGTGGGCGAAGCCCGAGACGTAGGCCGAGAACAGCGCCGAGGTCGCCAGCCAGAAGAGGACGACCGCGGCGCTGCCCCAGGTGATCCACTTCCAGCGCGCCGGCTCGCGGCTCGGCCCGAAGCGATAGAGCAGGGCCAGGCCCACGATCAGGGCGACGACGAGCGCGGGCCAGGTGATCCAGCCGAAGACGGTTGCGGCATGGGTTCCGACGAAGGTCGCGATCGCCGGCTGCGCCGCCAGGAAGGCGATCGCCGCGATCGAGAAGGCCAGAAAGCCGAGGGTGAAGGCCAGCGAGACGAAGGTCCGGCGCAGCCAGCTGCGTCGCTCGTGTTCTTCGTAGGCGATGTTCAGGCCGGTCATCAGCGACCGGATCGCGCCGTTCGCGGTCCAGACCGAGGCCACGAAACCGGCGAGGAACGCGGCCGACTGGCCGCCCTTGTCCGCTGCGGCGAGCCGCATCATCTGCTCGCCGATCAGGTTCAAGGCGGCCGGCGGCAGGAAATGGGCCAGCACGGCGAGCTGGCGCTCGACCTCGCCCACGTCGGCGAACAGGCCGTAGAGCGCGACGAAGGCGGCAAGGCCGGGAAAGATCGCCAGAATGGTGAAGAAGGTGACGCCCGCCGCCACCATCGGAACCTGGTCTTCGAAGAACTCGCTCCAGGTCCGCAGCAGTATGTCGCGCCAGCCGCGCTTGGAGATTTCGCGGGGAGAGCGCGCCATGCGTCCGCGTCCCTTCTCGCGCCGGGCGATAGGCGGGCGAGCCGGCTGCAGCAGGGCGAGGCCCGCGCCGGCCAGGACCATCAGCGGGGCGATGTCCCAGGCCAGGCTCTCGCGCCGCCGATGCGTGGCCGGGTCCTTCCCTGCTTTGGCCTTCCGCCGTCTGCCCATCGCCGCCTCGCTGCCCCGAACGAGGGCGGCAATGCCTGGGCTCGGCCGTGGTTCCGACTGTGAGGTCAGGCGCTTGCGCGCAAAGCCTCATAGGCCTCCTGGGCCTCGAGCCACTCGGTCTCGGCGGCTTCGACCGCGGCCTCGGCGGCGTCGCGGCGGCGGCCGAGCTCGGCGGCCTTGGCCGGATCCTTGGCGAAGATCGCCGGATCCGTCAGCGCCGAGTCGATGCGCGCCAGCTCCTCCATCGCCCGGGCCAGCGCCGCCTCCGCATTCTCGGCGCGGCGGCGGGCGGGGCCCGTCGGAACCTTGGCCCGCGGCGGGGACGGGGAGGGCGCGGCCGGCCTGGCCTCGGGCTCGCGCACCTGGGTCAGTTCCGTGTCGGTGAGCTGGTCGCGGTCCTGGGCGCGCGCCTGGCACGCGGTCCTGTTCGCCAGGATCAGGG
>NZ_DATELG010000283.1:0-7609 GCF_035276905.1 Phenylobacterium sp. | reverse complement strand
CGGGGGGCGCATCGGCTACACCTTTTGATGACGACCTAAACCATTCGCAGCCGAAGTGGACGCCGGTTTGGTGTCGCGACTGGTCTAACTTCAAAGGCTTATGAGCATTCGTCGGTTCATTCGAACCGCCGAATGCTCTAGTCTTACTGCGTCATATTCGTCGGGGCGGCGTCCGCGCCCGGCGTGGTCGCCCGCAGCAGGGACATCGCGGCAGTCGTCTGACGAGGGCGAGAGCGAGGCGTCGTCGCAGGGTGGCGATCGAGTTGGGGATGTGCCGTTCTGGCCGGATCGGCGGCGCCTCGGGGTCGATAACCGTCGGGTAGGCCAGCCTGCGGGCCGTTGCTGGAGGAACCAGGTCCTGAGGGGGGAATCGTCTCCCGCTCGGAGATCAGGAAGCCGTAGGCGGCGATCGACAGGCTGGCGTGGTGGTGGAAGCCTCGCCAGCTTCGGCCTTCGAAGTGGTCGAGGCCCACTTCCTGCTTGAGGTCCTGGTAGTCGCGCTCGATGCGCCACCTGAGCTTGGTCAGCTCGACTAGGCGCTCGAAGGCGATGTCTTCGGGCAGGGTGGAGAGCCAATAGCGGGTCGGCTCGGCCTGGCCCTTCGGCCATTCGACCAGCAGCCACTCCACGCTACGTTCGGGCAGTGTCCGGTGGCGGTGGGCCGAGCAGACCCTCACCCGCGCGAAGCGGCCCGACAGCGGCTCGGCCGCACCTTCGCGCCACTCGACCTGCTCCCAGGCTTCGTCCGGCAGGCCCAGGGCGATCTCCTTGACCCCGACCACGTGCCGTTGGCGCCGCCCGCTCTTGGGCCGCGTATGCCCCGCCGCCGGCGGATGGCCGGGAGCGAACACCAGGGTGTCGCTCAGCACGCCCGCGACATAGCTGAGCCCCAGGGCCGTCACGCCCAGACGCAGCCGCGCGTCCACGCCGTAGCCGGCGTCCATCAGCACCACGCCCGGCGGCAGCCCCGCCTCGCAGCCCCGACGGATCTGCTCCAGGGCGATCTGCGGCTTGGTGGCGAAGGCGACGTCCTCGGGAACCCCCGCCTTGCTGCGCTGGGCCGCGTCCTCGGCCCAGGGCTTCGGCAGATAGAGCTGGAACGCCACCGGCAGGCTCGCCCAGGCGTTGGCCAGCGACAGGCTCACCGCCACTTGGCAATTGTCCTGCTTGCCGATCTCCCCGCAGTACTGCCGCGCCACCCCAACCGAATGGCGGCCCTTCTTACGAAAGCCGGTGTCGTCGATGATCCAGGCCTCGATCGGCCCATGGCGCTCGATCACCGGCAGCACCAGCTCGCCCACCTTGGCCAGCAGCTTCTCGTCCGACCACGGCGAGACGCTGACGAAGTGCATCAGCGACTGGTGCTGGGCCGACACCCGCGACGGCGACGTCGCCGCCGCCAGCGGCTCGATGCTCTTGCGATCCAGCGGCAGCATCAGGCCCGTGCAGTAGTCCCTGAGCCCAGCCCCCCGGTCCGAGCGACCCAGAACACTGGCCAGCCTATCCGCATAGGCCTCGAAACGAGCCTCGGCCTCATCCGACATCTCAGCCTCCCGGCGATCAAATCCGAAGCACCAAGGCTGAAGCGTCCCGCGACCAACGTGGATGTGGCGAGATGACTCAGTAAGACTAGGCGATTGCCGCAGCCTTGAGCAGAATCAAGGCCGAGGCGACGGATAGACGCATTGGCTTGGAGGAGATCCCTCCCCAGATTTCAGTGCAAAGCAGGTCGTCACCGCCATGCCCAACGGCGCAGCCACAGCGCATCTCTATCGGCCGAAGATCGTCACGGTCCTTTCCGAAGGCTACGCGGGAG
This sequence comes from Phenylobacterium sp., assembly GCF_035276905.1. Classification (GTDB taxonomy): domain Bacteria; phylum Pseudomonadota; class Alphaproteobacteria; order Caulobacterales; family Caulobacteraceae; genus Phenylobacterium. The sequence goes on along the minus strand of NZ_DATELG010000283.1, from coordinate 5,793 downwards.
CGGCGCTGAAGCGCGATCTGCTGGCCGGACTGACCGTCGCCATCGTCGCCCTGCCGCTGTCCATGGCGATCGCGGTCGCGTCGGGCGTGTCCCCGGACCGCGGTCTCTATACGGCGATCGTCGGCGGCTTCCTGGTTTCGGCGCTTGGCGGCAGCCGGTTTCAGATCGGCGGGCCGGCGGGCGCCTTCATCGTCCTGGTCTCGGCGACCGTCGCCCGGTTCGGCGTCGAGGGGCTGCTGCTCACCGTGCTGCTCTCAGGCCTGATGCTGGCCCTGCTGGGCGCGCTGAGGCTGGGGTCGCTGATCCGCCATATCCCGCATGCGGTGACGGTGGGCTTCACCGCTGGCATCGCGGTGACGATCCTGGCGAGCCAGCTCAAGGATCTCGCCGGCCTGAGGCTCATTGGGGCCGAGCCCGGTCCTGTCCTGCCGAAGCTGGCGGCGCTGGCGTTCGCCTTGCCGACGCTCAATCCCGCGGCCCTGGGCCTGGGACTTGGGGCGGCGGCGTTGATCTTCGCGCTGCGGCGCTGGCGACCCCACTGGCCGGGCATGTTGATCGCCGTGGCCGCCGCCGCTGCGCTCGCCGCCTTCGGCCATCTGGACGTGGCCACCATCGGCAGCCGCTTCGGCGGGATCCCGCACGGCCTGCCGGCGCCCCGGCTTCCGGCTTTCGATCCGAAGCTGTTGCGCGAGGTGGCGCCTGCGGCGCTCTCCTTCACCCTCCTGGGCGGCATCGAGAGCCTGCTCTCGGCCAAGGTCGCCGACGGCATGACCGGCCGCATGCATCGCTCGAACATGGAGCTGGTGGCCCAGGGCCTGGCCAACATCGCCTCGGCCCTGTTCGGAGGCGTCAGCGTCACCGGGACGATCGCGCGGACCGCGACCAACATCCGCGCGGGCGCGGCGAGCCCGGTCGCGGGCATGCTGCACGCCGGCTTCCTCTTGGTCTTCATGCTGGTCGCCGCGCCGCTCGCCAGCTACGTGCCGCTGGCCGCCCTGGCGGGCGTCCTGGTCGTGGTCTCCTGGAACATGGCGGAGAAGGCGGAGTTCGTGCGCCTGCTGAAGAATTGGCGGACCGCCGCGGTGCTGATCGCCACCTTCGGCCTGACGCTGCTGCGCGACCTCACCGCCGGCATCGTCGCGGGCTGCCTGTTGGCGGCGCTGTTCGCTCTGCTGCATCGCGCGATTCCCGAAGAAGGCGCCTGACGCCTCGGTCATGGCTTGACCATGGCGTCCTGCGCCGGCACGGCTAAGGCGTGACCCCGCGCCCTCGCCCTCTTCTTGCGTCCATCCTGGTTTTGGGCGTGCTCGGCGCAGCCGGTCCCGCCGGCGCGCAGGATCTCGCCGCGGAGGCGGCGGCCGTCCGCGACAAGGCGCTGTCCGACCCGACCGCTTGGCGCATCGTCGAGAGCCTGACCACCGAGGTCGGCGCCCGGCCGGTGGGGACGGCGGCGATGGCCCGGGCCCGCGACTGGGCGCTGGCGAAGCTGGCGTCGCTGGGCTTCGAGAACGTCCGCGCCGAGCCCTTCACGACCAAGGCCTGGATCCGCGGCGAGGAGAGCGCAGAGGTCGTCGCGCCCGCGCCGCAGAAGCTTCGCATCCTGGGCTTGAGCGGTTCGGCGCCGACGCCGAAGGGCGGCCTCACGGGCGAGGTTGCGCTCTTCCCCACCTACCAGGCGATGCTCGACCAGCCGGCGGGGGCGCTTGACGGAAAGATCGCCGTCGTAACCCAGGCCATGACCCGCACCCAGGACGGTTCGGGCTATGGCGCGATCCTCGCCCAGCGGGCGCATGGCGCGACCGAAGCCGCCAAGCGCGGGGCGATCGCCTATCTGGTGCGCTCCCTGTCGACGATGCAGACGCGGGCGCCGCACGCCGGCTATGCGGACTACGCCGGCATCCCGGCCGCGGCCCTTTCACCGCCGGACGCCGAGCAACTCGAGCGGCTGGCGGCGCTCGGCAAGCCGGTCAGCCTGAAGCTGGTCATGGCCTCCACCGTCGATCCCGCCGCCACCGCCTGGAACGTGGTGGGCGAGATCCGCGGCCGCGAGCGGCCGGACGAGCTGATCGTCGTCGGCGGGCATCTGGATTCCTGGGACCCGGGGACCGGCGCGACCGACGACGGCGCCGGCGTCGCCATCACCACCGCGGCGGCGCGCCTGGCGACGCTGCACGCGCGGCCGAGGCGGACGATCCGCGTGGTGCTGTGGGGCTCGGAGGAACAGGGCGGCTCGGGAAGCGCCTATGCTGCGGCTCACGCAGCCGAGGTCGGAAACGTGGTCCTGGCCGGTGAGGCCGACATCGGCGCCGAGCGGGTCTGGCGGGTGGCCTTGCCGGCCGCGGGCCGCGATCATCCGGCGGTCAAGGCCTTCCTGGCCGCGCTCGCGCCGTTCAGCGTCGTCGTCTCGCCCGATCCCGCGGTCCGCGGCGGCGCCGACGTCGACGGCCTGGTCCAGGCCGGCGCGCCCGTCGTGCAGGTCGCCCAGGACGCCAGCCGCTATTTCGACTTCCATCACTCGGCCGACGACACCCTGGACAAGATCGATCCGAAGGCCCTGGCCCAGGCGACCGCCGTCTGGGCGAGTTTGCTCGAGGTCGTGGCGAACAGCGACGTCGACTTCCGCCCCCGCGGCGCGTCGTCCCCTTGACCCCCGCGCCCGGCTAGGCCACCGCGGGACGGTCCCAACCGCAACCGAAGAGTCGCCCATGGCCGCCCCCCTCGCCGGACACCACGTCGCCGTCCTCCTGGGCGGGCCTTCCTCCGAGCGGGAGGTGAGCCTGGTCTCGGGCCGCGAGTGCGCCGACGCCCTGGAACGGCTGGGCGCCGAGGTCAGCCGCGTCGACGCCGGCCGCGACCTGGCCCAGGTGCTGGCGGGACTGAAGCCCGACGTCGTGTTCAACGCCCTGCACGGCGCCTGGGGCGAGGACGGCTGCGTCCAGGGCGTGCTGGAGACGCTCGGCCTGCCCTACACCCATTGCGGCGTGCTGGCCTCGGCGCTGGCGATGGACAAGGCCAAGGCCAAGGCAGTGCTGGCGGCGGCCGGCGTCGCCGTGCCGGGCGGCGGCCTCTTCAACCGCTTCGACGTGGCGCGCGGCCACGTCCTGCCGCCGCCCTATGTCGTCAAGCCGAACGCCGAGGGCTCCTCGGTCGGCGTCTTCCTGGTGATGGAGGGCGCCAACAGCCCGCCGCAGGAGGTCGTCGCGCCGTCCTGGACCTTCGGCGAGGAGGTGATGGTCGAGCCCTACATCCGCGGCAAGGAGCTGGCCGCCGGCGTGATGGACGGCAAGGGGATGATGGTTACCGAAATCATCCCCAGGACAGGCTTCTATGACTACGAGGCCAAGTACGGCGAGGGCGGCTCGACCCACGTCTGCCCGGCCGATCTGCCGGCGCATGTAACTGAAAAGGCTCTGAAACTCGCCGAGATGGCGCACGCCGCCCTGGGTTGTCGCGGGGTTACCCGATCGGACCTCCGTTATGACGATATTAATGACGTTCTGGTCCTATTGGAGGTCAACACCCAGCCCGGCATGACCCCGACTTCGCTCATCCCCGAGCAGGCGGCGAAGCAGGGCGTGGGATTCGACGACCTGGTTCTTTGGATCACGGAGGACGCGTATGCCCGCGGCGGTGCGGGGGGGATCGCGAGTACAGGCGAATCCTCGGGCCAAGGCGCCCGCCAGTCCCAGAGGTAAGCGTCCGTCTTCACCGAAGCCGGCGCCGCCTCCGGGACGCGGCGGGGCGCCGAGCCCGGGTCTTTCCCCCAGGACAGTTCTGCTCGCCGCCGCTGGCGTGGTCGTGCTGGCGCTGTGCGTCACGCTGGCGACCGGCCACCGCGGCGAGCGGCTGGTCCAGGGCGTGGGGCGCGGCGTCGACGCGAAGTTCGCCCAGGCGGGCTTCCGGCTGAAGAAGGTCCATGTGCAGGGCGCCTCGCCGATGGCGACGGCCGACATCATCCGCGCCGCCGGCGTCTTCGCCGACCAGCCGCTGGTCGGCCTCGATCTTGAGGACGTGCGCCATAAGGTCGAGAGCGTGGGCTGGGTGAAGCAAGTGCGCGTCGTGCGCCTCCTGCCCGACACCCTGGTGTTCGCGGTCGAGGAGCGCCGGCAGCTCGCCGTCTGGCAGCACGCCGGCAAGACGGCGGTGATCGACGACCACGGCCAGGTGATCCCGGAGGCCGATCCCTCGCGCTTCGCCAGCCTGCCGCTGGTGGTGGGCGAGGGGGCCGACGCCGCCGCGCCGGCGATCCTGCCGATCATCGCCCAGCGGCCGAAGCTGCTCAGCCTGACCGACGCCCTGGTGCGGGTCGACGACCGGCGCTGGGACGTGCGGCTGAAGGACGGCTCGCTGATCCAGCTGCCCGCGACGGGCGAGGACCAGGCGTTGATGCAGCTCGAGCAGCTGGATCATCGCTCGCACATCCTCGACCTGGGCTTCGACCGGATCGACCTGCGCAACCCCGAAATGGTGGCCGTGCGGCCACGCCAAGCAGCAGCGACCGGCCGTCCCATGACGGCTGGCGCCTAGAGCGCGCTTAGCGCGCTCTAAATTGTTGAAAAAATGGACCCTTCTTATCCGGTTCGGATGACTTCATCCGAACCGGGAAGGGTCCGGGGCAAGAAAGCCTGACCTGATGCTGAAGACTGCGACGCGTAGCGAAGAGAAGAAGGACGGTCTCAAGGCCGCCCTCGTCCGTCCGCCCGTGGTGGCGGCGGTCGATCTGGGCGCGGCCAAGGTGACCTGCTTCATCATGAAGCCGGACGGGATCCGGCGCGGCGACCGCACCCTGACCACCGCCGGCGTCGGCTACGTCCAGTCGCGCGGCGTCCGCGGCGGCTCGATCGTCAACCTGGACGAGGCCTCGGAGGCCATCGCCCAGGCGGTGGAGCGGGCGGAGAACGTCGCCGGCGTCAACGTCCAGGGCGTCACCGTGGCGACCTCCGGCGGCCAGCTCAGCTCCGCCCGCGTCGGCGGCCGCGTCTCGCTGGGCGCCCGGCCGATCTCGGACAACGACCTCGTGCGGGCGATCCAGCACGCGCTCTCGCAGATCAAGCTGCCCGGCCGCCGAGCCGCCCACATCCTGCCGATCGCCTGGTCGGTGGACGGGCAGGGCGGGGTGCGCGACCCGCGCGCCATGTTCGGCCGCGTGCTGGGGGTGGAGCTCCTGGTCGTCTCGGTCTCCGAGACCGTCTACCAGACGCTCGGCGCCTGCATCGAACGCGCGCATCTCCAGTTCGAGGGGGTGGTCGCCGCACCGTTCGTCTCGGCGCTGGCCGCGCTGGAAGAGGACGAGATGGATCTCGGCTCGGTCTGCATCGACATGGGCGGCGGCTCGACCTCGGCGGCGGTGTTCAACGCCGGCTCGCTGGTGCACGTCGAGACCGTGCCGGTCGGCGGCCAGCACGTCACCCAGGACATCGCCCGCGGGCTTTCGACCTCGGTCGCCGGCGCCGAGCGCATCAAGACCCTGCACGGCTCGGCCATCGCCTCGGCCAACGAGGACCGCGAGATGATCGAGGCCCCGCCGCGCGGCGACGATCCCGGCGCGGGCCCGGTGGTCGCCCCGCGCAGCTTGCTCAAGGGCATCATCGCTCCACGCGTCGAGGAGACGCTGGAGCTGCTGCGCGACCGGCTGAAGGCTTCGGGCGCCCCGATCGAGGCCGGCGCCGGCCTGGTGCTGACCGGCGGCGCGAGCCAGCTCGCCGGCGTGCGCGAGGTGGCCGTGCGCGTCTTCGACCGTCCCGTGCGCCTGGGCCGTCCGCGCCGGGTGCCGCATCTCGCCGACGCCGCCTC
>NZ_DATELG010000282.1:0-3208 GCF_035276905.1 Phenylobacterium sp. | reverse complement strand
AAGGTCCAGTCGGGATCGAGCTCGATGTGCGCGGCCACCTGCCGGGCGTTGGCGATCAGATTGGCCTGGGTCAGCACCACGCCGCGCGGCGCGCCGAAGCTGCCGGAGGTGAACAGGATGACGCCCGGGTCGCTGGGCTTGGTGCGGATGCGGAACGCCTTGGGGAAGGCGCCCGCGACGGCCGCATAGAGCTTGTCCAGCAGGTTCACCTTGCGGCGCACCTCCTCCAGGTAGGTGATCGACGCCAAGGGCTCCAGCGTGTCGATCGCGTCATGCAGCTTGGCCTGCTCGATGAAGCGGTGGGAGGTCAGCACCCGCTTCACCTCGGCGAGCTCGCACGCCGCGCGCAGATTCCGAAGGCCCGCTGTGAAGTTCAGCATCGTCGGCGTGCGGCCGAAGGCGTGCAGGGCGAAGAAGGTGACGACCGCCGCGGCGCTCGACGGCAACAGCACGCCCACCCGCTCGCCGGGCTTGGTGATGTCGCACAGCTTGCGGCCGAGCGCGAACGATGCGCGGATCAGGCCGAGGTAGGTGACGGGCGAGCGCTCCTGGTCCTCCAGGATCTGCTTGTCACGGCCGTGCCGGCGGCTGGCGTCGACCAGGGCGTCGAAAACCGATGTCTGCGCCTGCCTCGCATCGAACCTGCCCGCCAACCAGACCTCCCCAAATCAGTCCCTGTCCTTCGGGGGCGGAGCCTATAGAGACGGTTCAACGTTGAAAAGAATGGGCGCGTTGCGTGGGTCGCCGCGCGTTCGTGGCGGCGTCGAGGCAATTCGCAGCTTGATCCCAGGGCTGTGACCGACGATCTAGGGACCATGGCCGTGGTCATCGACACCGTGACGGGACAGCGCCCGCGTCACCCGGAAAAGCAGAACCGCCCCGATACGCCCCTGCTCAAGAAGCCGGACTGGCTGCGCGTGCGCGCCCCGGGCTCGAAGGGCTATCGCCAGACCGAGGCGATCGTGAAGGACCACAAGCTGGTCACGGTCTGCCAGGAGGCGGCCTGTCCCAACATCGGCGAGTGCTGGGAAAAGAGCCACGCGACCATGATGATCATGGGCGAGGTCTGCACCCGCGCCTGCGCCTTCTGCAACGTCGCCACCGGCAAGCCCACGCCGCTGGACGAGGGCGAGCCGGCGCGGGTCGGCGACGCGGTGGCCAAGATGGGCCTCGCCCACGTGGTGATCACCTCGGTCGACCGCGACGACCTGGCGGACGGCGGGGCGGCGCACTTCGCCGCCGTGGTGCGCGCGATCCGGCTCGCCTCGCCCGCGACCACCATCGAGATCCTGACGCCGGACTTCCTGCGCAAGCCGGTCGGCGCCGCCGAGCTGGTGATCGATTCCCAGCCGGACGTCTTCAACCACAACCTCGAGACCGTGCCGCGACTTTACCTCAGCATCCGGCCGGGCGCGCGCTACTACCACTCGCTGCGCCTGCTGGAGCGGGTGAAGGAACGTGACCCCGCCCAGTTCACCAAGTCGGGGATCATGGTCGGCCTTGGCGAGACCAAGGAGGAGATCATGCAGGTGATGGACGACATGCGCTCGGCCGGCGTCGACTTCATCACCATCGGCCAGTACCTGCAGCCGACCCGCAAGCACGCGGCCATCGACCGTTTCGTCCATCCCGACGAGTTCCGCGCCCTGGAGGAGATCGCCAAAGCCAAGGGCTTCCTGATGGTCTCGGCCAGCCCGCTCACCCGTTCCTCGCACCACGCCGGCGAAGATTTCGCGCGCCTGAAGGCCGCGCGGCTCGCGCGCCAGCGCGTCTGAGGCGGGCGGGCTCGTGCGGCACCACGTCTCCAAGGTCCTGCCCTATGCGCCGGAGCAGCTGTTCCGGCTGGTCGGCGACGTCGCGAAATATCCGGAGTTCGTGCCGTGGATCACGGCCATGCGGACCTGGAACGCGCGCACGCTGAGCGATGGGGTCGAGGCGGTCGACGCCGAGGCGGGCGTCGGCTTCTCCTTCCTGAAGGAGAAGTTCGCGACCCGCGTCCGGCGCGATGCCCACAACCGGCAGATCGACGTCAGCCTGATCTCGGGGCCGTTTCGTCGACTGGAGAACCGCTGGCGCTTCCTGGACGCCGGCCATGGCTGCACGCGGATCGAGTTCGACATCGACTTCATCTTCAAGTCGCGCCTGCTGGAGACTTTGCTGCGCGCCAACTTCGGCCACGCGGTCGACAAGCTGATCGGCTGCTTCGAGGCGCGGGCCAAGGCGCTGCATGGATCCACGCCGCCGCCCCCGCCGCCGCCGCAAGCGCTGGGCGAACCCGCCGCGGGGTGAAGATGCTCCTCCAAAAAAGGGAGGATCTATTTATTCCAGCCGATCCCTCAACGCCTGCAGCGCGGCCTGCACGGCCGCCAGCTGGACGCCTTCGCGGGTCGGCTGGTCGAACAGCTCCTCGCGGTGGCGCAGCGCCTGGTTGGTGCGGGCGGTGGCGATGTGGACGAGGCCGACGGGCTTCAGGCGAGTGCCGCCGCCGGGGCCGGCGACGCCGGTGATGGCCACGGCGATGTGCGCGTTGGAGTTCTCCAGCGCGCCCTCGGCCATCATCCGCGCCACCGGCTCCGAGACCGCCCCCATGTCGGCGATCAGGTCGCCGGGCACGCCTAGCAGCTCCTGCTTGGCGCGGTTGGAATAGGTGACGAAGCCGCGCTCGAAGACGTCGGAGGCGCCGGCCACGGCGCAGATCGCGCCGGCCACCAGCCCCCCGGTGCAGCTTTCCGCGGTGACGATCCGGAGCGACTTCTGACGCGCCTCGTCCACCAGCAGGCGGGCGAGCGTCTTGACCTCGATCGGGAACATGGACGGTCTCCGGCAGCAGGCGGCGGACCAATTCTGTCCAAACCATTCGCCACCGAAGTGGAGGCCGGTCCGGCGTAGCGAATGGTCTAACTCCAAAAAACTTGTGAGCGCTCGGCGGTTCATTCGAACCGCCGGACGCTCTGGCGCGACGGGGCGGACCACAACATCGGGCGCGTCCGGCTTCAAGCGCCCCCGGGACGTCAATCCGTCAGAGCGGCGTCTCGACCGCCACCACCGCCTGGGCGAGGAGGCCTTCCTCGCGTCCGGTGTAGCCCATGCCCTCGGTCGTCGTCGCCTTGACGCTGACCCGGTGCACGGGCAGCCCCATGAGGTCGGCGACGCGCTGGCGCATGGCTTCGCGGTGCGGCTTGATCTTCGGCCGCTCGCAGACCAGCGT
>NZ_DATELG010000281.1:0-9112 GCF_035276905.1 Phenylobacterium sp. | reverse complement strand
CGCTCGCGCCGCAGAGCTACGCCGGCGCAGCGCTCGCCTTCGTCGCCAGCGACGACGACGGCTTCGCGGCGGCCGCGGCGGCGGCGGCGCGGGCCGCGCACGTGCCGGTGAACGTCGTCGACCGGCCGCAGCTCTGCGATTTCACCACGCCTGCGGTGATCGACCGCGGCGAGGTGGTGGCGGCGATCGGCACCGGCGGCGCCTCGCCGATGCTGGCGACCCTGCTGCGCCAGGACATCGAGGCGCGGGTGCCGGAGGGCGCGGGTCGGGTCGCGGCGCTGTTCCGCACCTTGCAGGACGAGGTTCGCGCCGCCTTGCCGGACGTCGGCCGCCGACGGGCTTTCCTGCGCGCCGCCCTGACCGGGCCCGCAGCCGAGGCGGCGATGGCCGGCGACATGACCCGGGCGGCGGCGCTGCTGCGGCAGGCGCTGGCCTCCGGCGAGCCTCTGGCGGGGGCGGTGCAGTACGTCGACGCCCGTGGGCCGGCCGACCTCTTGACCCTGAGGGCCGCGCGCGCCTTGGCGGCCGCAGACGTGCTGATCGCCGACGAGGGGGCCCACGCCGAGGTGCTGGCGCTGGCCCGGCGCGACGCCGAGCGCCGCGGACCGGCCGGTCTCCAGGAACTGAGCGGGCTCGCCGCCCAGGGGCGCCGTGTCGTGCGCCTGATCGTCGGCGCCGCCTGGCGCCGGGAGCAGGCGGCGCTGGACGCCGCCGGCGTGCTGACCGAGGTGCTGCCGATCGCGGGATGAGGCTTAAAAGTGCAACGGCCGGCCCTTGGTCTCCGGCAGGAGGACCAGGCACGACAGCACCGAGACCGCGGTGAAGGCCACCGGGAACCATAGGCCGGCGTAGATGTCGCCGACCGCGGTGACGATGGCGAAGGCGCTGAAGGGGACGAAGCCGCCGATCCAGCCGGTGCCCACATGGTAGGGCAACGACATGGCGGTGTAGCGGATGCGGGTGGGGAACAGCTCCACCAGCGCCGAGGCCATCGGCCCGTAGAGCGCCGTGGCGGCGACCACGAACACCAGCAGCACCGCGAAGGCGCCGGCGAGGTTCATCCGCGCCGGGTCGGCCTTGGCCGGATAGCCCGCCTTGGCCAGCGCGGCCTTGATGTGGGCCTCGACGCCGGCCTTGGCGGCCTTGGCGTCGGGCTTCGACAGGCTGCGGGCGTCCACTGACTGGACGATGTCGCCGCCGATCCGCACCTCCGCCAGGGCCCCGCCGGGGGCGGCCTGGTTGCGGTAGGATACGCCGGCGTTGGCGAGCGCGCTCTTGGCGATGTCGCAGGCCGAGAGGAAGGCCTTCCGGCCGATCGGGTCGAACTGCACCGCGCAGTCGCCCGGCGCGGCGGCCACGACGACCGGTGTGCGGGCGACCGCCTCGGCGAGCGCCGGGTTCAGCGTCTGGGCCAGCATGTGGAAGCCGGGGAAGTAGGCCACGAGCATCAGGGTCATGCCCGCCAGCATCACCGGCTTGCGGCCGATCCGGTCGGAGAGCGCGCCGAACACGACGTAGCCCACGGCGCTGGCGGCGGTGGCCGCGACCATCAGGAAGTTGATGGTCTCCGGCGCGACCTTGAGGAACTTCTCCAGGAAGGTCTGGACGTAGAAGAAGGCGGTGTACCAGACCGCGCCTTGGGCGCACATCAGGCCCAGGAAGGCGATCAGCACCAGCTTCAGGTTCGGCCAGCGGCCGAAGGCCTCGGCGTAAGGCGCCTTGCAGGTCTCCCCCTCGGCCTTCATCTGGGCGAAGGCCGGGCTCTCGGACAGCTTCAGCCGCATGAAGATCGAGACCGCCAGGAGGCCCGCGGAGAACAGGAACGGGATCCGCCAGCCCCAGGCGTCGAACGCCGCCGGCCCGAACGCCTGGCCAAGGCTCACCCGGGTGGCGAGGATCACCATCAGGGCGGCGAACAGGCCGAAGGCGGCGGAGGTCTGCACCCAGCTGGTCGAGCGGCCGCGTGCATGGTCGGGCGCGTGCTCGGCGACATAGATCGCCGCCCCGCCGTATTCGCCGCCGAGTGCGAAGCCCTGGACGATGCGCATCAGGATCAGGAGGATCGGCGAGATCAGGCCGGCGCTCGCATAGCTGGGCAACAGGCCGATGCCGACGGTGGCTCCGCCCATCAGGATGACGGTGATCAGGAAGGCGCCCTTCCGTCCGGCCTGGTCGCCGATTCGCCCGAACACCAGGGCGCCGAGCGGGCGGAAGGCGAAGCCCGCGCCGAACAGGGCGAGCGCGGCGATATAGCCGGCGGCGTCCGGCAGGCCGGAGAAGAAGGTCTTGGAGATGACCTGGGTCAGGCTGCCGAAGACGAAGAAGTCGTACCACTCGAAGGCCGTGCCGGCTGCGGAGGCCGCCACGACCGTGCGCATCGACGGTCCCGCAGCGTGTACGCGCGGCTCGGCGGCGGCGATCTCGGCCATCGACTTCCTTCCTCCCCCGGATCCTCGCGGCGTGCTGTAGCACCCGCCCGAGAGCTGTTGAATGGGGCGTGTTCAAGGCGCAAGCGCCGGCTACAGCCGGAACCATAGTCCGCCTTGGGCCGCTTACCCGCGAGGCGCCCGTCGCCGCGCGGAAACGTCGCGACGGTCCGGGCGGGCGGCTCATCTGTGGAGAGACCCATGAGCATGACCGAGACGGCGAGGGAAACCCGCCGAACGATCGAGGCCGCGGCCTCCGAGGTTCCGGCGAAGGCCGCGGCGGCGCGCGAGGCGCTGGCCGACCTGGGCGAAAAGACCAGGGACCTCGTCCTCAGCCTGCAGACCCGTGCGCGCGATGAGCTGTCGCGCCGCCGTGCGGCCACCGCCGACCGCCTGGAGAACATCGCCGGCGCGCTGCGGTCCGAGGAGACCCCCTCGGTCGAGCGCAGGGCCTTCGGCGTCGCCGCCGGCCCGGCCGTGGCGCTGGCCGTCGTGCTGGGCGCCGGCGTGGCGGTGGGCCTGGTGGTGAGCCGGCAGATGAAGAAGAAGCGGGAGGAGAAGCGCGCCGCCGAGGCCGAGGCGGAGGCGCTGAAGGTCGAGGCCCCGCCGATGCCGCAGGCCATCGAGCAGGCGCCGACCGGGGTCGGGCTCAGCCATTGACGGGGGCGCAACCGTTAACCCTCTCGCCTCGTTCCCCCTTCGCGGAGGCTGGCTCCGCGGAGGATGGCGCGATGCCCGGATCCGGCGTGCTGGAAGTGCTGCGGCCCTATCTGTGGCTCGCCATGATCGCCTTTCTGGTCGGCTTCCTGAGCTACGTCGCGCTGGGCGGCGCGCACGCTTCGGCGCAGTCAGAGCCCAGGTTCGCGCCCAGGGTGTCCGCCCCGGCCGCCGGAGCCTGGAATCTGCCGAAGCGCATCTAGGCCGGGGACGCGGGGGCCGTTTTCGAATGGCTCAAATCACGCCAAGGTCGCCGCCCATGAGTGAAGAATCGGCTGCCCAGAGCGCGCTCGTAACCCGTCCGGCTGAACTCGCCGCCTATCTGGCGGCGCGCATGTGCCACGACTTCATCAGCCCGGCGAGCGCCATCGTCTCCGGGCTCGACCTGCTCGACGATCCGTCCGCCCAGGACATGCGCGAGGAGGCGATGGGCCTGATCGCCACTTCGGCGCGCAAGCTGACCGACCTCCTGCAGTTCTCGCGCGTGGCCTTCGGCGCCTCGGCCTCGGCCGAGACCTTCGATGTGCGCGAGCTGGAGAAGCTAGCCCGCGGGGTCTTCGGCCACATGCGGGCCGAGCTCGAATGGCTGGTGGAGACGCCGTCGGTCAACAAGCCCGCCGCCCGGGCGCTCCTGAACCTGGCGCAGATGGCGGGCGCGGCCCTGCCGACCGGCGGGGTGGCGCGGGTGCGCGCAGTGCAAGAAGGCGCCTCCCTGGCCATCGCCGCCGACGCCGGCGGCCCGCGCGCGAAGCTGCGTCCCGAAGTGCTGCGCGGCCTGCGTGGCGAGCCGCTTGGCGAAGGCCTCCACGGCCACTGGGTGCAGGCCTACTACGTCCACCTGTTCCTGGGGGACGTCGGCGGACGCGTCTTCGCCGATGTGAACGAGGAACGCGTGATCTTCGCCGCGACCGTGCCGATCTAACTGCGCAGTTCGCGCGAGCGAACACCGCTCGTTAACCATGGGGCGCGAGAAAGTACGCCTGGTAAGGAGAGGCGTTCGTGAAGACCTGCCTGGTGGTCGACGACAGCCGGGTGGTGCGCAAGGTGGCGCGCCGTCTGCTCGAAGACCGCGGTTTCGCAGTGGCGGAGGCCGGCGACGGCATGGAGGGGCTCGCCTGGTGTCGGGCGATGATGCCGGACCTGGTGCTGCTGGAGGCGAACATGCCGCTGATGAGCGGCCTGGAGTTCCTGCGCCGCCTCCGGCTGGAGCCGGGCGGCCGCGGACCGAAGGTCGTGTTCTGCTCGGCCGAGGCGAATCTGGACCGGATCCGCGAGGCGCTCGACGCCGGGGCCGCGGAGTACATCATCAAGCCGTTCGACGGTGACATCGTGGCCGACAAGCTGGCGCTGGCGGGGGTGGCATGACGCCTGAGGACCGTGACTTCATGGCCGAGCTGGGCGCCGAGCGCGCCGGGCTCGCGATCGATCCCGACAAGGCCTACCTGATCGAGAGCCGGCTGGGCCCGGTGGCGCGGCGCGAAAGCTTCGGCTCGGTCGCGGACCTGATCGCGGCGGTGCGCGGGGGCGCCGACGAGCGTCTGGAGACAGCCTGCGTCGAGGCGTTGGCCCCGAGCGAGACGCGCTTCTTCCGCGACCGGGCGGTCTTTGAGCACCTGTGGCGCGAGGTCGTGCCGGAGGTGGCCCGCCACCGTCCCGACGGCGTCGTGCGCATCTGGAGCGCCGGCTGCGGCGCGGGGCAGGAAATCTACTCGCTCGCCATGCTGCAGGCCGAGGCGCCGGCGCCCACCGGCCGAGTGGAGCTGTTCGCCTCGGATCTCAGCGAGCGCCTGCTCGATCGCGCCCGGCTTGGCGTCTATTCGAGCTTCGAGGTCCAGCGCGGCCTGTCGGCGCGCCAGCTTGTGCGGCATTTCGAGAACCGCGACGAGCATTTCCAGCTTGCCAAGAAGGTTCGCCAGGAGGTGCGCTGGCGGCGGGTCAACCTGATGGAGGACCTGACGCCCTTGGGCGCCTTCGACATCGTCCTGTGCCGCTATGTGCTGAGCGGCTTCACCGCGCGCGCGCGGTCGGAAACGACGGCCAGGCTGGCCGCTCTCGTCGCTCCGGGCGGAGCTCTGGTGCTCGGCGAGGAGGAAGCCCTGGCCGCCGAGGGCTTCGCGCCCGCCCGCGCCGGCCTCTATCGCCGCGCGGGCGGCGCGCGCGCTGCAGCCTAGAGCACGATCGCAAAACCGGCCCCACGTTTGCGGAACGCGCTCTATCGGCTGCAGCCAGGCCTTACTTCTTGGCGTCTTCGGCGGTGTTGCTCACAGCCTTGCCGGCGGACGACACGTCCTTGCCGGCGCCTTCGACGGTATTACACGCAGCGACGGCCATGCTCGCGGCGGCGATGGCCAGTAGAATGATTTTCCGCATCAATGGCTCCTAAGAGTTATCGCGAAAACTCGCGACCTGCGAAACCACCTATGCTGCAGCTTGGTTCCCCGGGACTTGCACTGAAGCTGCGGAATCCAGCGAAGGAGTTGGGAAAAGCAGCCTTGCGGTCACACCGCCGGACGGATTACGGACCAATTCCGCTCGTCCGCGCAACTGGCGGGCGAAGGCGGTCATCAAGGTGCGGCCGACCCCGGCGCCGCCGAGCGCCGCCTCATTGGCCTGGCCGTCGTCGCTGATCTCGAGCACCGCCTCGTCGCCGCGGACGTGGAAGTTGACGGTCAGGGCGCCGCCACGCTGGGCGAAGGCGTGCTTCTGGGCGTTGGTGATCGCCTCGACCGCGAACAGGGCCAGCGGGGCCAGCCGGTCGGGGTCGATCACCAGGGCGTCGACGGAGAGCTCGGTGCGCACGCCCGGGCCATGCAGCATCTCGCCGGCGACCAGCTGGGCGGTGAGCTCCTCGAGGAACGGCCGCAGGTCGACGCGCTTCAGGTCGGGGCCCTGGTAGAGGGCGCGGTAGATCAGCGCCAGCGCCGTGATCCGCTGACGCGTGTCGGACATCGCCGCCCGTGCGGCGGGATCGGTCAGCGCGCGCTGCTGCATGTTGAGCAGGCTGGAGATGACCTGCAGGTTGTTCTTCACCCGGTGGTGGATCTCGCGCATCAGCGCGTCCTTCTGGGCGAGCGAGTCCCGGAGCGAGGCGTCGCGGCCGACGATGCCCTCGGCCATCTGCTCGAGGGTGGCGGCCAGGTCGCGGATCTCCGGCGGCATCTGCTCGGCCTGGATCGGCCGCACGCTCAGCCGGCCCTTGGCGTAGAGGGCGGCGATCCGCTGCAGATAGGCGATCCAGCGCACCACCACCCGCTCGATCACCACCGAGACGGCGGCGAGGGCGATGACGAAGGTGAGGAGCGGGAACAGGATCCCGGTCAGCGGGTTCAGCCGCGCCCACGAGAGCAGCCCGGGCGAGCGGGCGGAGAGTACGACGAAGACGTCGTCGCTGACCGCGGGCGCGGCGGAGAACACCCGCCGCTGGCCATCCGGGCCCACGGCGTACCAGACCGCCGCGCCCTGCTTGGCCGCGCGGCTGCGCCAGTCGGCGGGCAGCGCCCCGAAGGCCTTCGGATTGGTGGCGTTGATCACCCGCCCGCGGCCGTCGACCAACGCCACCTCCGAATGGCTGGGAAGCGTCGGATCGCTGGCGGACGGCTGCAGGCTGGACAGTGGGATCACCGCGGCGAAGGCGCCCTGGAACGCGCCCTTGGCGTCCACGGCGCGGATCGCCGCCAGCACCGAGGGCTCGCCGGCGTAGGCCTCGCCGGTCTCCCGGGTCACGACGATGCCGTCGCCGCCCTCGAGCTCGCGGAACCACGACCGGTCGACGCGGTGCGGATCGTGCGGCACGCCGCCGGCGGCGCAGGCGACCCGGCCGTTGCGGTCGAAGCGGATCAGATTGGCGTAGCCGGGGATGCGGTGGGTCACCTGGGCCAGCCGCTGAGCGCACTGGAAGCCGATCGAGCCGGGCGCCAGCGTCTCCAGCAGGATGTCGGCGCTCTCCAGTCGCGCGCGGGCGGCCGCTGCGCTGCGCTGGGCGGCGGCCGCCAGGCTTTCCTTGAGGGTGGCGTCTTCCCGGTGGAAGGCGATCGCGGTCTGCAGCACGCCGAGCAGCAGCACCGGCAGCAGGGCAAGCGCCAGCGCCGCCGTCAGGCGGACCCGAATCGTGCTCAGCGAAGCCCTGGGCCTGCCGGTCATTGTCCGCCGACGTCCGTCCTCAACGGACGGTGCTTAGCCGTTCCGCGTCCGCGAGGATAGACCGCATGGCGTCTCCGGCGGCGGCCCCGTCGCGCTCGTAGTTCCCCTCGTCGAGGATCGCGTGCAGCGCCCGCCGGGCCCGGCTCACGCGGCTCTTCACCGTGCCGACGGCGCAGCCGCAGATCTCGGCCGCCTCCTCGTAGGCGAAGCCGCCGGCGCCGACCAGGATCAGCGCCTCGCGCTGTTCGGGCGGCAGCATCGCCAGGCCCTGGCGCAGCTCGTCGAGCGCCACCGGGGCCTCCGGGTCGTCCACCGCCACCAAGGTCCGCTCGGCGGCCTCCTGGTCGAGCTGGCTCTGGCGCCAGGACCGCCGCTTCTCGGAGTAGAACTGGTTGCGCAGGATCATGAAGGTCCAGGCCTTCATGTTGGTGCCCATCTGGAAGCTGGCGCGCGCGTCCCAGGCCTTCATCATGGCGTCCTGCGCCAGGTCGTCGGCGGCGGCGGGGTCGCCGCACAGGGTCCGCGCGAAGGCGCGCAGGTGCGGGATCAGCTGCACCAGTTCGCGCTTGAAGGCGTGATCGTCCGCAGGGCGCCGCGCGGCGGGCGCGGCCTTGAGCTGGTCTTCGTCAGCCATCAGCCGTTCTCCGACGACCGGCTGTCGGCGCGGCGGAGAATTTCCAGAAATTCCTCTGGCACCTGCTCGTTCACCACCTCGTCAAACATCTGCCGCAAGCGGACGCCGATCGCCTGTTGACGCAGCCGCGCCTCGTCCATGGCGGCGGACGACCTGCGTCGCTCTTCTGAAGGCCGTTGTTCGATCATGTTATCGGCGCTCCGCTGTCGCGGCGGCCGCCCCCTCGTTGCATCTTCGTCAGCGCTCAACGCCCGACTCCAGACCCAGTTCCCTCATATGAGAGTCAAGATGCCGAAAACCCCCAGGCGCGGGAACCGGTTCCACCAGATAACGTTCTTGCTCCATGATAAGGCGGTCGGGGGCGATGCCTTTTGGCGCGCCCTATGCTGCATCGTTGCAAAACGGGAGGGGTAACCCTTGAGTCTTCTTGCCCGACTGGCGCCACACTTGCCTTATGTGCGCCGCTACGCGCGTGCGCTCACTGGCGACCAGACGACCGGCGACCACTATGTCCGCGTCGCGTTGGAAGCGCTCGCCGCCGGGGAGCGTGTGCTGGAAGCTAACCTGACGCCGCGGGTCGCGCTCTATCATGTGTTTCACGCCATCTGGTGCACCTCCGGCGCCCAGCTCGAAGGGCCCGCCGACGACGAGCGCGACGGCGACGACACCACCCGCCGGCTGATGCGCATTGCGCCGCGCTCGCGCCAGGCCTTCCTCCTGACCGCGCTCGAAGGCTTCACCCCGACCGAAGCCGCCCAGATTCTCGGCACCGACTTCGCCGAGGTCGAGCGGCTGATCGCCGAGGCCCAGGCCGAGATCGACGCCGAGCTCGCCACCGACGTGCTGATCATCGAGGACGAGCCGGTGATCGCCGCCGACATCGAAGCCCTGGTCAAGGAGCTCGGCCACACGGTGGTCGACATCGCCGCGACCCGCACCGAGGCGGTGGACGCGGTCGCCCGCAAGACGCCGGGCTTGGTGCTGGCCGACATCCAGCTGGCCGACGGCTCCTCCGGCATCGACGCGGTCAAGGACATCCTGTCGCATTACGACGTGCCGGTGATCTTCATCACCGCCTTCCCCGAGCGGCTGCTGACCGGCGAACGGCCGGAGCCGACCTTCCTGATCACCAAGCCGTTCCAGCCGGAGACGGTGAAGGCCGCCATCGGCCAGGCGCTGTTCTTCCACCCGCGCC
>NZ_DATELG010000280.1:0-3260 GCF_035276905.1 Phenylobacterium sp. | reverse complement strand
GTCGAGGTCCTGGGCGGCCTTCTCGACCAGGGCCACCACGTCGCCCTGGCCCAGGATGCGGCCGGCGACCCGGTGCGCGTCGAAGGCGTCGAGCCCGTCGATCTTCTCCGAGACGCCGAGGAACTTGATCGGCAGGCCGGTTACCGCGCGCATGGAGAGCGCCGCCCCGCCGCGGCCGTCGCCGTCGGCCCGGGTCAGCACCAGGCCGGTCAGCGGCAGGCGCTCGTGGAAGGCCTTGGCGGTCCGCACCGCGTCCTGGCCGGTCAGGCTGTCGGCGACCAACAGGGTCTCGGAAGGGCTCGAGATCTTCGCGATCTCGGCCGCCTCGCTCATCATCGCCTCGTCCAGCGTCGTGCGGCCGGCGGTGTCGAGGATGACGACGTCGTAGCCCTGCAGCTTGGCGGCGGAGAGCGCACGCCGGGCGATGTCGGGGGCGGACTGGCCGGAAACGATCGGCAGGCTCTCGACCTCGGCCTGCCTGGCCAGCGTCGCCAGCTGCTCCATCGCCGCCGGGCGGCGGGTGTCGAGCGAGGCGACCAGCACCTTCTTGCGCTCCCTGGCCAGGCGCAGCGCCAGCTTGGCGGCGGTGGTGGTCTTGCCGGAGCCCTGCAGGCCGGCCATCAGGATCACGGTCGGCGGGTTGAGCGAGAGGTTCAGCCCCTCGGGCTCGCCCCCTTTACCGTCTATTGGGCCGCCCAGCATCTCGACCAGGCCGTCATAGGTGATCTTCACCACCTGGTCGGCGGGGCGGACCGAGCGGATCACCGCCTCGCCAGTGGCCTTTTCCTTGGCCTTGGCGATGAACTCGCGCACCACCGGCAGCGCGACGTCGGCCTCCAAGAGCGCCACGCGCACCTCGCGCAGCGCCTCGTCGACATCCTTCTCGGACAGCACGCCGCGCCCGCCGAGACGGTCGAAGACGCCGGAAAGCCGATCTGTCAGTGCTTCGAACATAGCGATCCTTATGACCCAAACGCGATCGACCCCCGTGAACGTACACGTCGACGGGGGGCCTCGCCGCCCTCGTCCCATATGGTGATGGGGGTCGTGGCGGTGGAGGGCGCTGACCGAGGTTGCGCCAGAAGGGCGGGCTTATGCGCCTGTGGAGAAGTCGGAGTCAAGAATCAGATCCGCCACCTGACGGGGGGGATCTCGTCCTCAAGCCCCCGCCATCTCCTCCACCACCCGCAGCGCCGCCGCGCGCGGGTCCTGCGCCGCGGTGATCGGGCGGCCGCAGACGATGTGCGAGGCGCCGGCCTTCAGCGCCGCCGCCGGCGTCGCCGCGCGGGCCTGGTCGTTCTTGGCGGACCAGTCGGGCCTGACGCCGGGCGTCACCACCAGGAAGCCCTCGCCGCCGATCGCGCGCGCGAGCTCGGCCTCGTGCGGGCTCGCCACCACGCCCTGGCAGCCGGCGGCCAGCGCCTGGCGGATGCGGCGCTCGACCAGGCTGCGGGCGTCCTCGTGGTAGCCCGTCTCGATCAGGTCGGCGTCGGTCAGGCTGGTCAGCACCGTCACCGCCAGGATCTTTAAGGCCGAGCCCTCGCAGCCGCGCACGGCGGCGGCCATCACCTGCGGCTCGCCGTGGACGGTGAGGAGGTCGCAGCCCGATCCGGCCAGCGCCCGGGCCGCGCGCTCCACGGTCGTGCCGATGTCGTGCAGCTTCCAGTCCAGGAACACCTGCTTGCCCTGCCCCTTCAGCTCGCGGGCCAGCGCCATGCCGTCGGTGGCGAAGAGCTCCAGCCCGACCTTGTAGAAGCTGACCGCCTCGCCGATCCGCGCGACCAGGGCGCGCGCTTCGCCCGCCGTGGGCACGTCGAGCGGCACGATCAGCCGGGAATCCGCGGCGGCCATGGGGCAGGCTCCGATTTTGGGCTATGAGCGCTGCATGAGCCAGGCGGACTTCGCGGTCAACTTCTTCGTCGCCCTGTTCGCCCTTCTCGATCCGCTGGGCAACGTGCCGGTGTTCGCCGCCGCCACGGTCGGCGCCGGTCCGCGCGAGCGGGCGCATATCGCGCTCTACGTCTCGCTGTTCGTGCTGGGCTTCGTCACCTTCTTCTATTTCACCGGCCTGTCGCTGCTCGCCTTCTTCGGCATCTCGCTGGCCTCGTTCCGCATCGCCGGGGGAGTGATTCTGCTGCTCACCGGCCTGCAGATGGCCCGCGACGACTTCACCGCCACCTTCGCCGAGGCCGCCGACGCCGCGGGTCCTGCGGCCGGCCCGCGCGGCTACGCCCGCCAGCGGTTCGAGCGGATGATCGTGCCCTTCGCGATGCCGCTGCTGATCGGCCCGGGCGCGATCTCCACGGTGGTGATCTACGCCAGCCAAGCCCGCGTCTTCGGCCTCGCCGGCGCCGTGGTCGGGGTCGGCGTCATCGCCGCCGTCAGCGCCTGCACGCTGCTGGCGTTCCTGTCGACGCCGCTGATCAGCCGCCTCCTCGGCCGGATCGGCCTGACCATCGTCGTGCGCGTGCTGGGCCTGATCCTCTGCGCCATGGCGGTGCAGTTCATCCTGGGCGGCCTGGCGGAGGCCACGCAAGGCTTCATCCGCCCGGCGGCGATGGCGCCGGCGAGGTAGTCCGGAACCGCGGCCCCTGCGACCGCATCACCGCCAGCGCCAGCGCGTCCGGCATCAGCCGCACCGCGCCGCAGATCAGCTTGTAGACCAGGCCGGGCACGCAGATCGCGCGGTTCGCCTCCACCGCCCGCCAGCCGTCCTCGACCACCCTGTCGGCCTGCAGCCACATCCACCTCGGCGTGGCGGCGCTGGTCCGGGCCCGGGTGCCGTTGACGTCGTGGAACTCGGTGTAGGTGAAGCCGGGGCAGAGCGCGCTCACGTGCACGCCGTCCGCCGCCGCCTCCAGGTGCAGGCTCTGCGAGAACTTGATCAGCAGGCACTTGGCCGGGCCATAGAGGGTATGGCCCGCGGCGCCCGGGACCAGTCCGGCCACCGAGGCGACGTTGACGATCCGGCCGTAGCGCCGCTCGATCATGCCGGGCAGCAGCTTGTGCGCCAGCTCGCAGGGCGCGACCACCATCAGCTGCAGGAAGGCCTGCTGGTCGGCCCAGCGGGTCTGGGCGAAGGCGCCGGTCAGGCCGTAGCCGGCGTTGTTGATCAGCACCTCGACCGGCCGGCCGAGCTCCGCGACCTGTTCCAGCAGCCGTCGCGCGCCGGCCGAGTCGGCGAGGTTCGCGGGCGCGACGAAGGGCAGGGCGCCGTGGCGCGCGCGCAGCTCCTCGGCCAGCGCCTCCAGCCGCTCGAC
>NZ_DATELG010000279.1:0-8498 GCF_035276905.1 Phenylobacterium sp. | reverse complement strand
CGGGCCCGGGCCGCGCCGGCGCTCTCGCCGCGGCCGATCGCCAGGACGCGCCGCGCGGCGTGGTCGAAGGCCAGCAGCGCGTCGTAGCGGGCGCAGGCGAGGTCCGGCCAGCCGTCGTGGCGCGCGAGGCCCAATGGCTCGAACCGATCGCCCAGCTCGTAACAGAAGAGGCCGGCGACCCCGCCCTGGAACGGCGGCCCCTGCGGATCGGCCGGAGCGTGGCCCCCGACGAGATCCGCCAGGACCGCGAGGGGATCGCCTGGATCCTCGCCGGCGAGGACGCAGGTCTGCGCAGGTTCGGCCCCGACGTAGGACCAGCCGGCGCCGTCGGCGCCGCTCATCAGGCCGATCGTCCACGGCCGGTCGCCGAGCGCGGCCAGCACCTCGGCCGGCTCGCGCCAGGGTGCTTCGAGAAAGGCCGCCGTTCGCATGGGGCCGCCATAGCGCAGGGCCGGCTTCGAGCCTAGGCGCCGTTTCCGGGGGGCCGTCCGCCCGGAACCTGCGACTTTAAGGTTTGCATTCCGACGATGGCGCCCATGTATGATGGCGACCGAGTCTCGGAGGCCGACGCCAGCATGTCGACAGCGCTCATCGGCGCCGAACTGGAAAGCAGGATCGCCAGCAACCTCTTCGCGAGCCTGGCCTCCGCGGCGCGTCACGACCAGCCCTATCGCAACTGGCGCCTGCAGGGCGTCTTCCCGGAGCCGGTGGCGCGCGAACTCGCCGCGCTGCCGTTCGGGCCGGTCGAGCTGGGCGGGGTCTCGGGCCGCCGCGAGCTGCACAACGACGCGCGCCAGTATTTCGCCGCGGAGGTGCTGGACGCCCACCCCGTGGCCCGCGAGGTGGCCCAGGGCTTCCAGTCCCCGGCCGTGGTCCGCGCCTTCGCCGAGGCGACCGGCGCCAATCTCGACGGGACCTATGTGCGCATCGAGTACGCCGTCGACCAGGACGGCTTCTGGCTGGAGCCGCACACCGACCTCGGGGTCAAGGCCCTGACCCTGCTCACCCAGCTGCCCGCCGAGGGGCAGGAGGATCTCGGGACCGACATCTACGGCGGGCCGGGCGACTGGCGCGAGCGGTCGGCCTTCGAGTGGAACGGGGCGCTGCTGTTCATCCCCTCCGACCGCACCTGGCACGGCTTCGAGCGGCGCCCCATCCGGGGCATCCGCCGCACGGTGATCGTCAACTACGTCACCGAAGAATGGCGCGCCCGCGAGCAGCTGGCGTTTCCGCAAAGCCCGGTCACGTCTCGATAGCCGCCGAGCCAAGCGCTAGCCGGCGCGGCAGAAGACGCCATGGCCCGCATCGAGCCCGTCACCGACCCGCGCGACCCGCGCATCGAGCCCTACCGCGCGATCCGCGAGCGCGACCTGGTCGGGCGCGAGGGCCTGTTCGTCGCCGAGGGACGGGTGGTGCTGGAGAAGCTGGCGTCCGCCGGCCTGCACCCGATCCGCTCGCTCCTGATCGCCAAGGCGCGGCTGGCCAGCCTGGAGGCCTTGCTGGACGGGCTGCCAGCCGAGGTTCCGGCCTACGTCGCCGACCAGGCGGTCATGGACGCCGTCGCGGGTTTTCCGATGCATCGCGGCGTCCTGGCGATCGGCGAGCGGCGGGCGACGAGCGCCGAAGCGCTGCTGGCCGGCCTTGCGCCCAGCGCCCTGGTCGTCGCGCTGAGCGCCATCGCCAACCACGACAACATGGGCGGAATCTTCCGCAACGCCGCCGCCTTCGGGGCCGACGCGGTGCTGTTGGATGCGGCCTGCTGCGACCCGCTCTATCGTAAGGCCATCCGCGTCTCGGTCGGCGCAGCGCTGATCACGCCCTTCGCCCGGCTGGCGGCGGGCCAGGATCTTTTGGGAATGCTCGACGCCGCGGGCTTCGAGACCGTGGCGCTGTCGCCACGCGGGGACGTCGAGCTTGGCGATCTGGCTTGTGGCCCGCGGACAGCCGCCGTCTTCGGCGCCGAGGGCCCGGGGCTGGATCCCGAGCTCCTGGCGCGCAGCCGGTCGGTGCGCATCGGGATGGCGCGCGGCTTCGACTCTCTGAACGTGGCGACGACCAGCGGCCTGGTCCTTTACCAGTTAAGCAAACACCGTTCTTTCGAAAGGCCCGCTTAACCTCGGCCGTTCAAATTGCCAGCTAAGTATTGCGCGCCGGGGGCCCGTGCACACCAAGCCTGAAGACACGGACGCAGCGCCGACCAAGGCGTTTGCGGAGCTGGAGCGATCCGGCCCGGTCTTCGATCGCGTGCGTCGCCTGGCCGGTGCGCTGTTCGGGGGCGACCAGCGGAACTCGGTGATCGTGATCGTCGCCGGCGGGGACCGGCGGCGACGGGATCTGGCGGCGTCCCCGAGGATCACGCCCGGCGCGCGCTGGGTTGTCGAGCATGGTGAAGCGCTCTGGGTGGAGGACGTCCGGGCCGAACCGCTGTTCGCCGGGTGCGCGGCGCCGGACGGCCGTCGGCCGACGCGCTGCTACGTCGCCGCCCCGATCCGGCTGGACGACGGCTCGGTTCCCGGCGTCCTGGCGGTCGGCGGCTCGGAGCCAAGGCCCTACGACCCGAGCCTGGCGGACCGGCTGCAGGATCTCGCCGATTTCGTCGCCGACGAATGGAAGCGCCGGAGCGCCGCCCGGCCCGGCGCGGTGCAGGACGTCGCCAAGCGCAAGGCCCAGGAGCAGGCGCTGATCCAGGCCAGGGACGAGGCCGAGGCCGCCAATCGGGCCAAAAGCGCCTTCCTGGCGACGGTCAGCCACGAGATCCGCACGCCGCTGAACGGCCTCCTGGGCATGGCCCAGGCGATGGCCCGCGGGCCTCTGGAGCCTGTCCAGCGCGAGCGGCTGGACATCATCCGCCAGTCGGGGGAGGGGTTGCTCGCCATCCTCAACGAGGTGCTGGACCTGTCGAAGATCGAGGCCGGCAAGCTGACGCTCGAAGACGGCGAGTTCGACGTCGTCGAGCTTGCCGAGGCGGCCTGCGCGACCTTCCGGGCGGTGGCCGAGGGCAAGGACCTCAGCCTGGCGCTCAAGGTCTCGCCATCGGCCCGCAGCGTCTATCGCGGCGACCCGATGCGGGTGCGCCAGATCGTCTACAACCTGGTCGGCAATGCGCTGAAGTTCACCGACCGGGGCGGGGTGACGATCGCTGTGGCGCGGCGCGGCGCGGCCCTGCTGCTGCAGGTGCGCGACACCGGCATCGGCATGACCGCCGAGCAGCAGGCCAATCTGTTCCGGGCCTTCGAGCAGGCCGAGACCTCCACCACCCGCCGCTACGGCGGCACAGGCCTGGGGTTGGCCATCTGCCGCGACCTCGTGGAGCTGATGGGCGGCCGCATCCGGGCGCGGAGCGCGCCTGGCCGCGGCAGCCGTTTCCTCGTCAGCCTGCCGCTGCCGAAGCTCGAGCCCGAGCAGCGCGCAGCGCCTGCGCCGGCGCCGATCGAGGAGCCGGCCGAACTCGACCGGCCGATCAGGGTGCTGGCGGCCGAGGATAACAAAGTCAACCAGCTGGTGCTGAAGACCCTCCTGAACCAGGTCAGCGTCGATCCCGTCATCGTCGGCGACGGCCGCGCGGCGGTCGAGGCCTGGGCGCGCGAACCCTGGGACCTGATCCTCATGGACGTACAGATGCCGGTGATGGACGGGCCGGCCGCGACCCAGGAGATCCGCGCCCGCGAACAGGCCGAGGGCCGTGCGCGCACGCCCATCGTGGCGCTCACCGCCAACGCCATGGAGGACCAGGTCGCCAGGTACCGCGCCGCCGGCATGGACGATTTCGTCGCCAAGCCGATCGCCGCCAGCCGCCTGTTCGCCGCCCTCCAGGCGGCCCTCGACGCCGCGGCCGAGGCGGGCGCGGCGGAAGCCGCCTAGAGGCAGACCGCCCCTCGGGGTAAAGCGGTCGCCCGTTCAGGCCGCCCGTTCGCCGAAGGCGTAGCCGGAGATCACCACATCCATCGCCACGTCGCGGAAGGCGTGGCGCGCCGGCTCGCCCTCGGCGGCGCCGGCGGCGACGAACAGCGGCGCGAGGTGCTCCTCGCGCGGGTGCGCCTCGCGGGCATAGGGACCTTGCGACCAGTGGCGGATGGCTTGGTCGCGGCGGTCCGGGTCGGTCATCGCCCGCGACAGCCAGGTGTCGAAGGCCTCGGACTTGGCGGTGAAGGCCGGGGTGAAGCCGCGCATGTTGTGCCAGCTCATGCCGGAGCCGACGATCAGGACGCCTTCGTCGCGCAGGGGCGCCAGCGCGCGGCCCGCGGCGAGGTGGACCTCCGGGTCGAGGCTGGACTGCAGCGACAGCTGCACGACGGGAACGTCAGCCTCTGGCAGGACCAGCTTCAGGGGGATGAAGACGCCGTGGTCCCAGCCGCGCTCCGCATCCTCGGCCGCGGGCAGGCCCGCCGCGCCCAAGAGGTCGCGCACGCGCGCCGCCAGCGCCGGCGCGCCCGGGGCGTCGTACCGCAGGCGGTAGGTCTCCTCCGGGAAGCCGTAGTAGTCGTAGATCAACGGCGGCCGCTCGGCGGAGCCGACGGTGAACGCCGGCTCCTCCCAATGGCCGGAGACCACCAGGAGGGCCTTCGGCCGCTCGGGCAGGGTCGAGATCAGCCCGGTCAGCCAGTCGGCGGTCTTGTCCCAGGTGTCCGCCGGCCCGCGCGTCCACTCCATGAAGAAGCAGGGACCGGCCCCGTGGGGGATGAAGTAGGTGGGCAGGCGCATGGCGGGGCTCCAATGATTTTCCGGCTCAGGCCGCCTGGTCGATGGTCTTCTCGATCCAGTCGGCGAAGGTCTGGGTGAAGGTCCGCAGGAACTCGGCCGTGGATTCGTTGGTCAGCTCGCCGCTCTCGCCGAACAGGCTGAAGGCGCCGCCGATGTAGGCCTCGTGCTGCAGCACCGGCATGTTCAGGAAGACCAGCGACTGGCGCAGGTGATGGTTGGCGCCGAAGCCGCCGATGGCGCCCGGCGAGACGCTGACGACGGCGGTGGGCTTGCCGTTCCAGCTGCTCTGGCCATAGGGCCTGGACCCCACGTCGATGGCGTTCTTCAGATTGCCCGGAACGGAGCGGTTGTACTCCGGCGTGGCGAACAGCACCGCGTCGGCCGCCCGGATGCGCTCGCGGAAGGCGACCCAGGCCGCCGGCGGATCGGCCTCGACGTCCTGGTCGTAGAGCGGCAGGTCGCCGGTCGGGACCTCGTCGAACTTCAGGTGGGTCGGGGCCAGCGCCTCGATGGCGCGGGCGACCTTGCGGGTCACGGAGTCCTTGCGGAGGCTGCCGACGACGACGGCGACGGTGCGGGGCTGCGGCATGGGAGATCCTTGTTCCGACGTTGGCGAGGCAAAATGGACTGCGCTGCGCTGTTGATAATCCCGCTGCGGCGCAGCACTGCTTTTCCGAACAGGAAAGAGTCTCTGTGGATCGACTCGACGAGATCAACGCGTTCATCGCCGTTGCGGACGCGCGCAGCTTCACCCAGGCGGCGCGTCGGCTCGACGTCTCCTCGGCCCAGGTCTCCAAGCTGGTGGCGCGCCTGGAGAACCGGCTGGGCGCGCGCCTGCTCAACCGCACCACGCGCGACGTCTCGCTGACCGACACCGGCCGCGCCTTCCTGGAGCGGGCCCGGGTGATCGTCGACGACTTCCAGTCCCTGGAAAGTTCGGTGCGCGAGGAGGACGGCCCGCGCGGCCTCTTGAGGATCTCCGCGCCGGTCACCTTCGGGGCGGCCGAGCTGACGCCCGCGCTGCTGGCCTTCGCGGCGGCCTATCCCGAGGTCTCGCTCGACGTCTCCTCCTCCGACCGGATGGTGAACCTGGTGGAGGAGGGCTTCGACGTCGCGGTGCGCATCGGCCAGCTGGTCGACTCCTCCCTGGTGGCGCGCAAGCTGGCGGCGGTGCGGATGGTGACCTGCGCCGCGCCGGAGTACCTGGCCCGGGCGGGAACGCCCGCGACGCTCGACCAGCTCGCCGGCCATCAGGCGATCATCGACACCAACCTCGCAGACCCGACGCTGTGGCGGTTCGGCGTGAACGGCCAGCCGCGGGACGTGCGCATGCAGGGCCGGCTGCGCTTCTCCGGCGCCCAGGCCTGCGTGGCGGCGGCCGTAGCCGGCTTCGGAGTCGCCCGCGCCCCCGCCTTCGCGGCCGCCGACGAGCTGCGGGCCGGCCGCCTGGCGGCGCTGCTCTGTGAGTTGGAGCCGGAACAGATCTACGTGCACGCGGTCTATCCGCACGCCCGCCACCTGGCGCCCAAGGTGCGCGCCTTCGTCGACTTCCTGGCCCGGCGCTATGCGGGCGAGCCCGAGTGGCACAAGGGTTGGCGCTGACTGGAGCCTGACGCATGACGCCGCGCGCGCAAGACGGACCCGACAGCCTCGTCCGCTATGTCCAGAAGGTGCTGATCGCCGTGGCGGTCGCAGCCCTGGCGCTGCTCGCCTTCCACTGGCGTCATGTCTTCCTGCTGGCGTTCGGGGCGATGCTGGTGGCCCTGGTCCTGCGCTCGGTCGCCGATCCGATCCGGCGGCGCACGCCGCTCAGCGCCGGCGCCTCGCTGGGCGTGGCGGTGCTGGGGGCCGCAGTGATCCTCGTCGCGCTGGCCTGGTTCGTCGGCGCCCAGGTGATGCGCCAGCTCAACCAGCTCGGCGTGGTGCTGCCGGCCGCCTGGGACATCGCCCAGCGCCAGATCGGCGCCTTCGCCGCCGGCCGCTGGCTGCTGGGCCGGCTGCACGACGCCACCGGCGCGCCGATCGCGGGCCTGGGGCCGCTGGCCGGCCGGATCGGCCACGCCACGGGGGTCGGCGTCCAGGCGATCGGCGAGTTCGTCGTGGTGCTGGTGGCCGGCGTCTACTTCGCCGCCCAGCCCAGGCTCTACCGGGACGGCCTGCTCAAGCTTGCGCCGCCGTCCTGGCGCGCACGGCTGACCGCGGCGGTCGACGCCTGCGCGGCCTCGTTGCGCAAGTGGCTGCTGGGCGCGGGCGTGGCCATGCTGGCGATGGGAGCGCTGACGACGATCGGGGCCATGCTGCTCGGCCTGCCGGCGCCGGTGGCGCTGGGGCTGCTGAGCGGCCTGGCCGAGTTCGTGCCGATCGTCGGCGCAGTGGTCGCCGCCGTGCCCGGCGTGCTGCTGGCGGCGACGCTCGGGCCGATGACGGTCGTCTGGACCGTGGTCTTCTACGTCGCCATCCACCAGTTCGAGGGGCAGCTCCTGATCCCGCTGATCCAGCGCCGGGTGGTGGCGGTGCCGCCGGCGCTGACCCTGTTCTCGGTGGTGGGCTTCGGCGTCCTGTTCGGCGTCACCGGCGTGGTGTTCGCCACGCCGCTGGCGGTGGTGGTGCTGGTCCTGATCCGGCGGCTCTATCTGCACGAAGGCGAGGAAGCGCCCGTCGAGGCCTGATCAGGCGGAGGCGGTCAGCGCCTCGCGGACCATGCATAGCGCAACCTCCAGCGCGCGCAGCCGCAGGGCCCGCGGCCCACGTCGCCGAACCGCTCGACCCGGTGGCGCGTCGCGCGTCCCCGGTACGCGCAGGCGAAGTGCACCAGGCCGGCCTCGCCGGGCGCACCCTCCGCGAAGCCGGTGACGGAGACGGCGACCTGGGCGCGGGAATGGGCGAGAGCGCCTTCGGCCATCGCCCGCGCCGCGCGCTCCGAAACCGCCCCATCGCGCTGCAGCACCTCCACCGGCACGCCGAGCATCTCGTGCTTGGCCTCGTGCGTGTAGGTGACGAAGCCGCGTTCGAAGGCGTGCGAGCGGCCGGGGATGTCGGTGAGCAGGGAGGCCAGCAGCCCGCCGGTGCAGCTCTCGGCCGTCGCCAGCATAAGGCCGCGATCCTCGGCCTCGTGCAGCACCCGCTGGGCGAGCTCGTCGACAGCGGGTGGAATGGCGCCGTCGAGGGCTTCGGCCATGTCGCGTCTCCGATCCGATGCGTCGTCCGTTGATGAACCGTGCGGTCCGGCGCCGGTTCCGCTTGATTTTCCCGGCCGGACCCGCTGGTTAGCGGCATGTCTTCAAAACCGACGGTGACGGTGGCTGGGGCGGGCGCGCTGGGACTCAGCTGCGCTCTGGCGTTGGCGGACGCCGGTTTCGCGGTGACGGTCTGCGATCCGGCCGAGCCCTTCGCCAACGCCTCCGGCGTCGCCGGCGGGATGCTGGCGCCGGTCTTCGAGGCGGTGATGGATCCCGAGGCCGCCCCTCACTTCGACCTGCTGCTGGCCGCACGTGATCTCTGGCCGGCGCTGGAGGCGCGCAGCGGCGTTCGGCTGGACCGCGCCGGCGCGCTGGCGGCAGGACGCGGCGCGTGGCTGCAGAACGTCGCCGCCCGCCTCTCGCGGCTGGGCGTGCATCCGACCGAGATCCCCCATCAAACGGCGTGCGCCCTGGCCCGGGGGCTGACCGAGGACGTCGACGGCGCGATTTTGAACCGCGAAGACTGGCGGCTCGACGCGCGGCCGGCGCTGCAGGGCCTGCGCGCCGCGGCCGCGGCCGCGGGCGTCGCGTTCCGCAGGGAAGCTGTGACCGAACGTG
>NZ_DATELG010000278.1:0-3140 GCF_035276905.1 Phenylobacterium sp. | reverse complement strand
CCGCTCTTCGTCGACACCAGCAATACCTCGCGGACGGATGGGTTCATCGATCGCCGCGCCCATCAACGTCCATTGGCGGTAGACCGAACCAATTCCTCTCCGCGCCGTTTTGAAGCCAAGCCGGCAGGCGCACGTCGGCGGGACGGACGCCGGATGCCGCAGATCTTCACAGCTTCGGCGGACACTTGGCTCCGCGCCGCCGCCGTGGGCGTCGCCGTCGCCTCCATCGGCGGCGTGCTCTACGGCGCGGGCCTGGTGAACTCCACCTACGTCACACGCGCCGGCGCGCCGGTCGACCAGCCCGTACCGTTCAGCCACAAGCACCACGTGGGCGAGCTCGGCCTCGACTGCCGCTACTGCCACACCAGCGTCGAGAGCAGCGCCAACGCTGGCTTCCCGCCGACCTCGACTTGCATGACCTGCCACTCCCAGGTCTGGACCGGCGCGCCGATGCTGGCTGAGGTCCGCGCTAGCTTGGCCGACGACAAGCCGCTGGTCTGGAACCGGGTCTCGCAGGTTCCGGACTACGTCTTCTTCAACCACTCGATCCACGTGAACCGCGGCGTGCCCTGCGTCGCCTGTCACGGCCGCATCGATCGGATGGCGATGATGACGCGCGCGCAGCCGTTCCAGATGCGCTTCTGCCTCGACTGCCACCGCGATCCGGCCCCGCGCCTTCGGCCCCCCGATCAGATCACGCGGATGGACTGGACCAGCTGGGAGAACGATCCGCGCAACCGCGGCTATGGGCTGGCGCGCATGCGCGAGCTGCAGGTCCACGTGAACCAGCTCACCAACTGCGGGATCTGCCACCGATGAGCCGGCCCCGCGACCTCTCCCGCGCCGCGGAGGCCGAGTTCCCGGCCGCCTTCGAGGGCCTGACGGACACTGGTCGACGCCAGATGCTGAAGGCGATCGGCGCGAGCCTGGGCCTGGCCGGTCTCGCCGGCTGCACCTCCGACCAGCCGGACGCCCAGGCCCTGCCCTACGTCCGCCAGCCCGAGTACCTGGTCCCCGACAGGGCCCGCCATTACGCGACCGCGGTGACGCCCGTCTGCGGCTACGCCCAGCCAGTGCTGGGGACCACCCACATGGGCCGCCCCACCAAGCTCGAGGGACTGCCCGGCCACCCGGCGGCCCAGGGCGCGGCGGACGCCTTCACCCAGGCCTCGATCCTCGGTCTTTACGATCCCGACCGATCGCAGATCCCGCGCCGCCGGGGCGTTCCGACCGATTGGGGCGCCTTGGACGCGGCCATGATCGATAGCGCCCGCACGCTCGACGCCCGCCAGGGCGAGGGCCTGAGGATCCTGACCGGCCAGCTGACCTCGCCGACCTTCGCGCGCCAGATCGCGGAGATCACCACGCGCTGGCCGAAATCCCGCTGGCACGTGCTGGAGCCGGCCGGGGACGCGTCCCGCCGCGAGGCCGCGCGGCTCGCCTTCGGCCGCCCCCTGGACCTCCTGCCGCGCCTCGACCGCGCCGCCGTGGTGGTCAGCCTCGACGACGACCTGCTGGGCCCCGGCCCCCAGCAGGTCCGCAACGCACGGCTCTGGTCGCAGCGGCGGCAGGCCTTCCAGCGCGGCTCGGCTCCAAGCCGGCTGTTCTGCGCCGAGCCGACGCCGAGCTTGACCGGGGTCGCCGCCCAGGACCGGCTGGCGGTCGCCCACGCCCGGGTCCCGCTGCTCTGCCAGGCGCTGGCGGCCGCCTTCGGGCTCGCACCCGCACCCCAGGGATTGAGCGCGCGCGAGCAGGGCTGGACCAGGGCCGCCGCCGCAGCGCTGGTGGCCGCGCACGGCGCGGCGCTGGTCACCGTCGGCGTGCAGCATCCCGCCGAGGTCCAGGCCCTGGCCTGGCGGATCGACCAGGCGCTGGGCGCGTTCGGCGCGACCCTGGACGCGCGGCCGCCCGCCGCCCTGGAGCCGCCCGACGGCGCCCGCAGTTTCGAGGTCCTCTGCGCCGACATGGCCGCGGGCGCGGTCGACATTCTGATGATCCTCGAGGCCAATCCGCTCTACGCCGCCCCGGCCGACATCGACTTCGCCCGGGCGCTGCGGAAGGTCCGCCTCACCGTCCACGGCGGCCTGCACCTCGACGAGACCGCGCGCGGTTGCGCCTGGCACGCTCCGCTCGAACACGAGCTGGAGACCTGGAGCGACGCGCGCAGCGTCGATGGAAACGTCAGCCTGATCCAGCCGCTGGTGCGGCCCTTCTACGCCGTCCGCTCGCGCCACGTCTTGCTGGAGACCCTGCAGGGCCGCCCGGACTCCATCGGTCGCGACATCGTCGCCGCCACTTGGCGCGCCGCCTGGGGCGAGGCCTTCGACGAACGCTGGGCCGAGAGCCTGCGGCAGGGGTGGGTCGCCGACTCCGCGGTAGCTCCGGTCGCCGCGTCGCCAGCGAGCCTGCCTGTCCGCGCCGCGGCGCCTGCGGTCGACGACGCCCTCGAACTGGTGTTCAGGGCCGATCCGTCGGTCTGGGACGGCCGCTTCGCCGGCAACGGCGCGCTCCAGGAACTGCCCAAGCCGCTCAACAAGATCACCTGGGGCAATGCGCTGGCGATCAGCGCATCCCTGGCCGCGGAGCTCAGGGTCCGGAACGGCGACGTCATCCGCGTCTCGGCGGGCGCCCGGACCGTGGAGGGGCCGGTGTGGATCACGCCCGGCCAGGCGCGTCGCACGATCACCGCGCCGCTCGGCTACGGCCGCCACCTGCCCGGCCAGCTCGGCGACGGGATCGGCTTCGATGCGTTCAGGCTTCGGATCTCGGGCGCCCCATGGGCGATCGCGAGCGTCGCCGTCGCGCCCACCGGGCGCAGCACGCGGCTGGCGACCACCCAGCTGCAACAGGCGCAGGGCGATCACGACATGGCACCGAGCATTTCGTCGGAGGCCGCCCGCCAGCCGAAGTGCCCGCGCGGCAAACCGCTGAGCTTCTATCCCGACCAGCCGCAGGAGGGGCCGCAGTACGGCATGTCGATCGACACCGACCTCTGCATTGGCTGCAACGCCTGCGTCAGCGCCTGCGACATGGAGAACAACGTCGCCATCGTCGGCGAGGAGCAGGTCAGGCTGGGCCGCGAGATGCACTGGCTGCGGATCGACCACTACGCCGACGGCGACCCCGAGGCGCCGGTCGAG
>NZ_DATELG010000277.1:0-2893 GCF_035276905.1 Phenylobacterium sp. | reverse complement strand
CCGGCGGCCCGACCGGCGCGGGCCCGGGCGCCCCGGCCCAGAAAGCCGAGAGCACCTCGGGCGGCGAAAAGGCCAGGCCCTAAGGCTTAGCCCTCAGCGCACTACCCTTCGAAAGGCCGTAGGCTCGCCCGAGCCTGCGGCCTTTATCCGTTCCACGGCCCCGTCCAGCGGCTCGATCGCCACGGCCATGTGGTGGGCGTTGGCGTGCAGGATGCGCTCGGCGTCGAGGCCGATCGCCACATGGCCCTTCCAGAACACCAGGTCGCCGCGGCCGAAGTCCGCGCGGCCGATCTCCCGGCCCAGCGCCTGCTGCATGTCGGCGTCGCGCGGACAGGCCCGGCCGCAGGCCAGCAGCGCCTGTTGCACCAGGCCCGAGCAGTCGAGCCCCAGGCTCTCGCGCCCGCCCCACAGATAGGGCGCGCCCAGGTAGCGCTCGGTCACCGCCGCCGGATCGGCCTCGAAGACGCCGATCGGCGACAGGTGGCGGACGGCCATCCAGCCGGCGCCGGCCACCTTGGCCAGGGCGCCCTCGACCGCTTCGACCGTGACCAGGCTGTTCAGCGAATAGGGTCCCAGGGCCCTCGACTTGATGCTCGGTCCGGCGAAGGCGTAGGTGCGGATCGCCGAGATCCGGTGGGTGGGCGCGGGGCCTGGCGGCGCCAGCGCCGCGGCCTCGATGAAGCCGACATAGCCGTCGCGGCGCGCCTGGCCCCAGAGGAAGCCGCCCTCCTCCTCCTCGATCACGTCGAAGACCTCGCCGAACAGCAGCTGGTCCATCTGTTCGGAGGCGGCGTCGGGCGCGCGGCGGATGGCCGCAGCCGGGCCGGCGCAGCGCATGGGCTTGACGTCGAGGTAGATCTCCGCCGGCAGGACGCCCTCCAGCGCCCGCGCGGCGATCCCGTCGCGCAGCGGCGTGACGCGCGCGTCCCAGCTCACGCGAAGCGCTCGCGCAGCATGGCGTAGAGGCCGCGGATCGCCTGGGCCTCGCCCCCTGCCGCGCGGCCGGGCCCCGGCTTGGCGTTCCAGGCGTAGATGTCGATGTGCGCCCAGGGCGTCGGCGGCGCGAACCGCTGCAGGAACAGCGCCGCCGTCACCGCCCCGGCCTGGGCCCAGGCGTCCGGATCGTTCTTCAGGTCGGCGATGTCGCTGTCGACCGCCTCGGCGTAGCCCTTCCACAGCGGCATGCGCCACATCGGATCATTGGCCGCCTCGGCGTGGCGGGCGATCGCCGTGGCCAGCTCCTCGTCATCTGTGAAGTAGGGCGGCAGCTGCGGGCCCAGCGCCGCGCGCGCCGCCCCGGTGAGGGTCGCCAGGTCGATCGTCAGCGCCGGCTGCAGCTCGCTCGCGCGGGTGAGCGCGTCGGCCAGGATCAACCGGCCCTCGGCGTCGGTGTTGCCGATCTCGACGGTCAGACCCTTGCGGGTGTCGATCACGTCGCCGGGCCGCATGGCCTCGCCCGAAACGGCGTTCTCCACCACCGGGATCAGCACCGTCAGCCGCACCGGCAGGCGTGCGGCCATGATCATCCGGCCGAGCGCCAGGGCGTGGGCGGCGCCGCCCATGTCCTTCTTCATCAGCCGCATGCTCGACGAGGGCTTGATGTCGAGGCCGCCGGTGTCGAACACCACGCCCTTGCCGACGATCGCCACGAGAGGCCGCCCGCCCTCGCCCCAGGAGATCTCGATCATCCGCGGCGCGCGGTCTGGCGCGGCGGCGCGGCCGACCGCATGCACCGCCGGATAGTTGGCCTCCAAGAGGCCCTGGCCCTCGATCACCGTGATCTGGGCCGCGTATTGTTCGGCGATCTCTCGGGCGATGGTCTCGATCTGCCGCGGCCCCAGGTCGTTGGCCGGCGTGTTGATCATGTCGCGGGCGAGCGCGCAGGCGTGCGCCACCTGCCGCACCTCGGCGACGTCGACGCCGTCGGCGACCAGCCGCGGACGCTCGCCGCCCGCCTTGCGGTAGCGGTCGAAGCGGTAGCTGCCGAGCGCAAAGGCCAGCGCCGCGTCCTGCCGCGAGAGCTCCGCCGGCGCCTGGGCTATGCCGTAGGTTCCCGCCGCCAGCTTGCCCGCCAGCGCGCGGAAGGCCATGGCCTCGC
Source organism: Phenylobacterium sp. (assembly GCF_035276905.1). Lineage (GTDB taxonomy): Bacteria > Pseudomonadota > Alphaproteobacteria > Caulobacterales > Caulobacteraceae > Phenylobacterium. The sequence goes on along the minus strand of NZ_DATELG010000277.1, from coordinate 795 downwards.
CCGGCGCGGCGCCGAGCCCGACCAGCACCCGCTCCAGCACGCCGTCGGCGTCCGGCACCGCCAGGACCTGGCCGGCGCGGCCGCGGAACTCGGCGAACCGGGCGGCCGCCTGTACGAAGGGCGGCTGGGCGTCGAGGAAGGCCGGGGTCTCGTGGTCGGCCAGGACGTAGAGGGGGATGACGGCGCCGTCGGCCGCCTCGAGGATGACTTCGGACATCGGACCTTCAGGCGCCAGACGTTTCAACCGCGCGCAACGCGCTCATGTCCGATGCTGTGTCCCAATGCGCGGTGCTCTGCAACCGGCCAAAGCCTGTTCCTAAAAGGAACAGGCGGCTTCCCGCGCGCCTAGAAGCCGGCGGCGGTCTTCACCAGGACCGAGACCGGGAAGGCCGCCAGGGCGCCGACGGCGATCGCCACGCCGTAGGGCACGTTCTCGCCCGGCTCGGCCAGGCGCGTGAACCAGGCGGGCCCCGCCAGCACCATCGGCCGCAGCACGGGCGAGCGCAGGCCGAGCAGCAGCAGCGCCAGGCCCCCGCCGGCCAGGCCCGTGACGGCCAGGAAGGTCATCGCGCCCGGCCAGCCGATCCACAGCGCCGCGGCGGCGAACAGCTTGGCGTCGCCGCCGCCGATCCAGCCCAGGGCGAACATGACGACGCCGGCGACCAGGCCGGCCGCCCCCACCGCCAGATTAAGGCCGAGCGCCGACGCCGGCGTCCCCGCCGCGAGGCTAGCCGCCGCCGCCGCCAGGAAGCCCGTCATCAGCGCCAGCGAAATCCAGTTGGGGATTCGGTAGCT
>NZ_DATELG010000276.1:0-24421 GCF_035276905.1 Phenylobacterium sp. | reverse complement strand
GTGAACCTCGGGCCGCCAGTCGATGGCGGTGGGCTTCACCGTCTCGGAATACCAGTACATCGAGGTCAGCGGCGCGAGGCCCAGGCGGGTCACCGGCCGGCGCAGGAACAGCGTCTGCTCGACGTCCATCACCACGCCCGCGCCGCGGTTCATGACGAAGCGGCAGGCGCCGGTGACCGAGGGGCCCTCCAGCAGGGCGCAGACCGTGATCGTGTCCGAGCCCCGAGCCGGCCGCTCGATGTAGACCTGGCTGAAGCGCGGGAACTCCTCCGGCCGCTGGAAGACCGCGGTGTCGATCGCCACCGCGCGCGCCGAGAGCCCGTATTGACGCAACTCGCCGATGGCCCGGAAATAGCTTGCGCCGAGGAACGCCACCCAGTCGTTGGTCCGCCAGTCGAGCTTGCCCTCGCGCGGCTCCTGGACGCGGAAGCCGGCGAAGCCCACGCCTTCGGGAAGCTTACGGGCGGGCGAGTTCGCCGGCATGTGGAAATAGCTCTGGTCGTAGACGACCTCGCGGGCCTTGCCCTCGTCGACCGCATAGATCCGCACCGGATCGCGGAAATAGGTCCCAAGGTGGAAGAAGGTCACCGGCAGCGGGCCGTCGGCGAAGAGCGCGTGGTCCGTGTCGAACTTGATCTCGCCCCAGGCCTGGTAGTCGAGCTCGGCGAGGACCGCCGAGGGCGTCGGCGGCGGCGCGTAGGGCGAGGCGGCTTTGCGGCGGGCGAGCGCCCTCAGCCCGTCGAAGCTGAAAGCGGCCGGCGCGCCGAAGGCCAGGCGGTCGCCGGCGGCCGTGGCGACGGAAGGGGAGAGGGCTGCGCAGGCGGCGACGAGGCCCATGCCCCGCAGCAGCAGGCGTCTATCGATGGGCGGGGACATGCTTAGCGATAGTTATCCAAGCCAGCGCGGGCGCTCAAGCTATGATCGGACCAGCCGGCCGGCAGCAGAAAGCCCCGGCGAAGGGCCGGGGCTTTCATTTTTCCGGGACCGAGCAGGCGTGCGCCCGCACGACCCCGACATTTGTCCGCGAGAGCGCCGGCTCAGCCGAGGCCTTGAATCTCCACGGAGATTTCCAGCGCACCTCGGGATGACAAATGAGACACTGGATCACCTCCTTTCAGCTGTTGAACAGGGACTTGGAATATGGGGCGGCTATGCCGCGCCGCAATCGCATCCTCAGCTGATTTGCCGTGTGACCGCCCGTGGCGGCGCTTTTGCCGCGGATCGGGCACGTTCCTGCAGGCTTGGCCGGCGCCGGAGCGACTGCACCGGGCCGCCCAGCCGGTCGAGCGCTTCGAGGGTCGCCTTGTAGCCCGCGGCGACGGCCGGTTCATACGCGCTCCAGTCGCGGATTTCGATCAGGCCCGTCCGTGGCTGGATCAGCACGTCGGTGGCCGCTCGGGCGGCGGCCAGGTCGCGGCCGGTGGAGACGGTGGCCGCGCGCATCAAGAGCGAGACGATCGGCGGGCCCTTGCGCCACTGGCCGGAGCGGATCCAGCGCCAGGCCGACTCCGGGCGGGCGACGTCGTCGGCGGTGATGTTGCGCTCGCCGCTGACGTCGACGCCGACGATCGGGCCGAGCTGGGCGGCGCGCATCACGTCGGCGGGGTAGTTCTTCAGCACCGCGCCGTCGACCAGCACGTTGTCGCCGTCGGTGGCCGGCGGCATCACGCCGGGCAGGGCGACGCTGGCCCGCAGCGCCTTCCAGACCGGCCCGCGCCGGTGCATGTGGTAGGCGCCAGTGGTCAGGTTGGCCGACAGGCAGAAGAACGGCAGCCACAGGTCGGCGATCTCGGCGTCGCCGAAATGCTCGTAGAGCCGTTCGCTGACCTTGGTCCCCCGGGTCATCGCCAGGATCGGGAAGGCGATGTCGTCGAGCGGGCTCGACTCGACGAAGGCCGCGCGGATGCGGCGGTCGAGCTCGGCGTCGTCCCAGCCCGCGGCCACGCCTGCGCCGACGATCGCGCCCATGGAGACGCCGCAGAGGAAGTCGATCGGGACCTTGCGCTCGCGCAGCGCCCGGATCGCGCCGACGTGAGCATAGGCCCGCGCCCCCCCGCCGGAGAGCACCACGCCCACCGACTGGCCGGTCAGCACGCGCGCCAGCCGCTGGACGTCGGCCGGCGCGTCCCGGCGCAGGTGGAAGAGCCGCGCCGGCTGGGCGGCGTCGAGCCAGGCCTCCGAGCCGCCTGGGAAACGCACGCCGGCGGGCTGCAGCAGGATCAGGTCGACCAGCTGCTCGGCCTGCAGCGGGGCGGCGGCCTGGCCGTTCGACCAGGCCGGCGGCGGGCGGTCGCCGCGGCCGATGCGGAACAAGCGGTCGGCCTGGCGCGAGACCCACTGGGTCCAGCCGGGCTCGCTCGTCTCGCCGACGTAGAGGACGAAGTCGTGCGTGCGCTCGACCTCGGAGTACCATTCGAGCGGCGCGGCGCCGGCCTCGGCGCCCACCACGGTCACCGAATAGGCCAGCCGGACGATCTCGGCGGCGAGGGCCTCGACCAGCGGGCGCAAGCTGCCGGGCTCGCCGATCGGCACGAAGCCGAACACCGAGGGCTCGCTGCCGCCGGCGCCGTTGCGGGGCCCCTCCTCGCGGGTGCGCTGGATCATCAGCCGCGCGAGCTCGGTCATCACCGAGGCGTCGCGCTCGCAGGCGGCGAAGAAGACCTCCGCCGGCAGGGTGAAGAGCTCGGAGTCCCTCAGCGCCACGACGTCGGCCGAGTGCGGCCCGGCGGCGAGCAGCGACATCTCGCCGACCGGCTCGCCGGGGCGGATGACCCCTAGGAACTGCGGCTCGGCGCCGGCCTCGCGGCGGAAGACGCCGAGCCGGCCGGTGCGCAGCAGGTAGAGTTCGTGCGCGGGATCGCCGGCCGCGTAGAGCTGCTGGCCCGCGGGCAGCGAGAACCAGGCGATGTCCGCCTGCAGCGCGGGCTGGCGGAACAGCCGCGCCAGGGCCGAGTCGGCCGGAATCTCGGGAAGCGACGCCACAGCGGCAGCCTAACCCCAGCCGTGCGCGCCCGCCATGGCTAGACCCTTCCCGGTTCAGGTGGGATCACCTGAACCGGACAAGAAGGGTCTATCTTCAAAGTTGGGAGCGCGTCGGACAGGTTAGCCGGCTTCCACCTAACCCTGACGCGCTCCCGGCGCCGCGACCTTTCGCAGCCGCGGGCGTTTCGGCCACGAGGACCGTTCGGGAGCACGCGCATGACCAATCCCATCGTCGACCCGCTGGTGGAGGTGGTCGACACCAGTCCGACCAGCGACCTGGTGCGTATCGAGGCGACCCTCGAAGGGGCGGTCACGGTGAGCCTGAACCGGCCCGCGCGCCGCAACGCCTTCGACGCCGACCTGATCTCGGCTTTGAAGGAGGCGTTCCGCACCCTGGCCGGGGCGGAGGGCGTGCGCGTGATCTTCCTGCGCGGCGTGGGCGGGACCTTCTGCGCCGGCGGCGACGTCGAATGGATGCGCGAGGCCGCCAGCCACGCCGAGGACGAGAACCGCGAGGACGCCTTCGAGCTGGCGCGCATGTTCAAGCAGCTGTGGGACCTGCCGCAGCTGACCGTGGCCCTGGTCGAGGGGGCGGCCTACGGCGGCGGGGCGGGACTGGCGGCGGCCTGCGACCTGGCCTTGGCCACGGCCGACGCGCGGTTCGCCTTCTCCGAGGTGCGCCTGGGGGTGATCCCAGCGGTGATCTCGCCCTATGTCGTGCGCGCGATCGGCCCGCGGCAGGCGCGGGCGCTGTTCGCCGTGGGCGGTCTGTTCGACGCCGACTACGCCCAGCGAATCGGCCTGGTCACCGAGGTCTGCGTCGACTCGGCGGCGCTCGAGGCGGCCCGGGACCAGATCGCCCGCGACATCCTCGCCTGCGCGCCCGGCGCGGTGGCCGACGCCAAGCGGATGGTGGACGACGTCTTCGGCCGCGAGATCGACCACGAACTGATGGAGCTGACCGCCCGCCGCATCGCCGCCGCCCGCGCCGCCGAAGAGGGGCAGGAGGGCGTCCAGGCCTTCCTCGACCGCCGCCCGCCGCGCTGGGCCGCCGAGGACGGCGCGCCGGGGTGATCGTCCTGCTCCGTCGATAGGGGGCGAGCCCCCTGGAAACGCGGATCCGGCCTGCTACAGAGACTGTTCCTTTGAGCGATCAGGCCGCGATTTCCCATGCCCCTGCACATGATCAAGCTCTGCGTCGGCTGCGACACGGTCGAGGAGCTGATCGCCTGGCACGCTGGCGAGGGCGGCGTGCGGCGGCCGTGGACCATGCACACCCGCCAGACGCCGAAGCGGGCGGCGGAGATGCTCGACGGCGGCTCGCTCTACCGGGTGTTCAAGGGCGTCATCCTTTGCCGCCAGCCGATCCTGAAGATCACGACGGTGGGCGAGGGGCCGAACGCCCGGTGCGAGGTGACGCTGGACCCGAAGATCGTCCGCGTCGCGCCGACCCCGCGCCGGGCCTTCCAGGGCTGGCGCTACCTGGAGCCGAAGGACGCGCCGGAGGACTTAAGTCAGGAGCCGGACGCGGAGATCCCGACCGAGCTCGCCCGCCAGCTTCGCGAGCTCGGGGCCTGGTGAGAGGAGGGTCTTGAGGGGCGGCGGCGCCGAACGCCCCCTCAGCCAGCTTCGCTGACAGCTCCCCCGCGTTGCGGTGGAGCATCTTGGCGCTTCGATCCTCCGCCGCGAAGCGGGGGAGGTGGATCGCGTGGCGAGACGGAGGGGGCGTTCGGCCACCCGGATGAACCTTCTCCCACCCTGACTGTTATTCCAGGGAGCGCATCCGGACGCCGTGGGGGCGGGCGGGGCCGCGCACAGGGATCGCGATGCTCCTGAACGTCCAGATGCTGCGCGCGATCGCCGCCTTCCTGGTGGTCTTCGTGCACCTGGCGAAGCTGGCGGCCATGGCCGGCCTGCCGGACGGCTGGACCTTCTTCGGCAACAGCGGCGTCGACCTGTTCTTCGTCATCAGCGGCATGATCATGGTCATGACCACGGCCGGCGGGCGGCAGACGCCGCTGGGCTTCCTGCGCAACCGGTTCACGCGGATCGCGCCGCTCTACTGGACCATCACCTTCGCGGTCTTCGCCATCGCCCTCGTCGCGCCCGCGCTGATGCAGTCGACGACCGCCGACCCGGTGCATCTCGCAAAGTCGCTGGCCTTCATCCCGTCGGCCCGCGGCGACGGGCAGATGCATCCGACGGTCTTCGTCGGCTGGACGCTGAACTACGAGATGATGTTCTACGTCCTCTTCGCGCTCGGCATGACGCTGCCCCACCGCTGGCTGGGGCTGGCGGCCACGGGCGGGGTGCTGGTCGTCATGGTCCTCGCCGGCCGCGGGCTGCAGCCGCACAACCCGGTCGCCCAGTTCTACATCCAGCCGGTGATCCTGGAGTTCGGCGCCGGCATGGCGCTGGGCGCGCTCCTGCCGCTGGAGCGGACGTCGCCCTCCTGGCGCTGGCCGGCCGCCGCCATCGGTCTGGCGGCCTTCGTCATCATGCTGGCGGGGGGCTGGATCTGGCCGCAGCTGGACCGTGCGATCATCTTCGGCATTCCGGCGGTGGTGGTGGTCGCCTGCGCGGTGACGGCCGAGCGTTGCGGCCTTGCCGCCCGCGCCGGGTGGATCCAGCTTCTGGGCGCGGCCTCCTACGCGGTCTACCTGACGCATTTCTTCTGCACCCAGCTGGTGGTGAAGGCGGCCGAGCGGCTGCACGCCGGGCCCGCGCTGGCGCTGGTCTTCGCCGCGCTCGCCTTCCTGCTGGTGGCGATGGTCGGCGTGACGGCGCACCTGCGGATCGAGCTGCCGCTCACCGAGCTGTCGCGCCGCCTGCTGGCGCCCAGGCGCAAGCTGCGCCCGGCGCCGGTGAAGATCCTGACGCCCGAGCCGGTCGGCCCGGCGGCGAGCGCGGGCAAGCAGGACGCAGCCTGACCGCGCAGCTTAGACGGGCATGTTGTCGATGAGCCGGGTCTTGCCGAGAACCGCGGCCGCGAGGATGCGGGCGGGGGCCGCGATCGGGCCCGGACCCAGCCGCGCCAGATCCTCCGCACCGCGCACCTCGACATAGTCGATGCGGCTGAAACCCGCGGCGGCGAGCGCGGCGACAGCTTCGGTCTCGACCTCCGCGACGGGCGCGCCGGCGTGCAGCCGCTCGATCGCCGCGGTCAAGGTGTAGGCGAGGGCCGGGGCGGTCTGGCGCTCGTCGGCGGTGAGGTAGGCGTTGCGGGAGGAGAGCGCCAGGCCGTCCTGCGCCCGCGCGGTCGGGGCGCCGACGATCTCCACCGGCAGGTCGAGGTCGCGAACCAGCCGGCGGATCACCTGCAGCTGCTGATAGTCCTTCTCGCCGAAGACGGCGACGTCCGGGCCGCACTGGTTGAGCAGCTTGCTGACCACCGTGGCGACGCCGGAGAAATGGCCCGGCCGCGCCGCACCGTCCAGGGGCTCGGTGACGCCCGAGACCGTCACCGTGGTGGAGAAGCCCTGAGGATACATCTCCGCCGCCGTGGGCGCGAACAGCAGGTCGCAGCCGGCGCCGGCCAGCAGCTCGGCGTCGCGCGCCTCGCTGCGCGGATAGGCGTCGAAGTCCTCGCCCGGGCCGAACTGGGTGGGATTGACGAAGATGCTGACCACCACCCGGTCGGCGTGCCGGCGCGCCAGCCGCACCAGGGACAGGTGGCCTTCGTGCAGGGCCCCCATGGTGGGCGCGAAGCCGACCCGCTCGCCGGCGGCGCGCCAGGCCCGCACCTGGGCGCGCAGGGCCTGGACGGTGCGGACGATCGGCGGGGAGGGCTGGGACATCGAAGGCTCGAACTCGGCGGACAATCGGTCGCTTATGGCCGAGGGGCCCCCGACGCGTAAACGGGCCGCGTAAACGGGGCGCGTAAATCGATGCGTTGACGCCAGGCCTGGGCGCGCGCTCAGCTTAGGCGGGACTGAGTCGGCGCGCCGCGCCGGGGGCTAGGAGAGCAGCGCATGTCGCAAGCCAGCGTCATCGTGGTCGGCAACGAGAAGGGCGGGGCGGGCAAGTCCACCATCGCCATCCACACCGCCGTCGCCCTGCTGCACGCCGGCGCCAAGGTCGCGGTGCTCGACCTCGACCTGCGCCAGCAGACCCTCGGCCACTTCTTCGCCAACCGCGCCCAATGGCTCTCGGCCAACAACGCCGTGGCGCCGATGCCGCATGTGCATCCGGTCAGCTCCGACGGCGCGGCGCTCGCCAAGGCCACGGACGAGGAGGCGCTGGCCCGCTTCGAGGAGGCGTTCGGCGAGTGCGCCGAGGACGCCGACTTCGTGCTGATCGACACTCCCGGCGCCGACACCGCCATCAGCCGCGCCGCCCACGGCCTGGCCGACCTGATCGTGACGCCGATGAACGACAGCTTCGTCGACTTCGACATGCTGGGCGTGGTCGATCCGGTGACGCTGGAGCTGACCCGCCACAGCCTCTACTCCGAGACGGTCTGGAACAGCCGCAAGGCCCGCGCCGCCAAGGACCGCAAGATGATCGACTGGGTGGTGCTCCGCAACCGCCTGGCGCCGACCGAGGCGCGCAACCGCAAGCGCCTGGACGAGCGGGTGCAGGCGCTGTCGCGCAAGGTCGGCTTCCGCGTCGGCCCGGGCCTGCGCGACCGGGTGATCTATCGCGAGCTGTTCCCCTTCGGCCTGACGATCGCCGACCTGTCGCCGGGCATCCGTCCGGTGGCCATGTCGCTGCAGCACGTGGCCGCGCGCCAGGAGCTGCGGGCGGTGATGACCGCGCTCGGCATCAACGGCCTCGACGGCGAGATGCTGGCCGCGGAATAGCGTAGCGCGTTCCGCAAAAGTGGAATCGGTTTTGCGATCAGAACGCGCTCGAACTTTTGATTCTCGCGCACGATGCGGTCGGGCAATTCCGCCTGACCGCATCGTGCGCTAGGGACGCCATGGCCTATCTCGTCCTCGGGGCGATCGCGCTCTGGCTGATCCTGCGGGCCAGCGGCCGGCCGGTCCTGAAGCGCCGCGAGTGGCGCTTCCTCACCGGCGCCTTCGCCGTCGCCGCCCTGGCCGGGGCGGCCTTCTTCGCCGTGCGCGAAGCGTTCGTTCCGGCCGCGGTGCTGGCGATGTTCGGCGCTTGGCTGGCGCTCTCGACGCGCCGGCCGCCGGGGGGCGAGCCGGCTGCGCCGCGCTCGGGATCGATGAGCGTCGAGGAGGCGCGCTCCATTCTCGGCGTCTCGGCCGCCGCTGGCGCCGAGGAGATCAAGGCCGCCCACCTGCGGCTGATGCGTACGGTGCACCCGGACAAGGGCGGCACGAGCGGCCTGGCTGCACAGCTCAATGCGGCGCGGGATCGGCTGTTGAGGGGGTAGGGTTCAAAACTCAACGTCATCCTGACCTGAATGACGGTTGAAGGAGGGGTGCGAAACGAAAAAGCCCCAGGCGCGTACCCGGGGCTCTTCCGTTCAATCTCTAAACGGATGCTCAGTCGTCCATGACCTCGCAGGCCAGCCGCTTGGCGTGCATGGCGCCGCAGGTGGCGGAGGCCTCGCGCTTGGTCAGGCCGGTGAAGACGGTGCGGTAACGGCCGGCCTGGCGGTCGGTCTCGCCGGTGGCGTCGCCCAGATGCTTGCCGAAGCGGTCCTGCACGAAGGCGATCTGCCGGCGCGCGTCGGCCTTCGAACGGAAGGTCCCGACCTGGACCGCATAGCCGCCGTCCTTGGCCTGGCGCTTCGGCTCGGCGCGCTCGACGCGCGGCGCCGGCCGCGATTCGATCACCTTCAGCTTGGTCGAGCGCGGCGGCGGGGTGGCTTCGGCCAGCACGATCTGCAGGTTGTCCTGGTCGCCGTCGCCCTGTTCCGTCGGCGGCCGCTGCACTGGGCCGCTGGCCAGCGGCTCGGAGAGGTTCTGCGCCACGGTGACCTGTTCGCCGCGGGCGCGGCGGGACAGCACGTCGAAGCCGGTCACCAGCAGGTCCTCGGCGTTCTGGTCGCGCGAGGCCACGCTCGGCCCGCCCATGACCACCACCACCAGGCGGCGGTTGTCGCGCACGCCGGAGATGGCGATGTTGAAGCCGGAGGTGCGGGTGTAGCCGGTCTTCAGCCCGTCGATGCCGCGGCCGAGCAGATGGTTGTGGCCCTTGACCCAGCGGCCGCGGAACTGGAAGCCGGCCTGGCTGAAGTAGTGGTAGTACTGCGGATAGTCGCGCATCAGCGCGCGCGACAGGATCGCCATGTCGCGCGCAGTGGTGATCTGGCGGCTGTCGGGCAGGCCGTTCGGATTGACGAAGCGGGTGCTCTGCATGCCCAGCTCCTGGGCCCGCAGGGTCATCAGCGAGGTGAACTTGCCCTCGCTGCCGCCGAGTTTCTCGGCCATCGCCATGGCCGCGTCGTTGGCCGAAAGGATCGCCATGCCCTGGATCGCTTCGGCGACGGTGATCGACTCGCCCGGCGAGACCCCCAGCTTGGTCGGCGCCTGGGCCGCGGCGCGCGGCGAGAACACCACCCGGTCCTCGAGCCTAAGCTTGCCCGACGAGACCGCCTCGAAGGTGAGGTAGAGGGTCATCATCTTCGTCAGCGACGCCGGATACCGCGGGCTGTCGCCGTGGTTGGAATAAAGCACCTCGCCCGACTTCGCGTCGACCACGATCGCGGCGTACTTGCTTTCCGACGCGGCCAGCAGGCTGCGGAAATACGGCACCTGCGCCTGGGCCGGCGCAGCAAGGCTCGCGGTCAGGGTCGCGGCGGCCAGGCCGATGGAAACAAAAATGCGGCTGGCGTTTCGCGGCATGCTTCGTCCGTCGAATCAAGGGGTTGATGCGGGCGGCGCCGCGAGGAAACAGCCCTTAGCATGCCACGCTTACGGTTGCTCACGGGTAAACAGCTGTTGAATGCGGCCAGATTGTCGCGCTTGCGAAGGGGCTCACCTTGTCGTGATGCGGTGCGGCGAACCTTTCATTGTGCAGTGCACAAAAATGCCTTGACGCGGACTTCGGTCTAGACGATAAAGCCGCTCACCGTCTGCGTTTTCTGCGCCTTTGCGCTTGCAGCGAACCCCCGCTGACGCAACCGAGGAGAGCTTAAATGTCTGTCGCTGAAACGGCCAAGTCGACCGTCGAACAGTTCACCGTCGCCTCCAACACCGCGTTCAAGGACGGCGTCGAGAAGACTCTGGCCGCGATCAACGAAGCCAACAGCCATTCCAAGAAGAATCTCGAAGCCGTCGTCGCTGCGGTGACCGCCGCGGCCAAGGGCGCCGAGACGGTCGGAGCCCAGGCGATGGCCTTCTCCAAGAAGGCGTTCGACGACCAGGTCGCCGCCGCCCGCACGCTGGCCGGCGCCAAGAGCGTGCAGGAAGTGGTCGAACTGCAGACCTCGCTCGCCCGCACCTTCCTCGAGAACTACATGGCCGAAGTCGGCAAGCTGACCGAGACCGTCTCCAGCTCGGTGAAGGACAGCATGAAGCCGCTGAACGAGCGCGTGACCGACCTGGTCGAGAAGATCCAGGCCGCGCGCTAAGCGCCTAACTGATTTTCGTGCCGACGCCCGCGTAGATGGGGCGTCCCCTCTCGGAAGGCCCGGACCTCTGGTCCGGGCCTTTTGGCTGCGGGCCTTTCCACCCGGCGCCCGCGGCGATAGAGGTCAGGGCATGTCCCAGATCGAAGACCGCCTCGCCGCGCTCGGAATCGTCCTTCCGCAGCCGAACGCCCCCGTCGCCAACTACGTGCCCTTCGTGCGCCAGGGCGACCTCGTGCACATCTCCGGGCAGGTCTCGACCGACCCCTCGGGCGGGATCAAGGGCGTGGTCGGCGAGGAGGTCGACGCCGAGACCGCCAAGCGCGCGGCGCGGCTGTGCGGGATCAACCTGATCGCCCAGATGAAGGCCGCCTGCGACGGCGACCTCGGCCGCGTGGCCCGGGTGGTGAAGCTGGGCGGCTTCGTCCAGGCCGGTCCGGGCTTCTTCGAGATCCCCCAGGTGGTCAACGGCGCCTCGGACCTGATGGTCGAGGCCTTCGGCGAGGCCGGCCGGCATGCGCGCTCGGCGGTCGGCGTCTACCGCCTGCCGCTGAACTTCGCGGTCGAGGTCGACGCGGTGGTGGCGCTGAAGCCGTGAGGCGCCGCTTCGGCGAAGCCTGGGATCTGCTGTTCCAGCCGGCGGTCGCCCACCGCGGCCTGTGGAGCGCAGACGGCGCGCCGGAGAATTCGCTCGCCGCCTACCAGGCCGCCTGCGCCGCGGGCTACGGGATCGAGCTCGACGTCCAGCTCTCGGCCGACGGCGAGGCGATGGTCTTCCATGACGAGAGCCTGGCGCGGCTGACCGGCGCGCAGGGACGCCTTTGCGAACGCACCGCCGCCGAGCTCGCCGAACTGCGCCTTGCCGGAACCGACGAGCGGATTCCGACCCTGCTCGAGGTCCTGGCCCTGGTCGGCCATCGCGCGCTGGTGCTGATCGAGTTGAAGACGCCGGCGGGCGCCGTGGGCCCCCTGGAGCAGCGGGTGCACGAGATCATCATCGACCATGCCGGCCCGGTGGCGGTGATCGGCTTCAATCCCTATTCGCACGCCTGGTTCGCCGAGCGCTTCCCCGGCGTGCTGCGCGGCCTCAACAGCCACGCCTATACCAACGGAAACGGAATGGCGCCAAAGCAGCGCCAGGCCTGGGCGCGGTTGGAGCAGGTGGAGATCGCTCGCCCGCACTTCCTGTCGCTCGGCCTCGACATGCTGCCCAGCGCCGAGGCCGCCCGGCTGCGGAACGCCGGGATGCCGGTGGTCGCCTGGACGGTCCGCCAGCCCGGCCAATGGACGGCCGTCGCCGAGGGCTGCGACAACCTGATCTTCGAGGGCTTTCGCCCGTGAGCCTGCAACAGGCGGTCAGGCTTCACGGCCGCATCGCCGAGGTCGGGCGCGAGGCCTGGGACGCCTGCGCCGGCGCCCCGGCCCATGCCGGCAACCCCTTCATCCGCTTCGATTTCCTCGACAGCCTGGAGGCCTCGGCCTGCGCCGTCGAGCGCACCGGCTGGGGGCCGCAGCACCTCACCGTCGACGACGAGCAGGGCAGGGTGGCGGCGGTGATGCCGCTTTACCTGAAGTCCCACAGCCAGGGAGAGTACATCTTCGACCACTCCTGGGCCGACGCCTACGAGCGGGCCGGCGGGCGCTACTATCCGAAGCTGCTCTGCGCCAGCCCGTTCACCCCGGCGACGGGCGCGCGCCTCTTGGTCCGCCCGGACGTCGACGTGGAGGAGGCGCGGACGGTCCTGCTCGGCGGGGCGCTGAGCGTCTGCCAGAAGCTGGGCGCCTCCTCGCTGCACGTGAACTTCCCGCGGGAGGACGAGTGGCGCTGGATGGGCGAGCGCGGCCTGGCCCGGCGCGAGGGCCAGCAGTACCACTGGCGCAACGACGGCTACGCCAGCTTCGACGACTTCCTGAGCGCCCTGTCGTCGGGCCGGCGCAAGACCATCCGCCGCGAGCGGCGCGAGGCCCAGGCGGGGCTGGAGATCGTCTGCCTGACCGGCGCGGACCTGACCGAGGCTCACTGGGACGCCTTCTTCGCCTTCTACATGGACACCGGCTCGCGCAAGTGGGGCCGGCCCTATCTCAACCGGCGGTTCTTCTCGCTGCTGGGCGAGCGGATGGCCGAGCGCGTGCTCCTGGTGATGGCGCGGCGCGGCGGGCGCTGGATCGCCGGCGCGCTCAACCTGATGGGCGAGGACTGCCTCTACGGCCGCAACTGGGGCTGCGTCGAGGACGTGCCGTTCCTGCATTTCGAGCTCTGCTACTACCAGGCCATCGAATGGGCGATCGGCCGGGGCCTGGCCCGCGTCGAGGCCGGCGCGCAGGGCGAGCACAAGATCGCCCGCGGCTATCTGCCGAGCCCGGTCTACTCGGCCCACTACATCGCCGACCCGGCGCTGCGCGGCCCCGTCGAGGCCTTCGTCGAGCGTGAGCGCGCCGGCGTCGAGGCGGAGATGGAGTGGCTGGCGGAGGAGTATTCGCCGTTCCGGCAGGAGCCGGACTGAGCCCCAACTTTGGCTCAGCCATTGTCCCGCCGATCCGGCGCGTGCAAGGTCCGCGCGTTCAGGACAATGGAGGCTGAGATGATCTCAACGAGCTCTTCACGACGGGCGGCGTTCGCGCTGGCCGTCGGCGCGTCGGTCGTGCTCGCGGGCGCACCGGCGCTGGCGGCGAGCGTGAAGGTTCCGATGTCGGTGGTGAGCGCGGAGGGGACGGGCGCCCCCGTGGGCGAGGTGACCCTGGCCGACGGCCCCAAGGGCGTGACCCTGGCGCTCGACCTCCACGGCCTGCCGCCGGGGCCGCACGGCTTCCACCTGCACGCCAACCCGTCCTGCGCACCGGCGACCGGCGCCGACGGCAAGGTCACGCCCGCAGGCGCCGCCGGAGCCCATCTCGACCCGGGCCACACCAACATGCACATGGGGCCGGAGGCGGCCGGCCATCTGGGCGACCTGCCGCGCATCGATGTCGCCGCCGACGGCACGGCGCACGGGACCCTGACGGCCCCGCGGATCAAGTCGGTGTCGGAGTTCGAGGGCCACGCCCTGATGATTCATGCCGGCGGCGACAACTACAGCGACACCCCGCCCCTTGGCGGCGGCGGCGCGCGGCTGGCCTGCGGCGTGGTCCCGTAAGGCCGTCCGCGGGCGGGTCCGGGCGGTTCGCGCTTGGACCCTCACGCGCCCATTTGCTACCTCGCAAAAGACGGCATCAGGGAGCGACCGCGATGAGTTTCGACGGGACCTACGACCACGACAACATCTTCGCCAAGATCCTGCGCGGCGAGATGGCCTCGGTGCGGGTGTTCGAGGACGACCACGTCTACGCCTTCATGGACGTCTTCCCCCAGGGCCGCGGCCACACCCTGGTGATCCCCAAGCACAGCCAGGCTCGCAACCTTCTGGAGGAGGAGCCGCAGGTGCTCTCGCACCTGATCCTCGGGGTCCAGCGGGTCGCGCGCGCCGTGCGCGCGGCGCTGAACCCGGACGGCGTCACGATCATGCAGCTCAACGGCGCCCCCGCCGGCCAGAGCGTCTTCCATCTGCACTTCCATGTCGTGCCGCGCTGGGAGGGACAGCCGATGCGGCCGCACGCCGCGGGCCAGATGGCGGACATGGCCGAGCTCAAGGCCCTGGCCGAGCAGATCGCCGCCAAGATCAGCTGAGGCGGCGAGTGCTTGGTCAGCCCGCCAGTTCCGGCGTCGGGTCCTCGGCCGGCTTCTCGATCACCGGGGCGCCGCGTTCGCGTTCGCCGCCCTCGATCTCGAAGGCCAGCTTGCCGTCCTTGAGCACCACGCGGACGTGACCGCCCTTGGTGAGCCGGCCGAACAGGATCTCGTCGGCCAGCGGCTTCTTGATGTGCTCCTGGATGACCCGGCCCAGCGGGCGGGCGCCGTAGAGCTCGTCGAAGCCATTCTTGGCCAGCCAGTCGGCCGCTTCCTCGTCGGTCTCGATGGTGACGTGCCGGTCCGCCAGCTGGGCTTCCAGCTGCATGACGAACTTCTGCACGACCTGGCGGATGATCTCCTGGGTCAGGGCGTGGAACTGCACCACCGCGTCGAGACGGTTGCGGAACTCTGGCGTGAAGGTCCGCTTCAGCGCCTCGTCGACCTCGTCGTCGGCCTTGCCGCGGCCGAAGCCGATGGAGTTGCGCTGGGCGTCGGAGGCTCCCGCGTTGGTGGTCATGATCAGGACCACGTTGCGGAAGTCGATCTTCTTGCCGTTGGAGTCGGTCAGCTGCCCGTGGTCCATCACCTGCAGGAGGATGTTGTAGACGTCCGGGTGCGCCTTCTCGATCTCGTCCAGCAGGACGACGGCGTGCGGGTGCTGGTCGACCGCGTCGGTCAGGAGACCGCCCTGGTCGAAGCCGACATAGCCGGGAGGCGCGCCGATCAGGCGGCTCACGGTGTGGCGCTCCATGTACTCGCTCATGTCGAAGCGCAGCAGCTCGATGCCCAGCGTCGAGGCCAGCTGCCGGGCGGTCTCCGTCTTGCCGGTGCCGGTGGGGCCCGAGAAGAGGTAGCAGCCGATCGGCTTGTTGGCGTCG
Organism: Phenylobacterium sp.; assembly: GCF_035276905.1. GTDB lineage: Bacteria > Pseudomonadota > Alphaproteobacteria > Caulobacterales > Caulobacteraceae > Phenylobacterium. The sequence continues at coordinate 9,408 of NZ_DATELG010000276.1, read as the reverse complement.
CGCAGGCCGGCCCGCGCCATCTTCATGGCTGACGACAGGCTCTCGATCGCTTCGTCCTGGCCGTAGACCGCCCGCTTCAGGTCGGTTTCCAGCTGCTTCAGCGCCTCGGTGTCCGACTTGGAGACCGACTTCGGCGGGATGCGGGCGATCTTGGCGACGACGGTCTCGACCTCCTTCAGGCCGATGGTCTTCTTCCGCTTGGCCTCCGGCAGCAGCATCTGGCTGGCGCCGGCCTCGTCGATGATGTCGATCGCCTTGTCCGGCAGCTTGCGGTCGGTGATGTACTTGGCCGACAGCTCCACCGCCGCCTTGATGGCGTCGTTGGTGTAGCGGAGCTTGTGAAACTCCTCGTAGTAGGACTTCAGGCCCTTGAGGATCTTGATGGTGTCCTCGATGGTCGGCTCGTTCACGTCGATCTTCTGGAAGCGCCGCACCAGCGCGCGGTCCTTCTCGAAGTGCTGGCGGAACTCCTTGTAGGTGGTCGAGCCCATGCAGCGCAGGGAGCCCGAGGCCAGGGCCGGCTTCAAGAGGTTGGAGGCGTCCATCGCCCCGCCGCTGGTCGCCCCGGCGCCGATCACCGTGTGGATCTCGTCGATGAACAGGATCGCGTCGGGATGGTTCTCCAGCTCCTTGACGACCTGCTTGACGCGTTCCTCGAAGTCGCCGCGGTAGCGGGTGCCGGCCAGGAGCGCGCCCATGTCGAGCGAGAAGATGGTCGAGCCGGAGAGCACCTCCGGGACCTGCTTGTTGACGATCTTGCGCGCCAGGCCCTCGGCGATGGCGGTCTTGCCGACGCCGGGGTCGCCCACCAGCAGCGGGTTGTTCTTGGTCCGCCGGCAGAGCACCTGGATGGCGCGCTCCACCTCGGCCGCGCGGCCGATCAGCGGGTCGACCTTGCCCTGGCGGGCCTTGTCGTTGAGGTTGATGCAGTAGGCCTCGAGCGCCTCGCCGCCGGTCTTGACGGTGGGCTTCTCGTCGTCGTCAGCCGAACCTTTCACGGGCTTGTTCTCGGACGCCCCGGCCTTCTTGGCGATGCCGTGGGCGATGTAATTCACTGCATCGTACCGCGTCATGTCCTGCTCCTGCAGGAAATAGGCGGCGTGGCTTTCGCGTTCGGAGAAGATGGCGACCAGTACATTGGCGCCGGTTACCTCTTCGCGGCCGGACGACTGGACGTGGATGACCGCGCGCTGGATCACGCGCTGAAAGCCGGCGGTGGGCTTGGCGTCCTCGCCATCGTCCACCACGAGCGAGCGCAGCTCGTTGTCCACATAGTTGGTGAGGGTCGTTCGAAGCGAGCCAAGATCGACGTCGCAGGCGCGCATGACGCCGGCGGCGTCCTCATCGTCCACCAGCGAGAGCAAAAGATGCTCTAGCGTGGCGTATTCGTGCTTACGCTGGTTGGCGTAGGCGACCGCGCGATGAAGCGACTCTTCGAGCTGGCGCGAGAATGAAGGCAAAGGCCTCTAATCCTTTTCCATGGTGCACTGGAGCGGGTGTTGATGCCGCCGTGCCGTATCAACGACCTGGGCCACTTTTGTTTCCGCCACTTCGTAGGTGAACACGCCGCAGACACCTACCCCGTGCTGGTGCACATGCAGCATGATCCGAGTCGCATCTTCGCGCGACTTGTTGAAGAATTGCTCAAGCACATAGACGACGAATTCCATCGGAGTGTAGTCGTCGTTCAAGAGAAGCACTCGATACATCGAGGGCTTCTGCGTCTTGGGCTTGGTCTGGGTGATCACGGACGAACGGACGCCGGTGTCTTGATCACCTTGCTTGCGTTCGGCCATGGCCAGAACCTCCTGGCGGGTCGGGCCCACCATCCTCACACAATTAGATATGGCAAACATTTCCATTTGGAAGGGTGGATTCATCACGAAGCGCTCACAACCGTCCCAGCGCCCGCACCACGGCGGCGTTGAGCGCTCCCTGAGACATCATTCCCCCTTAGGCGCCCCTTTTGCACGCAAAATCCGCCCGGAAGTGACCGCGTCGGCGCCGAACCGCTGCCGCAGGACGTCGAGGGTGCGCTCATTTGTCCGCGCCCGGCGCTCGTCGCCGGCGAAGAAATCGGAAGCGCCGGCCTCGGCGTCAACCAGCTCGGCGAGTCCGATGCCGATCAGCCGCCAGGGCTTGGTCCCCGCCTCGGCGGCGAGCAGCTCGCGGCCGGTGGCGAACAGGGTCTTGGCGGTCTGGGTGGGGATGGCCAGGGTGCGCCTTCGGGTGACGATCCTGAAGTCGGTCCCGCGCAGCTTCAGCGTGACCGTGCGGCCGGCGACGCCCGCCGCCCGCGCCTGACGGGCGACCTTCTCGCAGAGCGGGGCGAGCTTGTCCTCCAGCGCGCCGAGCGCGACCAGGTCGTCCTCGAAGGTGGTCTCGGCGCTGATCCCTTTGCGCTCCTGGGCCGGGTCGACCGGGCGGCCGTCCTTGCCGCGCGCGAGGTCGGCCAATCTGAGGCCGTGCGCGCCCCAGCGTGCAGCCAGGTCGCGGACGTCGGCGCGGGCGAGCGCGCCCACCGTGCGGAAGCCCGCCTTCTCCAGCGACGCGGCCATGGCGGGCCCGACGCCCGGGAGGATCGAAACCGGCCTTGCGGCCAGGAAGCGCTCGGCCTCGGCGGCGCCGATCACCGAGAAGCCGCGCGGCTTGTCGAGGTCGGAGGCGATCTTCGCCAGGAACTTGTTGGCCGAGAGCCCGATCGAGACCGTGAGGCCCGTCTCGGCCTCGATGCGCGCCTGCAGCCTAGCGAGCGTCAGCGCCGGCGGCGCGCCGTGCAGCCGCGCGGTGCCGGAGAGGTCCATCCAGGCCTCGTCGAGCGACAAGGGCTGGATCAGCGGGGTGAGCTCGGCCGCCATGCCGAGGATCCGCCGGCTCTCGGCCCGGTATTTGCTGAAGTCCGGCTTGATGACCACCGCCTGGGGGCAGAGCTTCAGCGCCTTGAACATCGGCATGGCCGAGCGCACCCCGAAGATGCGGGCGATGTAGCAGCAGGTGGTCACCACGCCGCGCTTGCCGCCGCCGACGATCACCGCCTGGTCGCGCAGCTCCGGCCGGTCGCGCTTCTCCACCGAGGCGTAGAAGGCGTCGCAGTCCATGTGGGCGATCGCCAGCCGGTCCAGCTCCTCGTGCGCGACGATCCGCGGCGTGGCGCAGGCCGGGCAGCGGCGGACCGGCTGCTCGCCCTGCCAGAAGCAGTCGCGGCAGAAGGCCTTCATTCGGGAGGCCAGAGCCAGGCGGCGCCGCGCACGCCGGAGGAGTCGCCGTGCAGCGCCTTGCGCACCGGGGTGGCGAAGCAGTCGGAAAAGACGTGGCGGCCGATCGCTTCCGGCAGGCGCGCGTAGAGCTCGTCGACGTTGGACATGCCGCCGCCCAGCACGATGACGTCGGGGTCCAGGACGTCGCAGACCACCGCCAGGCCGCGCGCCAGCCGGTCGACATAGCGGTCGAGCTCGGCGGCGGCCGCGGCCTCGCCGGCCCGGGCGGCCGTGACGACCTCGTGCGCCGGCCGACCGGCGGCGCGGGCGAAGCCGGAACCTGAGACCCAGAGCTCCATGCAGCCCGAGCGCCCGCACCAGCAACGCGGGCCGGGGTGCTCGTCCGCCGCCGGCCAGGGCAGGGGCGTGTGGCCCCACTCCCCGGCGAAACGGTTGGCGCCGGGCGCCAGCCGGCCATGCACGACCACGCCGCCGCCGCAGCCGGTGCCGAGGATGACGCCGAAGACGACGTCGGCGCCTGCGCCCGCCCCGTCGGTCGCCTCCGAAAGCGCCAGACAGTCGGCGTCGTTGGCGTAGCGCACCGGCCGCTCCAGCACCCGCGCCAGGTCTTCCGGGAACGGCCGGGCGTTCAGGTGGGTGGAGTTGGCGTTGCGCATGAGGCCGGTGGCCGGGGAGACCGACCCCGGTCCGCCGACGCCGACCGCCGGAGCGGCTGCGCCCGCCTGCCGCTCGGCCTCGGCCACCAGCTCGCGCACCGCCTCCAGCGCGGCCTCGTAGCTCGCCGGCGAAGGCGCGCGCACGCGGGCCCGAAAGCGCCCCTCGCCGTCGAGCGCCGCCGCCTCGATCTTGGTGCCGCCGAAGTCCACGCCGATGCGGATCATCGGCGCTTTATGCCTGATTTGTTCCGGTTTGCCGAAGGGCCGGACGTCCCGCGCTTTCCGGGGGGGGCGTTCGGCGCTATTGCCGCAGTCCGCATGGCCACGATTCCCGCCGCCCAGAGTCCCGCTCAGGGTCTTCGCCCCGCCCAAAGTCTTCGCCTCTCGCTGGGCCTGCGCCAGCTCGTGGTGCTCGCGGCCTGCCTGACGATGTTCGCCATCGTGCTCTTCACGCCGCGGGTGCTGAACGACGGCGACACCTACTGGCACCTGGCGGCGGGCAATTGGATGCTGGGCCACCTCCAGGTCCCGCACGTCGATCCCTTCTCCTTCACCCACGCCGGCCAGCCGTGGGTGGCCCACGAGTGGCTTTCCGAAGTGATCATGGCCCTGGTCTACCGGGCGGCGGGCTGGACCGGGATCGTCGTGCTGTTCGGCCTGGCCACCGCGCTGGCCGTCGGGCTGCTGCTCAGCCGGCTTGCGCGCTGGATGGGGCCGATCGCGCTGGCGGTGACGGCGTGGCTCAGCATCGGCTGCATGTGGGTGGGCCTGTTCACCCGCCCGCATCTGCTGGCCCTGCCGCTGATGGTCTTCTGGACCGGCGCCCTGCTGGACGCCCGCGCCGCGGGCCGGGCGCCGCCGCTGTGGCTGGCGGCCCTGCTGGTGCTGTGGGCCAACCTGCACGGTAGCTTCGTCTTCGCCGCCCTGGTCGCCGCGCCCCTGGCGCTCGAGGCGCTGGTCGAGGGCCGGCGCGATCCCTGGCCGGTGGTGAAGAGCTGGGGGACCTTCGCCGGCGCCTGCCTGGTCGCGGTGCTCCTGACGCCGAACGGCGTCCACGCCCTGATCTATCCGTTCCAGATCATGACGATGAAGACCCTGAACGGGATCATCGAGTGGCTTCCGCCGGACTTCAGGACCATGTCGGAGTTCCAGGCGGCGATCCTGGTCACGCTGCTGGTCTGCCTGAGCCGCGGCGTGAAGGCGCCGTTCTTCCGTGCGGTGCTGGTGCTCTTCATCCTGCACATGTCGCTGCAGCACCAGCGGCACACGCTGGTGCTGGCGCTGATCGCCCCCCTGTTCCTGGCCGAGCCGATCGGTCGCAGCTTCGGCCGCACCGAGCCCAGGCGGCTGGGGCCGCCGCAGGCCGCCGCCGTGCTGTTCGCCGTCGGCGTGCTGGTGATGACCGGGATCCGCGCGGTCGAGCCGGTGAGGCGCGGCGACGCGGTGACCACGCCGCAGACGGCGCTGGCCCACGTGCCGGCCGCCCTGCAGGCCAGGCCGGTGCTGAACACCTACAGCTTCGGCGGCTACCTGATCTTCCGCGGCGTCAGGCCGTTCATCGACGGCCGCTCCGACATGTACGGCGACGACTTCTTCAGCCGCGACATCCGGCTGATGCGCGGCGATGCAGCCGAGTTCGACAAGGCGGTGCAGCAATACGGCCTAGCCTGGACGATCCTGCAGCCGCGCGAGCCGCTCGCCAAGCTGATGGACGCCAAGCCCGGCTGGCGGCGGATCTACAGCGACCGCTGGGCGGTGGTGCACGCCCGGGTCGACGCGCTGGAGCCGGTCCCTTCCCGTTAAGCGCGCGAGGTTCGCACCGCCGCCTCCACCGCCTCGGCCAGCTCCGCCCAGTCGTCGATCCGGCGGTGGCGATCGGAGGTCGGCGCGAGTCTCCGCAGACGCTCGTCGGCGACGTGCTGGAAGGTGGTGGTCTGGGGCGCGTGATCGGCGACGGAGTCCAGGTTCGACAGGATGTCGTCGATGAAGGCCGAGCGGCGGCGCGTCTGGCTGACGAGGCCGGCGGTGATCGGGCCCTTCAGGCCGCGGTTCAGGACCAGCGGGTGATCGAGCCCGTGCCGCCGCAGCCAGTCGCGGCGCGTCGCCTCCGCCTGCGCCGGCGCGTTCGACAGGATGACCACGCCGGCGTGGCGACTCAGCCGCCCGATCGCTTCCACCGCCCCGGGCACGGGTTCGATCCGGCCGCAGGCGGTGCGGAAGAAGGCGTCGTAGAGCGCCTGGCCCTCCGCCCGCGACAGCGGCTCGGTCGCCGCGCCGCGGAAGATGCTCTCGAACAGGGCGTAGCGCTCGACCCGCAAATCGAGGCCCTGCTCGGCCAGGAACGCGCCGAACCCCTTCATGAAGAGGCCCAGCACCTCGTCGACGTCGACGACCACCAGCGGCCGCTCGGTCGAGAGCCCCAGCGACTGCAGCCTGGGCGCCTGAACGGGAAAGGGTTCGGATCGGTCGGCCAAGGCGGCTCCAGGCTGCGACTAACGAAGTTTAAGGATATGCCATGTGATCAAGGTGTCACAGGCGGGGAGGGCGCGCTCGTGCGCGACCGTCCTCCAACCACAGCGCCGGGTCCGGAATGACCAAGAAGGTCCTCATCGTCGAGGATAACGAGCTGAACATGAAGCTGTTTCATGATCTGCTCGAAGCCCAGGGCTACGACATCCTGGAGACCCGAGAGGGGCTGCAGGCGCTGTCGCTCGCCCGCGAGCATCGTCCCGACCTGATCTTGATGGACATCCAGCTGCCGGAGATCTCGGGGCTCGAGGTCACCAAGTGGCTGAAGGAGGACGAGGAGCTGGCGCCGATTCCGGTGGTGGCGGTCACCGCCTTCGCCATGAAGGGCGACGAGGAGCGGATCCGCGAGGGCGGCTGCGAGGCCTATATCTCCAAGCCGATCTCGGTGGTGCACTTCCTCGACACGATCAAGAAACTTCTGGACTAGGGCAGATGACGGCGCGGATCCTGGTCGTCGACGACCTTGAAGCGAACATCAGGCTGCTGGAGGCGCGTCTTTCGGCCGAGTACTACGAGGTGCTCACCGCCCGCGACGGCCCGAGCGGCATCGCCATGGCCGCCGCCGAGACCCCCGACATCATCCTCTTGGACGTCATGATGCCCGGCATGGACGGCTTCACCGTCTGCCGCAAGCTGAAGGACGATCCGGCCACCCGCCACATCCCGGTGGTGCTGGTCACCGCGCTCGACGGCCGTTCGGACCGCGTGGCGGGCCTGGAGGCTGGGGCCGACGACTTCCTGACCAAGCCGATCGACGACGTCATGCTGTTCGCCCGCGTGCGCAGCCTGACGCGGTTGAAGGCGGTGATGGACGAGCTGCGCGAGCGCGAGGCCTCCGGCCGGCGAATCGGCGTGATCGCCGGCGCCGCGGCCCGCCTGGGCGGCGCCGGCGGCCGGATCCTGGTCGTCGACGACAACGAGCGCCAGGCCGAGCGGCTGGCCGCCGAGCTCGCCATCGAGCACCGCCCGGTGGTCGAGGCCGATCCGGACAAGGCGCTGACAGCCGCCCGCGGCCCGGTCGACCTGCTGATCGTCAACTGCGCCGCCAACAATTTCGACGGCCTTCGGCTCTGCGCCCAGATCCGCTCGGACGAGGCCACCCGCAACCTGCCGCTGCTGGCGGTGGTGGACTTCGACCAGCGGCCGCGGCTGATCAAGGCGCTGGAGATCGGCGTCAACGACCTCCTGGCGCGGCCGGTCGATCCGGGCGAGCTCTGCGCCCGCGCCAAGACCCAGATCCGCCGCAAACGCTACACCGACTACCTGCGCAGCAATCTCGACCAGTCGCTGGAGCTGGCGGTCACCGACCAGCTCACCGGCCTGCACAACCGCCGCTACATGGCGGGCCAACTGAAGGCCCTCGTCGAGCGGGCCGGCCAGGGCGGGGAGCCGGTGTCGCTGCTGGCCATCGACATCGACCACTTCAAGAAGATCAACGACGGCTACGGCCACGACGTCGGCGACGAGGTGCTGTGCGAGTTCGCCCTGCGGCTGGCCTCCAATGTCCGCGCCATCGACATTCCCGTCCGCCACGGCGGCGAGGAGTTCCTGGTGGTGATGCCCGACACCCGCATCGAGGACGCTCATCGAATCGCCGAGCGCATCCGCCTGCATGTCGCCGGCTCGCCGTTCCGCGTCGCCGGCGGGGCCGAGGCGCTCGACGTCACCATCTCCATCGGCGTCGCCACCAGCCTGCCCGGCGAGATGAAGGTCGACAGCCTGCTCAAGCGCGCCGACGCGGCCATGTACGAAGCCAAGGCCTCGGGCCGCAACCGGGTGATCGCCAGGGCGGCGTAAGCCTTCCCTCCCTTGATGAAAGGAGGGAAAACGAAAAACGCCCGGCGCGAACCGGGCGTCTTCGTTTCGGATCTGGCTTGACGCCGGTCCTACTTGATCTTGCCTTCCTTGAACTCGACGTGCTTGCGCGCGATCGGGTCGTACTTCTTCAGCACCATCTTCTCGGTCTTGGTGCGGGCGTTCTTCTTCGTCACGTAGAAGTAGCCGGTGTCCGCCGTGGAGTTCAGGCGGATCTTGATGGAGGCGGGCTTCGCCATGGGGCAGTCCTCGGGCGGGCCGGACGGGCGCGCCGTCGGCAGATGTTCTAAAGAGGCGCGGAAAATACGAATCCGCGCCCATAAGTCAATGGCGTGACGGTCAGACCTATAGCACGGCCCGCGTCGGGTGGCTGACGCCCTTCTTCAGGAATATGCGCGGGCGGTGCGGGGCGTCGAGCCGGGCGCGGGCCTCGCCGAGCACGAAGCGGGTGACGTTGGGCAGCTTCAGCTCGATGGCTTCGTCGAAGTCGACCCAGGCGATCTCGTCGAGTTCGCCGCAGTCCGGTTGGCGCTCCAGGCTGATCAGCCGGTCCGCCTCGGCCATCAGGAACCAGGTGTCGAAGCGCTTGGCGACCGAGGGCGGCGTGATGGCGCGCGCAACGATGTCGAGGGGTGAGAGGTCGGGCAAGGCGCCCTGGGCCAGGAACTCGCGCCAGGGGCCAGCCGCCGGCCGCGACGGGGCGGGCCTGGCGAGCAGCAGGCCCGCCTCCTCGAAGGTCTCGCGCACGGCGGCCATCGCCAGGGCGCGGCCCGGGCGGTGGTGATTGTCGAACAGGGCGGCGATCTCGGGCTTCAGGTCGCTGGCGGCGGGCGCATGGCGGTCGCTGCGGTCGACCCGGCCGCCGGGAAACACCCACATCCCCGGCATGAAGGTATGGCGGTCGTTGCGCCGCCCCATGAGCACGCGCGGCTTCGGCCCGTCGCGGCGGACGAGGATCATGGTGGCGGCGTTCTTCGGGCGCACGGCCCGCTGGCCGGGCGAACGCGGCGGTCCCTGAGCTCTGGCGGCGGCGGTGAGGGCTTCGGACATCGAAAGCTGTCTAGGCGGCTCGGCGCGGCGCGGGAAGGGGCCTTACCGCCGCTTTTTCTTGCCGCCCATCTTCTGCTTGCGGCCGGTGCGGACACCGGCGGGACGGCCCGGCTTGCCGGGCCCAGGTCGGCTGGGGCCCG